>NZ_JAKKRM010000003.1:0-379099 GCF_025654295.1 Shewanella sp. SM23
CCTAGGTTCATCCAATCGCGGAAGGCCCGAAGGTCCCCTCCTTTCCCCCGTAGGGCGTATGCGGTATTAGCAGTCGTTTCCAACTGTTATCCCCCTCGACTGGGCAGATCCCTAGGCATTACTCACCCGTCCGCCGCTCGCCACCTCAGAAGTAAACTCCCTTGTGCTGCCGCTCGACTTGCATGTGTTAGGCCTGCCGCCAGCGTTCAATCTGAGCCATGATCAAACTCTTCAATTAAAGTTTTGTTGTTTGACTGACGTCAAACGGCTCAATGAATTCTACTGTTTTGATTCGCTTTGCTCACTAAAAAGCATCGCGTTTCAATCCATACATTACTGTATGTACATATTACTATGAACACTCAGTCACGCTTCTCGCTGAGGAGAATGACTTGAAAACATTGATTTAAATTTTTGACTGCCAACCCTAAGCTAATGCTAAGGGCGAGCAGTTTCGATTAACTCAACACCTGTGAGTGTCCACACAGATTTGCTTGATAAATTGTTAAAGAGCATGGTTATCAGCTTATTCAGCGTTTAACCCTTGACCCCGCTGGGTCAGTGGATGCGCATTATAGGGATGTCAGATTTTACCGCAACCCCTTTGGCGCGAATAATTACGAAAAACGATTCAAGCGCACACTTTTTAAACTAAAAGTGTGTTTTAACGCCAATTTTATCGAATTAGTGCTGGATTAAGGTAAAAGATGAGGTTAACCCAACGCTAGAAATGACAAGAGCAATAACCCACGCTACTGGCTACTGTGATAGTAGCCACTTGAGATGAACTTATAAGCAAATGTTTATCTGCTTATAAGTAGTAGCGTAGCGACTAGCCTAGGCTTTTTAAGTAAGACGGCACATCGGCAATACTGTCGAGTACCACTGTGGCATCACTGTCATCAGCAATAACCTTACCACTGCGCACTAATATACGAGTAGTCACGCCCGCCGCTTTCGCAGCCTGCATATCTTCGGCTTTGTCGCCAACCATGACTGAGTGCGCTAAGTCGATTTTTAAGAATTGCGCCGCATCATTGAGCATACCCGGCTTAGGTTTACGGCAATCACAATCAACCTTATATTCCCCTATTCCTTTCTCGGCATGGTGCGGGCAATAGTAAATACCATCGAGCTCGACCCCTTTGTCGGCAAAGTTCCAATCCATCCACTCCGTTAAGCTGTGGAATTGGTCTTCAGTATACATGCCACGGGCAATACCGGATTGATTAGTGACGACAACTAACTTGTAGCCCATTTCTTTTAAAGAGAGGCAAGATTCAAACACACCGTCAATATATTCGAAGTCATCCACTAAGTGGACATAACCATGGTCTTTGTTAATCACACCATCACGGTCTAAAAATACTGCTCGACTCACTGTAATACTCCCAAATCGCCTAAGGCGTTATCACGCTATTATTCCATTCATTATCAGAAATTGCACCGCGAAGTTATGCTTTTAGCGCTAAATTGCGCGTTAGTGATATTTCGTGGCTGTACAGGCAAATCTCTATGTACAGCTTGTGTCTATGCGAGATAGCAATTGTCCCACCAAATCAGAGTCCAAAAAATCCAGCAGTGAAATGTGTAATGGCACTGTTTTAATCAAAATACTCAATCGAAGAAGCTGAACAGCATTTTTACAAATAATTGCCACCGTTGCCATCGAAGCCGCTCGCAAGGAATGCGCTTCAAATCGTAAGAGAAAACCACAAAAAACCCCGTCTTTTGGGCATTGTTAGTCTCTGAGATGCTGCACTCAATCAAGCATTTCCCTTTATTTGTGGTGTTTTTAACGGTAATCTTGGGCAAATAACGAGAAAATACCCGAAATAGACGGAAATAATGAGTCGAACTACGCCTATCGTCCACAAAACCCGCACCCAGTTAGTTGTGGAAGTGCTCAGAGAGAGAATTCTTTCAGGTGACATAGCCGCAGGAGAACCCCTCAGACAAAGTGCCTTGGCTGAAGCGTTAAATGTCAGCCGTATTCCGGTGAGAGAAGCGTTATTGCAACTCGAAGCTGAAGGACTCGTTAAGTTTGAGCCCCATAAAGGTGCGACTGCGACAGTTTTATCCGTCGAACAAGTCACCGAACTCTTTGAATTACGTGCAATGATCGAAACCGATCTGCTTGCGAAAGCGATCCCACGACTTCAAGAGGCTGATTTAGAAAAAGCAGAACGTGTACTCGAACAATTGGAGTCGGCCTTCAAACATGAAGATGCCGTCGCCAGTTGGAGCGAGTTGAATACGCAATTTCACACTTGCTTATATCAGGCGGCTAATCGCCCACACACCCTTGAGGTTGTTCACGGCCTCAATACTAATTGTGATAGATACATTCGTTTGCAGTTATTGCTCGCGGGGGGGATTCCTGCTGCAGAGCATGAGCACAGAGCTTTACTCAACCACTGCAAACTGAGAGAAACAGAAAAAGCGACGGCGCTACTGCGTCATCATATTCTGCATGCCGCAATGACAATTCGAGATCTCGTCGCCAAACAGGTGGTCTAGATCACGGACGGCCATTAGAGTTGCCGATAAGCTTTGTTGTCGATTCAAGGCAGCGCTCAGGTTCTGCCTTTTTTATTTGAGAGAAACCACCATGCAGTACGCCACTATCACAGGTTGGGGCAAATGTGTTCCACCAGCCACTCTAACCAACGATGATCTTGCGACCTTTATCGAGACATCCGATGAATGGATTAAATCTCGCACCGGCATTAGCCAGCGCCATATCAGTCATGTTAACACCTCTGAACTCGCTTCAGTTGCAGCACAACGTGCGCTCGCAGCAGCGGGTATTGATGGCAGTGAAATCGACATGATCATTCTGGCCAGTGCCAGCCCAGACACTTTGATCCCAAATATTGCATCCACTGTACAAGCTAATATTGGCGCCAGTTGTGCCGCATTCGATATCAATGCTGCCTGCAGTGGCTTCTTATATGGCTTAGGTTTAGCCAGCTCACAAATCAAGAGTGGCCAGAGCAAGAAAGTATTAGTCATTGGTGCTGAACGTTTATCTTTCTATTTAGATTGGTCGCGCCGCGAAACTGCAGTGCTATTTGGTGATGGTGCGGGTGCCGTTGTGGTTGAAGCGACAGATGTTGCCGGTGGCGTGCTCGGTTATGAGCTAAATAACGATCCTGAAGGTCGTGATATTCTGAAAGCGGGCTTTGGCACGGCGATGGACAGATTCTCAGCCGACTCATTGGACTTTTTCATTGAATTCGATGGCCAAGAAATCTTCAAGCGTGCGATTAACGGAATGAATAAATTGAGCACTAAAGTGCTTGAAAAATGTGGTGTTGATAAGGATGAAGTGGATCTCGTGATCCCGCATCAAGCCAACGAACGTATTATTGATACCTTAGTTAGCCGAATGAAAATCCCGAAAGAAAAAGCCTTCGTGAACATCGCTAATTATGGCAATACCTCGGCGGCGACGATTCCAATTGCCATTTGTGATGCGTTAGAACAAGGCATTATCAAGCCGAATCAAACCATACTCTCTTGTGCCTTTGGCGCAGGCTTAACCTCTGCTGCACTCTTGCTGCAATGGGGAAATCGCGTCACACCTATCAATATCAGTGATGCCGAGTTACCGCCTTGTGACAAAACAGGCATAGAGTTAGTTAAACGCGCTGTAGATTATTTTTGTAAGCCGTAAACGGTTTCTGCAAAACGGTTACATAGTGTTTCACTAAAACAAAAAGCCATCTTAATCGATGGCTTTTTTAGTATATGACTACAGAGCTTATTCATTCAGCTTGCTAATGATCATCTCATCCCAATAGATAGCTTGATTAAAATGTTCGGCGAGTTTTTGATTTAACTCGTTAAAGCCTTTAATCACGCCTTCGCTGCCACTAATACAAGACCAAACAAATCGATGGCAATTGTTGTCGAATAAATCATATTCCCGATACTGATAAATCGCCTGTTCAGCGCGGGGCAACACAGAGTCGGCAATAAGAGGCTGATGTTGGTGATTACAGGCAATATAGATTTGGCTACCGGTCCGTCCCGCTAAAAAACGCTTTACCGATACAGCCCGTACCAGCCCTGAGCCATGTAACTCTACGAGGCAATCATCACCAAGCCAAATGCCAGTATGCTCAATCACGCCAAAAACATAACAACAGACGATACTGCCAGGAATTGGCGATACTGGTTTTAATCCCTTTTGCCATTGACTCGGCGGTGCCACCATAGCGCGCTTGGCAACGGGGTACTTAGGGGCCTTACCGAGTAATCTGTCACGCTCAAGCTGTTGACGCTGCTGGCGCTCATCGGCCAGCAAAACCGCACCGATTACGGCACCACCCACCCAAAGTAAAGGTAACGGCATCATATTCTCCTACCCACTCAACTTAGTAGAGTGAAGTACAAGTTGGTTGGATTGCCAAATCAACGGCAGGTTGAATTTGAACAGAAGATTAAATGTCAACTGAGTTTAGCTTGTCAGTGATTAACCTAAGATGAAATCAAATTGAAATCAAAGTGAAACCAATCCATCTCAAATAGATTCACTCACCACAAAGAGTGATTTCAGTTAACACTGACTAAGTCGATTTTTGCAATAAATCAGCCACGGTAAGCTTTGCCGCACCGCCCATGGCGGCCATTTGCGCGAGTAATAATTCTCCACAAGCTAAGGCATCGGTCAGCGCGCTATGGGCCGTATAAATGGGTAAACCATAACGCTCGCGACAAGCGCCAAGGCGCAAACTCCCCTCTTTAATCACTGAGTGCTCCCGTAGTAAACGGTGTTTTTCAATCATTAAAGTATCAATTGTAGGTAAAACAAGGGCTTGATGATAAATCGTCAATAAATCCTGCTGTAAAAAACGACAATCTAAAGGGGCATGATGTGCCACCAGCACACGGCCATAGGTTTGATTGATAAACCAGCCCATAGCCTCCTCAATGGTGACAGCTTGCACCAAATGATTATCAAGAATGCCGTGGATCGTCGCGCTTTGGCCTACGCTGCCGCGAATTTGCACTAACTTTTGCTCGGCGCGTACCAACGGGATCTCACCGCGCTCAATCGGCACCAATCCAATGCTGAGAATTTGATCTTGCTGCGGATTGAGCCCTGTCATCTCCAAATCCATCGCCATTAACGGCGCTTCGGATAACGGCATTGCCAGTAGAGGCAACAGCGACTGATAATAGCCTTTAAATAAATGATGTTGGCAACGCAGCGCCCGCCAATTGAGCTGAGTTTTCAGCAACAATGTATTCATATCAAAAGCTTCGCATAAATTTCATCTTCATCCCCGCCTGCGCCTCATGTACGACTTTAAAAGCGTCACGTAACTGATGACGAACCAGCGAAGATAAATGCCCAGGCAGCAAATAATTACTCACCTCTACCCCTTGATTATGTTGATAACCTTGGTTCGATAACCGCATATGGGCGATAAACTCGTGGGCATCAGCCAAATTGAGCGCATCTTGTCGATTGAGAATATTCGCATCCATCAAGGCACGAATACGTTTTGCAGTATTCACTTCTTTAATGCCCGCAGACAAGGCATAAACACGGGCAATATCGTTGATCAATGCATTGCCCTTATGTTTCAAATCTATGCCTTTAACTTCGCTACCATCCCGCTCGAGTACAAATTTGCGGAAAAATCCTAGCGGCGGCGACTCCACCAGGGAATTACCTGTCATACCCGCGAGGAAAATATCGTTATCGCGGGTTTGAGCTAAGACTTTATCCTGTAAGGCATCAAAAAGGGTTTGTGGACCGTAAACCGATCGCATATCGAAGAAGATGCTGGCGTGCATTAACGCCTTAGGCTCAGGCGTTATGACCCATTTTTCAAATACCTGTTGCCACTGTTTGAGTGACATCCGCCATTGGGGATTTTGCGCCATAATATTGCCGGGACAAAATTCATAACCGCATTGGTCAAGCCCTGCGCACACGGCATGGGTTAAGGCATCAAAATAACCTTTAGCAAAATCATCCATCTCTTCTGCGACTAACAAGCCATTATCTTGATCTGAACACGCAGCCTGATCTTGTCGTCCCTGCGAGCCAAATGCCAACCAGCAAAAGGCCATTGGCGGTTCACCAAGCAATTGTTGATTGAGCACAATTAATCGCCGCGTCAGCGCATCGGTGACAGAGGTTAACACTCGACCAATTTCTTCAGCTCTGGCATCGGCACTAATAAGATTTTGCAGCAATAGGGGAATTTGCTTACTGACACCAATTAAACTGGCAAGATCCTGCTGCCGTTCAATCTCACCAATCAACAGTAGCGGTTGTGAGCCCTGCCCGCGCAAGATGTCAGTACTGGTCACCATACCGATAGCTTTATCTTGATCGATAATAGGTAAGTGATGAATGTTATGCTCACTCATCAGCAGCATGGCTTCAAAAATCAAGGCATTGGAGGAAATCGAGATAGGTGAAACCGTCATAGCTTGATGCACAGCAACGCTGCCATCAAGCCCTGCTGCTAACACGCGATTACGCAAATCCTTATCGGTTAAGATGCCAACCAATTTATGATTATCCGTCACCAATAAGGACGATACTCGGCGATTTCGCATCAAGAGTGCCGCCTGAGTCACGCTAGCTTGGGCATCTATAACGATGGGAGTGGAAGACATCAAGGTACTTATCCGACTTGTGGTCGTCAGATCCTTTGCCTTAAAGCGGGCCTCATGGCGTAAACGCTTTGCGAAGGCGCGGGTAAAAAACTTATCGAAGTGACGACTCTCACTCCTAAGGCTATCAAACAAGGCTTGGGGCAGATGATAAACTAGACCGTCTTCAAGAATAGCGACTTTATTAACGACTTTTTCCCCTGATAACAAAGTAGAAAAGCCAAAAAACTCACCCTCGCCCACTCTATCCACCAACACACCGTCAGGATCGCGCACCTCAAAGGCGCCGCTACGCACCATATACAACTTAGGCGAATTCGCGTCGAAATTAACATAACCAGAGGCTTTGCTGTAATACCCAACAGTAACAGCCTTAGCGCAGCGCACGACTACATCCTCAGGCAGAGCATCAAAGGGCACAAGTCCCTGTAGAAATTGCACTACGGGTTGTAACTCACTGGCATTCATAGGCAACACCTTCTTTAGGCGAATTTTTACTGAGATGTCATCACTATAGCCTGCATTGTCGCTACGCTACATTCGACTAAAGTCAGCCGCAAGCATAATAAAGTGACTCCCCACAGAGTGATAAAGGCAGGCCAAAAGAGGCAATAAAAAAAGAGCGCTGAAGCGCTCTCTTGTGTTGATACTCACCATTACGCAGTAAGGTTAGTGGCCGCTTGCTTCACCCGAACCTTTAGGGAAACGAATCGATTCAACCATCTCCTGAACATGCAGTGGTGTTGCCGCAGTGACTCGACTCACTATCGCTGCTACACCGAAGTTCACTAACATGCCTACCATACCAATACCTTCTGGTGAAATACCCAGGAACCAGTTAGCAGCTATGTTAGCCGTTGGATCAACAAACTTGAAGTAGATGATATAACCAGCAGTAAACAGTAGACCCGTTAACATACCGGCAATCGCACCTTCTTTATTCATTGTCTTAGAGAAAATACCCATAACAATGGCAGGGAACAGTGAGGAAGCCGCTAATCCGAAGGCGAATGCCACCACTGCCGCCACGAAACCAGGAGGGTTCACCCCAAAGTAACCCGCAATCACAATGCCAATACCTGCCGCCAAGCGAGCATATAGCAGCTCTTTTTTATCGGAAAGGTTAGGCATTAAATTCTTTTTCAATAGGTCGTGTGAAACCGACGTTGAAATCACCAATAGCAAGCCTGCAGATGTTGATAACGCAGCTGCTAAACCACCCGCCGCCACGAGGGCGATAACCCAAGCTGGTAAATTAGCGATTTCTGGCGTAGCAAGTACGATAATATCGTTATCAATCTTCATTTCATTTTTGCTAGCGGGATCTTCAATCTTACCTGACGAATAGTAAATTTTACCGTCGCCATTTTTGTCATCCCACTTAATCAAACCGGTTTTTTCCCAGTTCTTAATCCAATCTGGTGCAGACTCATAAGCCACACCTTTAGAATCGGGACCGTTAATAGTTTCAATCATGTTCACGCGGGAGAACGCTGCTAACGCAGGCACTGTGGTGTACATAATCGCAATAAAAACAAGCGACCATCCGGCAGTGATACGTGCATCCTTCACTTTAGGTACAGTGAAGAAACGCACGATAACATGGGGTAAACCCGCAGTACCCACCATCAAGGCACCCGTAATACAGAACACATCTATCATGCTCTTAGAACCGTCGGTGTAAGGTGCAAAGCCGAGCTCAACCGAAACGTTATTGAGTTTTTCTAACAAATATACACCGCTATTATTGCCAGCGGCATCCAGTAACTCAGCACCAAAACCAATTTGCGGAACTAAGTGGCCTGTCATCATCACTGAAAGGAAAATAGCCGGAACCATAAAGGCGAAAATCAGTACGCAGTATTGGGCAACCTGAGTGTAGGTAATCCCTTTCATACCACCGAGTACCGCGTAGAAGAACACGACCGCCATACCGATATATACGCCCGTATCCACATCCACTTCAAGGAAACGCGAGAACACAACACCCACGCCACGCATTTGCCCTGCAATATACGTAAAGCAAATAAAGATAGCGCAGATAACCGCGACTGTACGTGCCGCCTGTGAGTAATAACGCTCACCGACGAAATCTGGCACAGTAAACTTACCAAATTTACGTAAATACGGTGCCATACAAAGGGCAAGCAATACGTAGCCGCCCGTCCAGCCCATCAAGTACACGCTACCATCGTAACCGACGAAAGACACAATACCCGCTAACGAAATAAATGACGCCGCTGACATCCAATCTGCCGCCGTTGCCATACCGTTCACAACAGGGTGAACACCGCCGCCAGCAACATAGAACTCTTTGGTTGAACCCGCACGGGTCCAGATTGCAATCCCAATGTAGAGCGCAAATGAGAGCCCTACGATAATATATGTGAGTGTTTGAACATCCATCTCAAAGCTCCTTAGTCTTCTTGTACGTTATATTTTTTATCTAAGGCGTTGGCTTTTGCCGCGTAGACAAAGATAAGCGCAACGAATACATACATAGATCCCTGTTGTGCAAACCAGAAACCTAATTTGAATCCCATGAAATGGACTTCATTGAGTACATCAACCAATAAAATGCCGCATCCAAAAGAAACTGCCGCCCAAATGGCTAATAAGCTCAGTACGAGACGAATATTCTCGCGCCAATAACCCTTTGCCTTGTCGTTGTTTTCAAAACCCATAGTGACTCCCCTGTGCTGTTTTAATTTTAAGTCATGTTTAATCTAGCAACAGCTGGTGTGAGCACAATCACGACTTTCGTCTAACCCGTGATTCAAAACACTGTCTGCAAATAGCGAATAGAAACAAATTCAAAGAGTTAACAATGATATTACATTTCGATACGGTTTTAACTTTTTTAACAGGTTAGACCAATGTCGAACATGAATGAGTGGGATGTGAATGGAGAAAGAGGATTTTCATCCAATAAATAGAAATAACTTATTGTCTGAACTAGGGAAATTAGAAATTTAAATGACCTTTAATACGGCTCTAGACTGGCTAAAAATCAGATGATTTAAGATTTTTAGCCTAGATTATTGAGGGTTTTAATCATGAGTTTCTCAATCAATTAGAGACGTTAAATCTCTCATCAAACCTAGGTCAGGCCAATTGCTTACCGTTTTATTTCATCATGTTATTTCGTCAAAATGTTAGGGTTTGACTCACTGCCTCTTTGCAGGTTTACAACAAAAAATAACCCAGCCTATGCTGGGTTACTCAATCTACCTTGAGGAAACGTGACTAAGCGTTACTCGCAACAAGCGGCTTTCATCGCATGATACATCGCGTGCCGTCCGTCTATAAAATGCCGTTACTTCGCAGCTAAAAACCTCACTAACGCCGCCAATTCTTCTGCGGTATGTGCGGTTGAGGTCAGCATATAACGGCCATTAACCAATAATGACGGTACCCCCTTGATCCCTGCAAGCTCAGCTTGAGAGTCATAATTCATTAGAGTGAATTTAGCATCGACGGAATTCATCGCGGCATCGACATCACCCACCTTAGCGCCTTGGGCAATGAAAAAGGCTTTTACTTGCTCTAGGGTGGTAAATTGCTCACCTTTCTCATGAATTTGCTTAAAAATGGCACCATGGGTTTGCTTAGTCATCTTTAATTTTTGCGCCATATAATAGGCAAACTGGCTCAATTCCCAAGCAGGACGACCTGCACCAACGGGGGTACGCTCAAAGGCCACATCTTTGCCAAGCAGCTTTACTGTCGACTCAATGAGCGGTTCTTGCTTATAACAATGTGTACAGTTATAAGAAAAAAACTCCCGCAGCACTGGCTTTTGCGTTTCGGTAATGCCCGCCACAGTGACATAATCCTTGCCTTCTTCGAAACTTGCAGCCTGCAGGGCAAAGCTGGCACTCAGCATTAATCCGCACGCAAATACTGCTATAGGTCGAACTCGATTAAACACGCTCATTATATTGTCTCTTTTTATTCGTCGTTTGTTTAAATAAGGATGACACATTTGCTCAAGCAAACTTGGGACCCAAAGATAACCTAAAAGTTCGACTTTTACCTTTTACAGTAATGAACCTTTCTCAACATGCCGCTAGCATATCCAGCGGCGAAACATACTGATATCGAAAGCCTAAATCTGTGACAATCGCGTCAGCTTGGATGACTTTACTCGGCATAGATTGTTGATTAAATTCTGGCGCGACTAAACCTAGAGATTCGGCAGCAGCTTGATAAAACTCAGCTTTAGTCGGATGTGAAGGTGCGCAAAGATTATAAATCGGCGCCACTGATAATCCAGAATGAGTTGCCGCGAGAATTGCGCTAACGGCGCGCACACAGTCACTAAGATGGACTAAATTTACCGCGACATTCGCCCCACTCACATCGGTTTTTCCAGCAAGAAAACGCCCAGGATGACGTTTAGGACCGACGAGTCCAGCAAAACGAACGATACAGGTATGGGGCAATGCTTGAAATAAAGCTTCAGCATCTAACAGCACTTGGCTATCGCTTGATTCTGCCATCGCATCGGCTTCTGTCATCAATTTATCTTGGGTCGGATATACACCCGTAGTGCTGATAAACACAATCCGCTGATATTGCCAGCCTTGAGTTAATGCGATGAGTTGTTGTAATTCTTCAAGATAAGCGGCATTACCACGCTTTAATCGGGGAGGAATATTGACCACTAAATAATCGGTCTGAAATAAACCGCTTAACGCCTGAGCATCGGGGGCAGAGGATGCTTCGTGGCCCAATTGCAGCGGATAGGCTTCAATCCCGACTTCAGTTAATACCGATAATTCTTCGGCACTGCGCTTACAGCCAGTGACTCGATAGCCCTCATGGACAAGTTGCTTTGCCAAAGCAAAACCAAACCAACCACAACCGACCAAAGCAACACTGGATTTTACTGCGCTGTTTTCTGCTTTTACATTCGCCATATTAGCCCTAAGGGAATCACATCAGCGGATAGAATACGGAACTTAGCGTATAAGATTCAAGTTTGTAGCGAACTAAAATAAAAACTAATCCCTTTATCGACTTGTAATGTACGAATAGCCCCCTCGGACAACTCTTCCGCCTTGATGGCTTTTTGTACTGTCACGCCTTCATTACTTAAAAAACGCAGCGATGGTTCACTGCCATCCTCTTTGCAGGCCCACACTTGGGGTTGACTCACATCTTTAGTCGTCATCATGACTTTTGCGATACAGCCATCGGAGAGTTTCACTATGGTTCCTGGTGGATAAATACCGAGAATTTTAACCAAAATAGCGATTAAAGATTCGGCATGTTTAGTGGCCCGATTCTTAAACAAATAACCTAAAGCGACTTGAGGGGAGGATATTTGTTGACCACTGAGCTGTTGATCGTAGTCATTTGCCAAACTTACGATCTGCGTAATGATAGGAATTTTATGGTCAGTTAACCCATCAGGGAAACCTGAACCGTCAATAAACTCATGGTGGTGTAGCACAATGTGGAGTACTTCTTTTGGGAATAATCCGGAACGATTGAGCATGTCATAGGCGAAATTAGGGTGCATTTGCAGATAATTTGACTCATGAGGTGTTAAGGCTCCACGCTTACGGCGAATAACATCAGGTACCTTAAGTTTACCAATATCATGTAACAAACTACCAAGAGCAATATCACGCAGTTCCCTTGGACTTAAATCCAGTGCATGGCCCATCATCATTGCTAATACTGCCACGGAGACGCCGTGCTGGGTCACACTGACATCGTTATCATCCATTCCAACCAAAGTGAGGAAAGGTTTTTCAACTTCCTGTAGATGGCTGAGCAAGTCTTCAACCAGTGCCGCCGATAAACGATAGGCGCCTTCAGGATCGCTGACTATTTTACCAAACACACTACGGCAGTTATTCACATTCATTAAAAAACGCTTCTGACTCAAACGCATCGCCTTACGGGTATCGGCCTTAAGATCACGCTCGGGTTCAACTGCTATCTCATCTTCGATGTCATCTTCTTCAACAATATCCAGTTCGGCATTCAATTCAGATAACAAAAAAACATAGGGAACGCCTAAGCCACGGATCATTTCGATTTGAGCGGCACTGCTAATATCAACACGGTTAAATAAAAAAGGGTGGTTCGTCCATGACAAAGGCAACTTGACTCTCATGCCAAGTTGAATTTCTGACAGTAACAACTTTTTTTGAGGTACTTTTGCCACGCAATATGACTCCTTTCAAATGTAATGTGGGTATAAACAGATGGCCTCATCTGCGTATCCAACAGGGCACATTTAAGCTAAGTACATATAACTATAGATGATTCAAAGCATTCAATGGATAAATAAGGTAAAAATCCTTATCAAACTGAGGGATAGAACACATCGTCATGTGCCCCACCGCTCAGTTCTAAATAAAGTTATTATATAACAATACGATAAAAACTAAGGCTGAAGTTCTTTAGCTTCTTCTTTTGGCCAATCACGGAGGTAATAGCTGAGTCGCTTCGATTTAATAAGATAAATACTCGACCAAAACAGCATTAAAGCATCTAAAGCAAGACTCCAATGAAACAGAAATTGGCCATGGATCAATCGCTGACCCAACAAGACGCCATCAAAAATCAACAGCAACCACAACCCCCATTTTAAATGCACAAAAATCGGTCTTAACCATTGGGGCGAACGTCGACGTTCAGCTATCACCACAAGATAAATCAAAACCGCGCCAAGTCCCGCCCCGAGTGCTAACAAAAAATCTGACTTTTCAGGGTAAAAAATCCGCACTAACTCAGAACGATCACCCATCTGAGTCAGCGAGGCGATAAAAATACACCAACCACGCGCGAGATAAGCCAAAAGCGCATATAAAAAGATGGGCGGTTTAATGTGGCCTTTATCATCGAGCCAAGTGATGTGACTAAAATTCAAATAGGTTTCCAATCAGCAAAATCTAAAACAGCATATCAAGGAGATGGTGCCAATCGCGGTTAATTCAATAGCCAAAGCAGATAATCTTTCCGCACCTTGATTATTTTCAGACAAAAAATAGCGCCTTGGGCCAGGCGCTATTTAATATCTGCTATTCGGCGGTATTCACCCCTTGATACAAGGCTGCAGCCGTTACAGCCGGCATTGAATCAACATCAAGCCAACGCCCTCTCTGAAATGACGCCAATCAAGCGTTCGCGGCGAGAAGGGCTAACAACTCGTCTTCATCCATCACTTTAACACCAAGCTCCTGCGCTTTAGCCAGTTTTGAACCTGCCGCCTCACCAGCCACTAAACAATCGGTATTTTTGGAGACACTGCCTGCCACTTTCGCCCCCAACGCCTGCAACTGCGCTTTAGCATCATTGCGATTGAGCTGATTTAAGGTGCCAGTCAATACCCAAGTTTGACCTTTAAGCGGCTGGGCATCTGCACTAGGTGCTTCAATGGCGGGCCAATGCACACCAGCAGCGATTAAGGCATCGATAACCTCAAGGTTATGGGGCTGGGCAAAAAAATGGGCCACATGCTGGGCAACAACAGCACCAACATCTTCCACTTCAGTTAACTGCTCCACAGTTGCCACCCGCAGCGCATCTAGACTGGCAAAGTGTGCCGCTAGGTTTGCTGCCGTCGCCTCACCCACTTCACGGATCCCCAAGGCATATAAGAAACGTGCCAGGGTCGTGGTTTTAGCCGCTTCAATCGCCGCGGCTAAATTGGTTGCCGACTTCATCCCCATACGGTCGAGCATAGTCATCATAGAAGCGGTAAGCTTAAACAGATCCGCAGGACTTTGAACTAACTCTTTATCAATCAATTGCTCGACGACTTTATCGCCCATGCCATCGATATCTAACGCCTTGCGGGATGCAAAATGCTTAATCGCTTCTTTACGCTGCGCTTCGCAGAATAAACCACCGCTACAGCGAGCCACAGCCTCACCTTCAAGGCGCTCGACTAAACTGCCACACACAGGGCAATTATGCGGAAATACAATGTCTGTCGCTGTTTCAGGGCGTCTTTCAGGCACTATGGCAACAATTTGTGGGATAACATCGCCAGCGCGGCGGATGATCACAGTGTCACCGACCTTAATGCCTAAACGGGCAATTTCATCGGCATTGTGCAGCGTCGCATTCGATACCGTCACGCCACCAACAAACACAGGCTTTAAGCGCGCGACTGGCGTCACAGCACCTGTGCGGCCCACTTGAAAATCAACCCCTTCGAGCAGGGTCATTTCTTCCTGTGCGGGGAATTTATAGGCAATCGCCCAGCGGGGAGATTTAGCCACAAAACCTAAACGTTGCTGCTGGGCAATGTCGTTAACTTTCATCACTACGCCATCAATTTCAAAGGCTAAATCGCCGCGACGGCTGAGAATATCTTTGTAGTAGTCATAGACTTGGCTTAGTTCAGCGCAGACTTTGATTTCACTACTAACGGGTAAGCCCCACGACTTAAGCTGTTGCAACTGTTCAAAATGTGTTTTAGCTAACGGATGGGAATCGGGCTCCACCACACCGAGCGCATAGGCATAAAAAGCCAATGAACGGGCAGCAGTAATTTTACTGTCAAGTTGTCGCAAGCTACCGGCTGCTGCGTTACGCGGATTCACGAAGAGTTTTTCATCTTTGGCGCGCGCCCTGTCATTCAAAGCTTCAAAAGCGGCTTTTGGCATAAAAGCCTCGCCGCGCACTTCAACGAGTTCAGGGAAGTCATTACCACGTAATTTAAGCGGGATCGATTTAATGGTTTTAACATTTTCAGTGATGTCTTCACCCACTGAACCATCGCCGCGCGTCGCCGCACGCTCGAGCACACCATGGCGATACAAGATACTCACGGCAAGGCCATCGAGTTTAGGCTCGCAACAAAAGCTCACCTCACCGACTTTATCGGTGACACGCTTATGGAAAGCACTGAAATCCGCCTCATCGAAGGCGTTATCTAGGCTTAACATAGGCTTAAGGTGCGTGATTTGATCAAATTTGGCGAGCGCTAATCCGCCCACCCTTTGAGTCGGTGAATCAGCGACAATCAAATGGGGATACAAGGCTTCTAACTTGAGTAAACGCTGCATCAACCTATCGTACTCAGAATCGGTAATGCTCGGAGCATCGTCCACATAGTAACGAATGTTGTGCTCGTTCAGCGATTGGCTGAGCGCCTGCATCACCTGCGATGCGTTTTCTGGGGTGACGTCTTTAGACAGAAGTGTATCGAGTTGAATGTCTTGCATATTCTTTATCCAGAATTCTTTAGATCACAAAAAGAAGATCACAAAAAATGAGGCCGCAATAGCGGCCTCATCAATCTATTAACCGCCAAGTTGCGGCGTCGGCTTAAGCGTTAGCGCGAATGCGGTGTAAATAATCTTGCTTAGTGAACTCACCCCAAGGTTGGCGTTGTCCGTCAAGCACGACCGCATCGATATCATCCGCAAGTTGGCGCGCCGAGTTAAGCATAATCGAGAAGTTCATTAGGGCGTCACCGTAGCAAGGCAAAGTCATGAAAAACACCACACCTTGGGTACTGAACTGCTCCATATTATCCGGATCAAACACGCCAGGCTTTAGCATATTCGCTATCGAGAACAATACTTTACCATTGCCAGCATTATCCACATGGCGATGGAAGATATTCATATCCCCATATTTAAAATTCAAGGTTAAGAAACAAGGTAGCAATTCGGCGCCGTTAAGCTGTAGACCCTCTTTAGCGACCACGTGTAATACCAGTACGTCGCGTGGTTCACCTAACTCATCTTCAGCGGCTTGTTCGACAACCTCTTCTTGATAGCTATCTTCTTTATATTCATTTTCGTCAAACAAGGCCGTTTGCTGCGGAGCTGCACTACGTAACGCATGTTCCTGCTCAGCCGCTTTTTGCGCGACGATAGCCGCATGGGATTGACCCATTGGCGGAGTTTGCGTGCTCGCTTGAGTGTTCAAAACGGGCTCTTGACGCGAGACTTTCGGGCCACGGTGTTGCTCTTTTGCCACGGGTGGCTGCAAGCTAAAATCAGGCTGAGCTGTCACAGGCTCGTGTTTAGGGCCAACTTTCAACTCTGGTTTAAATTCTGTTGATTTAAACTCTTGTGGTTTAAATTCAGGCTTAGGTTCTAGCTTTACTTCCTGCTTCAAATAAGGATTGGCCGCAGGGGTTTCGTTGTTAGGTGCAAGTTCACCGGCTTTGCGCACGCGTACGGCGCCAATACCATCGGCATCAAACCCTTCTGAATCGATCCGCTTCGGACTCGGCTCACCTTTCTCAGCCTGTTTCTTATAAAAGTTGCTCATTGGGCTATCTTTCAATGACTTAGGCTGTTGTCTTCTGATAGACCAAAATCCATGCACCAGCACAGCAACTATGGCTATGGCGCCTAAAACGAACAATACTAGTTGCAAATCTTCCATTGGTTACCCTGTCTTTCTTCTAGTTATCCAGCGTCAGCCATCGCCACCGCTTGCTCTATGTCTACCGCAACTATACGAGACACACCGGGCTCGTGCATAGTCACGCCAATAAGTTGATCCGCCATTTCCATGGTTATTTTGTTATGGCTGATATAAATAAACTGTACGCTCTGTGACATTTCTTTTAGCAATCGACAGAAGCGTTCTACGTTGGCATCGTCTAATGGCGCATCCACTTCATCTAACATACAGAAGGGAGCAGGATTCAGCCTAAAAATGGCGAATACCAATGATAAAGCGGTTAATGCTTTTTCACCACCCGAAAGAAGATGGATTGTGCTGTTCTTCTTCCCCGGTGGTTGGGCCATGATAGTCACGCCCGTTTCTAACAAATCGTCGTCAGTTAACGCTAAATAAGCTCGGCCGCCACCAAACACTTTCGGAAATAAGCGTCCGAGATCTTCGTTGACTGAATCAAATGTCGTCTTAAAGCGGCTTCGGGTTTCTTTATCTATTTTACGGATCGCTTCCTCTAAGGTTGCAAGCCCTTTATTTAAATCGTCATCTTGATGATCAAGATAAGATTTTCGCTCACTTTGCTGTTCAAATTCTTCGATCGCCGCAAGGTTAATGGCACCTAAACGAACAATTTTCTGCCGGATTTGATCTAAATCACTCTGCCACTTGTCTGGCATCCCCTCTGCCGGCAAGTTTCCAAGGATTTCAGACAGAATGATTTGCTGTTCTTGTAAGGCTTCCAGCTGACTATTCGCTTGGCCTTTTATTCCTTCACGACGTAACTTTAACGTGCTCAGGCTTTGAGTCAAGTCCTCAAGCTTACCAAGCTCTTGTTTTTGCTTTATTCCTATACTGTTTAATGTGTCTGTGAGCACACTTTGCTGCTGACGAACCTCTTTTAAGCCCTGTTGTTGCTCATGTTGTTGCTTTAGTAACTGCGTTAACTGTTCAGTCAGCTGCACACTATTTTGCACCCCACTCAATTGGGCAACTTTGGCAAGTTCTGTTAACACAGACTCGCGGGAGTGGATGAGTTCATTGACACGCACTTGCTGTAATTCAATTTGCTCCGTGCTCACGGCCATGCGCATCGTCACGGCTTGCAAACCCGTCGCAGTGGCTGATAATTGACGTTCTACCTCAGTAATACGCCCTTTTAATGCTTGATGGCGCACACTATCGGCCTGTGTGTCTTGGATGAGTTGCCGCTGAATATCTTCACTAGCCTGCAGCGTCTCATCGAGCTCCATTTCTTGTTCTGCTAATAATTCGCATTGCTCGCTTAAGCGTTCAATATCAATCAAACTCGTACTTAAAGCCGCGTCAAGTTTACTTTGCTGTTCGACGCGCGCCTTCACTTGCTCGATTAAACCACTAAGCTGCATCGACTTAGTCGCTTTGTCTAACTGCAATTGATGTAATTTTTGCGCGCCATCGGTCAGTTGCAGTCTTTGTTGCTGCAAAATAGCCGCAAGATCTGTCATCTTGTCTTGCCGAATCTGCAGGGATTGTTGCAAATCGAGGATATTTTTCGCTAACTGAGCTTGCTCTTTACTGAGTTGCACCAGTGACTGGGCGCCCTCTGTTTTCGTGATTAAAAAACCTTGTCCCAGTAGATAACCGTCGGCAGTGACAATCCGTTGATCGGATGTTAGCTGTGGCAGCAGTTCTTTCGCTGCATGGATATCCTTTGCCCACTTAAGCCCCGCTAACCAAGGGGCGAGATTCACCTTAGCCTGTAAAAATTCACTTTGGCTTGATTGTGACGCTAACGCTTGAAACCCCATTTCAGTTTCAGTGACGCCAACGGGCAAGGTCAACAAGCCATTAAGGGCGAGTTCCGCCGCAGTTTCCCAACCATTTCCAACGGTTAAACTCTGCCATAACTGCGGTTTATCACTCTGCTGTTCTTGCTTAGTCAACCATTGTTCAACCAGCTCATGGCGCGCTTTAGTCGCGGTTAATTGCTGCTGAATTTGCTCAGCGCTATGGCGGGCTTCATCTAAGGCTTGCGTACTTGCACTTACACTTTGTTCTTGCTGATGATTAATTTCATTTTGCAGTGTGAGCGCATCATCCAAAGACTCAATATCTTGCTGCAATGGTGTAATACTCGATGCGAGATCACCGTCCATTAACGCCGAAAGTTGCGCCTGCTGCTCACGACTTTGCTGCTGTTTGTGTTGCAGTAATTGCTGCTGATGCGCTAACTGGCTGCGACGCAGTTCAAGCTGCAACTTATGCTGAGAAACATCCGCTGCCTGTTGGCGCGCCACTTCGGCCTGCTGCTGACTGCGTTCTATGCTCATTTCCCATTGGGATTGCAGCTCATCCATGAGCTCTTGTTGCTCATCATGCTGTGGCCCAAGTTTGGCAAGTTCAAGCTCTAACGCGCTAAGACTCGCTTTATAGCCGTTAAGCTTATCGGTGTTTTGTTGGATCTGCTCTTTGACTTGCGCCAACTGGGTTTCGAGCTGGGCGTCGCGTTGCTTTTGATTCTGTAGCTGTTGCTCTAACTTAGCGATCTCAGTACCGGTCAGATAATAGGCTTCAACCGCTCGCTGCTCTTGCTCCGCCAATTGCGCGAGTTGCACTTGCAATTCAGTGGTCTGTAATTCATCAGTTTGCGCGAGTGACTGCGCCGCCGCTTGCTGCACTTCAATAGCACTTATCTGCTCAGATAGGCTCGCCATCTGATCTTGCAACTCTTGATAGCGCATCACAAGGAGTTCAGCATGGGTCTTACGCTCGGCCTGTTTAAGCTCACGATATTGTTTAGCGGCTTTAGCCTGCTGCGCAAGTTTATCTAACTGCTTACCGAGCTCACTGCGAATATCGCCCAAACGCTCGAGGTTTTCGCGGGTATGGCGAATACGGTTTTCAGTTTCGCGCCGACGCTCTTTATAGCGGGAAATCCCGGCGGCTTCCTCAATAAAGGTACGCAAGTCTTGGGGTTTAGATTCAATCAGGCGGGAAATAGTGCCTTGCTCGATAATGGCATAACTTCGCGGGCCAAGACCTGTGCCCATAAACAAGTCGGTAATGTCTTTACGACGACACTTTTGACCATTGAGAAAATACCAAGACTCACCGTCGCGGCTCACCTGACGCTTAACGGCGATTTCTTCATAACTGGCATACTGACCAGCGAGGCGACCCTCTTTGTTTTCAAAAATAAGTTCAACACCCGCCACAGACACAGGTTTTCGCGCGCTTGAACCGTTAAATATCACATCGGCCATAGAATCACCGCGTAGGTGCTTCGCCGAGCTTTCACCGAGCACCCAACGCACGGCATCGATCACGTTCGATTTACCGCAGCCATTTGGGCCAATAATGGCGGTTAATGCCTGTAAAAAAGGAATTTTCGTGGGATCGACAAACGACTTAAAGCCGGCAAGTTTTATCTGTTTTAATCTCATGGTGCCAGTTAGCGCGTCTCTGAAGTCTGGCCCGAAAATGAGCCGAGCGGTGCAAATGCATTCTGCTGGCAACTTTAACAAAGCAGGCAGCATTTTGTAACGCTTTTTATTGAATTCATGCGGCTTTTAGCTTGTCATCTGTCCATGAGTTGATCACAATCGCATATAGCTGTCGCTTAACTTTTTGGAAAAACGATATGACACAGAAAAAAACCTTGCCCTTCCCAGCCAAAAGTGGCGTTAATTATTTTCTCGATGGCTTTGGTTTAATCACACGTAAAGGCCTGCGCACTTTCGTATTTATTCCGCTAATGATTAACCTTCTGCTGTTTGCTGGCGTCATTTATGTAGCCATAGGCCAGTTAGATACGCTATTCACTTGGATGAATGCGCAGCTCCCTGAGTACTTAAGCTGGTTAAACTTTTTACTTTGGCCACTCGCCGTCACCACTATGCTGGTGATGCTTGCTTTTGTATTTAGCTCCGTCATGAACTGGCTCGCCGCCCCCTTTAATGGTCTGTTGGCTGAAAAAGTCGAGCAGTTGTTAACTGGTAAGCAGCTGAATACCGGTTCTGGTATTGATTTAATCAAAGACTTACCTCGTATCCTTGGGCGTGAGTGGATCAAACTCAAATACTATCTGCCCCGCGCACTGGTATTTTTGTTATTGTTTTTAGTGCCTATGGTAGGCCAGACGCTGGCGCCGATTTTATGGTTTCTGTTCAGCGCTTGGATGATGGCGATTCAGTACTGCGATTATCCCTTCGATAACCACAAGGTCAGTTTTAAAGATATGCGCTTTGCCTTGAATCAAACCCGTGGCACCAGTTTTAGCTTTGGCGCCACTGTGACGCTATTTTCGATGATCCCCATAGTCAACTTTATCGTCATGCCAGTGGCGATTTGTGGCGCGACGGCCATGTGGGTCGATAAGTATCGTGAAGCGTATCGCAACCATGCAATCGCACCCGAGTAGTAACACCAGCAGTGCTGAGTCATGGCTCAGCACTGCTCCCCAATTTTTTTAGACCCAATAATCCAATCATGTTTCGCCTCGTTAAAATCAACGCAAACCTTGTAACAATTACTCGCTATTGTTAACTTCACGTTTTCTGGCAAAATGCGCGCCACGAATGTGTTATTTGAGTCTTTTTTGTTGAAATCAATCTTAGCCATAATCTTATCTAGTCTTACTTTTCTACCTGTAACTTGTCTTGCTGGCTATGCCAGCCAATTTCAGTTAGCCATTCCAACACTTAACAGTGCTGCCAATATCGACGGTGAGTTGGACGATGCCATTTGGCAACAAGCCGCAGTCACAGAGCTCAAATACGAAACCCAACCAGGGGAAAACATTGCCGCATTAGTGAAAACCGAGGCGCGAGTCTATGCGACTAAAACCAGTCTTTTTGTGGCATTTACTGCCAAAGACATTAATCCCAAACTCATTCGGGCAACCCTCAAGGACAGAGACAAGCTGTGGAGTGATGATTTAGTCGGAATTAAACTCGATACTTTTAATAATGCCCGTTTAGCATACCAATTTTTTATTAATCCCCTTGGCGTGCAATTAGACTCAATTGAAAACGAATTAACGGGTGAAGAAAGCGAAGCATGGGATGGGATTTGGAAATCCGCAGGCAAGATCACCGCCGATGGCTATCAGGTCGAAGTCGAATTACCACTGAGACTGTTCAACTTTGACGACAAGAAAAGCCTACAAGAATGGGGCTTTGAGTTAATTCGTTATTATCCACGCAATGAAAAACATCGCCTATCGACCCATAAGATTGACCGAAATACGAGTTGTCAACTTTGTCAGTTAGGTGTGGCTTCTGGCTTAGCGGGGGCAGAACAAGGACAGGATGTACAAATCACCCCGACTTTTATCGCCAACCGTAACGAACATAAACAGGCGGATGGCTGGGAAGCAGATAACAATCTCGAGCCAGGTGTAGACTTACGCTGGGGCATTAATTCCAGCACCTTACTCAATGCCACCATTAATCCCGATTTTTCCCAAGTCGAATCTGATGCTGGCCAGCTCGATGTGAACAGCACTTTCTCCTTGTTCTATGATGAGAAACGGCCGTTCTTTTTGGATAATAAAGACTATTTCGACACACAGGTGAATCTGCTGCACACCCGCAATATTGTTGCACCAGACTATGGTATAAAACTGACAAGTAAGAGCGATGATCATACTTTAGCTCTGCTAGCGAGTAACGATAGCCAAACCACGTTTTTGGTACCGGGAAATTTAAGCTCAGAAGTTGCCTCGCTTGATCAAGAAAGTTTGAACCTTGCGGGACGTTATCGTTTCGACATGAGCAAAACCTTCTCCATCGGTGGATTACTTACCGCGAAAACGAGCAGTGACAACACTCACAATGGTACAGCAAATAACCCACACTATGGGATTAACAGCCAACCCGATTACCACAACTATGTCATTAGTCTGGATGCGAAATATCAACCAACACCACAGGACAGTTTCACTGCGCAAGTGGCCCAATCAGATACTCAGTACCCCACGGGAGTTTATCGTCAATTTTGTACTGATACTGAAAATGACCCTAGTAATGGTTTGCCCTGTGGCCAATCTCAGCTTGATTGCGAACTCGGTCACTGCCAACTCAACGAACAAGTATTACGTAGCCAATCTGATAGCCGCTTTGGCGGCAATTTATATCAGTTAACCTTTAAACACGAAGAGCGAAATTGGTTTGCTTACAGTGAATACAACGCAGTTGATCCCGATTTTCGTGCCGATTTAGGCTTTGTCGAAAAAATCGATTACCGCACCTTTGAGGCTGGTGCGGGTTTGATTTGGTATCCTACGGGCACCTTTAACAAGGTGGAATTAGCGGGAGATTGGGATATCACTCATAACCAAGCAGGCGAACGACTTGAAGAAGAGTATGAAGCCTACATCGAAATCCTCGGCGCATTACAAAGCGAAATCACCTTTGGTGTAGAAACCCGTGAACGTGTGGGCCCTCGCCGCAATGCTTCACAGCTCACTATCGCCGGAAATAGTCAACTATATGATGAAACCCAAGTGTGGTTTTATGGCGCAGTAACCCCGTTATCGCCCCTGAGTATGGAGCTTGAAATGTACTACGGCGATGAAATTGATTTTATCAATGATAGGCTGGGCACTAAAACGCAAATGAACCCGAATATCAATTGGAAAATTGCTAATGGACTTTCTATCGATATCTCCCATCTTTATCAGCAAATGGATGTGGAACAAGGTGCGCTTTTTACCGCTAATCTGAGCGATGTACGCCTCAACTGGCAATTCAGTCTACACAGTTTTATTCGCCTTTCTAGCATTTACACCCGGATAAATCGCAATGTGGCGCAGTATTTATATTCGGCGCCTCAGAGTGAGGAAGCGCATTTAGGTAATGAACTCCTCTACGGTTATAAACTCAATCCGCAGAGTGTGTTCTACCTTGGATACTCTGATAGTTTGCAGGCTAATGATGAGTTAAGCCGCCTGACGCGGGACGAGAAAACCTACTTTATGAAGTTAAGTTACGCATGGCTGCTATAAACAATCATTGCCTTAAACAGAAAGCAACTTAGGCAAACAACTGACATAAAAAGCCCACATCTTCCTCGATGTGGGCTTTTTATTATGGCGGTGAGAATCTTAGACCTTCTGCAGAATAACACTGCCAATAGAATATCCTGCGCCAAACGAACTCAATAAACCTAAATCGCCAGTCTTAAAGTCACCGGAAAACTTGTGAAATGCAATAACAGAACCCGCGGAAGCCGTATTGGCGTATTCATCTAGTACCACGGGCGCTTGTTCCGCTGACACATCATCCCCAAGCAACTTTCTCACCACAAACTGATTCATGTTGATGTTCGCTTGATGTAACCACAAACGTTTGAAGGACTGTGGCGTTAACGCTTGTTCGGCCAGATGTTCATCCAAATGTTGGTAAATCATCGGCAACAGCTCTTTAAATACCTTGCGCCCTTGTTGGTGGAATAACTTATCGGCTTGATGGGCCGCACTCGGATCGCAGCGGTTCAAGAAACCGAAATTACTGCGAATATTGTTCGAGTAATCGGTAAAACAGCGGCTCGAGAGGATCTTAAACACATGATCAGACTGGGCTAAGCTTTGTTCTTCCAGTACCAGAGCCGTCGCCACATCACCGAAGATAAAATGGCTGTCACGGTCGCGATAATTCACCTGTGCCGAGCAAATCTCAGGGTTGATCACTAACACTCTTGAGGCAGAACCCGTAGCAATGGCATTAGCCGCGGCGACAATTGCAAACGTCGCCGATGAACACGCTACCTGCATGTCGTAACCATAACCCCGCGTACCCAGTGCACGTTGAATTTCAATCGCCATAGCAGGATACGCACGCTGAGTATAAGCACAGGCAACAATCACTAAGTCAATTTGCTCAGCCTTGAGATTGGCATTCTTTAGTGCCATCAAGGCAGCTTCAAGGCCAATCTCGGCCTGCATAGATAATTCGTCACTACTGCGCTCAGGAATCAACGGCATCATGACTTCGGGATCCAGAATGCCCTCTTTCACCATCACATATCTGTGCTTGATACCTGAGGCTTTTTCAATAAACTCGCTCGATGAATAGGACAAAGCCGCAACATGGCCTTGCTCAATTAAGCCTGCATTTTCAAGATTGAAAATATCCACATAAGCATTGAAGCTCTCAACTAAGGCTTCATTGGAAATACTGTGGGGCGGCGTAAATAGGCCACTCCCCGAAATGACGACCTGTTTCATAAATGCTCCAAACGGGTACTGGTTGTAAGGTGAGCAGAGGATGCATCATCACTCGTAAGCACAGGTGCTAACTCATTTTGCCCCTGCGCTTGTTGCTCTAATCGTTGCTTTTTATGCATTTGCACTAAGTCTATCACGACTGTTGAAGATATTTTATCTTGGATCCCCTGCCGATTGGCATCCCAAAATATTTGCATAAAACCAAGTAAGCCTGTGGTAAAGCCTGCGGCATAGCCACCATAACGGCCAAACGCGGCCCATAAACTGATGTTGGCACCATCGAGCTGGATCACCCGAATGCCCAGCATCTTCTTACCTAAGGTTTGACCATCAAATTGTGCAGTAAAGACGGTAAAGTAAAACGCTGCCCACCCAAAACCCAGCCCCATATCACTCAGAAAGCCTTTCACCCAAGCGACAACACTATGGGTTGTAGCTTCATCAACGGTTCTGAGGCGAGAATATTGCGAAGAGCTCACATTCACTGCATCAGCCGCACTTTGCAGCTGTACATCCGGCGAAATAGCTTGAATAGGCTGAAGTGGCTCAGGCGGAGAATCTGTTGTCGCCAACGCAACAGGAAGTGTAATAACAGGCCATAGGCTGCCATTAAGCACCTCCGCCTGTAACTTTTCACTGTCTACGGCAGGCAAACTACTGTTGGCTATGGTTGCTAGCACTATTTCACGTTGATCATTTTCTGTCATGCCCTTTGATCCTGAAGCATTTTTTATCGCTTCATGTAGGGACTGAACTTGAGTTTTACCACAAGCATAATTATTACACTGGCTCAACGACATCAATGCTGGTAGTGACGTAATAATTTGTTCACCTAATGCCAATTGTTGCTCTACTCCCTCACTGCTTTTAACGTCTGTTCCATTAAAATCAAACAGATTATTAGCGGTTGTCAGCAACATAAAAACCAACATCAAGGCATAAAGTCCCCACTTGAGTAAACGACCAAACTTACGACTGCGCTTTTCAATCCAGATAATACTGACCACCAGCAAGACAAACATCCAATCCATCTGCTCAGCTAACACAGTGATCAGCAAGCCATCAATCAGTATGGCTAACATCCGCTTCAACGGTGTCGCCAATGGGGTGTATAACACGGATGCTGCAATGGTAAATGCCTTTGGTGTTACCATCGTTTTTGGATCTTTACCCAGATCCATTTGTTGCTGCTTCATCTTTGCGCTTGTCCGATACGAGTGATAGGCTAGTTTTACGATTGAGACATCAAGAAGTTATCCCTGTTAATGCCACAATCTTTTTTATGTTAGCAAGAGGTTAACACAGTTAAACTGGCTGCCAATCAGGGTTTGCGAATAACAGCACACCCTTTAATAACCAAATCGAATAAAGAAGAACAAACAATCACTTCTAAAAGCGCCACAGCAGATTATGATTCAGTAGTGCCAACATAGGAGCAAGCAATCCATGAGCAAAATTTTCGAAGATAATTCATATACTATTGGTAATACACCGCTAGTACGTTTAAACCGTGTTAGCCAAGGTAAAGTGCTGGCCAAAGTCGAAGCCCGTAACCCAAGTTTCAGTGTTAAATGCCGTATCGGTGCCAATATGATTTGGGATGCCGAGAAGAAAGGTCTATTAACAAAAAATCATGAGCTGATTGAGCCGACATCAGGCAACACAGGTATTGCATTAGCGTATGTTGCCGCGGCCCGTGGCTATAAACTGACCCTGACCATGCCAAATACCATGAGTTTAGAGCGTCGTAAGCTACTCAAAGCCCTAGGCGCAACTCTCGTGCTGACTGAAGGCGCGAAAGGCATGAAAGGTGCGATTGATAAAGCGGAAGAAATTCGCCAATCGGCTCCTGAAAAATACATTTTATTGCAGCAGTTTAATAACCCTGCTAACCCAGAAATCCATGAAAAAACCACAGGTCCAGAAATCTGGAATGATACCGACGGTGAAGTGGATGTGTTTGTTGCCGGTGTAGGTACTGGCGGTACAATTACTGGTGTAAGCCGTTACTTGAAAAAAGTGGCAGGTAAAACCATCACCTCAGTGGCGGTTGAGCCAGCAGATTCTCCTGTTATAGCTCAAACCTTAGCTGGCTTACCTGTGCAACCAGGGCCGCATAAAATTCAAGGTATTGGTGCAGGCTTTATCCCAGGTAACTTAGATTTAGAATTGATTGACCGTGTTGAGGCTGTAACTAACGATGAAGCCATCGACATGGCCCGCCGCTTAATGCAAGAAGAAGGCATTTTAGTGGGTATTTCATCGGGTGCCGCCGTTGTCGCCGCCAACCGCATCGCTGAGTTGCCAGAGTTTGCAGGCAAAACCATTGTGGTGATTTTGCCATCGGCTGCCGAGCGTTACCTATCTTCAGTCTTGTTCCAAGGTCAATTCGGCGACGAAGAAAACGTTCAATAAACGACGTTTTATCGTCCTTAAAATACCCAGCTTTGGCTGGGTATTTTTATTTATGGCATTCCATTATTTAGATCTCGATTACAGAGCATAAATAAGTTACTGCTCAAGTTTGGATACAGCTCATAGTTCTTTGTATCTCAACTGGCTTTCACGGCTAACTTGGTTATAAAGAACGGACCCGCTCGCCAATTCATTCCTTTTT
The DNA here is from genome assembly GCF_025654295.1 of Shewanella sp. SM23. Lineage (NCBI taxonomy): Bacteria > Pseudomonadati > Pseudomonadota > Gammaproteobacteria > Alteromonadales > Shewanellaceae > Shewanella > Shewanella sp. SM23. Next base: position 27,855 of record NZ_JAKKRM010000003.1, read on the forward strand.
ATGTCTTTTTACCGAACACCAAGTAACATCAGCGCCTTCAATGCGAAGTTTGAAGCTCAAAAAATTGCCTTTGGCCCCATCAGCTTTCAAGTCGCCCACTGCCTACTCAAATTCGATGTGCTAGCCCAAATAGATAAAGCGGCCGAGCATGGGATCACTGCAGCCGAGTTAAGGCAATCCACCCCACTGAGTGAATATGCCTTGGGGGTATTGTTGGATATGGGACTCAGTATGGGTTTAGTTTGGCAAAATAAAAATGGCTATGTGCTCGATAAAACGGGGCACTTTTTACTCCATGACGACATGGCAGCCATCAATCTTAACTTTGTGCAGGATGTTTGCTATCAAGGCCTTTTTAATCTTGATACCGCGCTACTCGAAGGTAAGGCCACAGGACTTAAGGTGTTTGGTGACTGGAATACCATCTACCCCGCCTTAAAAGATCTACCGCCCAAAGCGAAACAGAGCTGGTTTGCCTTCGATCATTACTATTCGGATCATGCCTTTCCACAGCTTCTGCCATTAGTGTTCGCCCATAAGCCAATCCATTTAGTGGATATAGGCGGCAATACGGGCAAATGGGCACTGAGCTGCTGTGATTATGACGCGAACGTTGAAGTCACAATTATGGATTTTCCGGGGCAACTTGAGGTAGCCACACAAAATGCACTCGCACGAGGTTTTGCAGCACGAGTGCATACCTTTGCCACCGATCTGCTGGACGACTCCCAACCCTTTGTCGAAGGCGCCGATACTTACTGGATGAGTCAATTTCGGGATTGCTTCTCAAAAAGCCAAATCCTGAGCATTTTACAACGCACGGCAAAGGCAATGACATCAAGCAGCCAACTCTTTATCGTCGAAACCTTTTGGGATAGACAGCCATCGGCCGCCTCCGCCTATTGCGTAAATGCCACTAGCCTTTATTTCAGCGCCATGGCCAATGGCAATAGCCGCATGTATCACTCTAAGGATTTATTGGCCCTGCTTCACCAAGCGGGACTGTATGTGGATGAAGACACAGACAATCTTGGCCTAGGGCACACGCTACTGCGTTGTAAACTCAAACCTTAAGTTTAATAGCAACATCAAAGTAAACAAAACTTATGCAATGAATAAAATTAATCAAATTTATTTATCATTGATACCCGCAGTACACTAAATACATCAAAACAGCGCCCCAAAAAAGCGATGTTAAGCATTGTCAGTATTGAGAGGTATTCAAAATGACTTCAAAACGCAAACGCTGGACATCCCACGCAGCTAAACTTCCCAGCCCTATGGCTGGGTTGGCACTGGCAATTGCCAGCTTAGGTTGGACATGGGAGAACATGACACCTTCACTTAATGGCGCAGGACAACTCACAGGCGCCATCATAGCCTCTGTGTTACTGTTATTGCTCATGGGTAAATTCATGCTTCATCCTAATATTTTAAAGGACGAGCTTAGTCACCCTGTGATTGGTAGTGTGATCCCCACCTTCGCCATGGGCTTGATGGTGGTGTCTAAATCACTCGGCGACTATTTCCCCAAAGCTGGCTTAACCCTGTGGCTAGTCGCCATTGGTATCCATGTGATCTTCCTAAGCGCGTTTATCTACTATCGCGCCATTGATTTTAAACTCGAGCACATGGTTCCGAGCTGGTTCGTACCACCCATTGGCATTATCGTCGCGGCGGTGTCTTTCCCTGTGTCTGATTACCAATGGTTAGCAAACGCCATTTTGGTTTTTGGAATGTTAGCCTACTTAATCATGCTACCTTTGATGCTCTATCGTCTCATTTTCTGTCAGGCGATACCTGATGCAGCTAAACCAACCATTGCCATTCTCGCAGCTCCCGCCAGTTTATCACTCGCGGGCTATCTGACTGTTTGTGAGCAGGCATCAATTCCCTTAGTCGCCTTACTACTGAGCATCGCCATTCTGATGACCAGCATCATCTACTTGGCCTTCTTTCACCTACTAAAACTGCCCTTTAGCCCAGGCTACGCAGCCTTTACCTTCCCTATGGTGATCGGTGCAACCGCCCTCTTTAAAACCGCAGCTTGGTTAACGCAGTTCAATAACATGGGTGAGTTAGCGATATGGATAAAATACTTAGCAGAATTCGAACTGGTAATCGCCACCTTAGTGGTTGCCTATGTCGCCCTACGTTATTTAGGACACTACTTTCCACTGCAATTTAACGTGGTAGAGCACAAATCAGTTCTAAATAGCAAATAAACAGAACAGCTTTTTGTAAAAATCATTAACCATACAAATGAATTGTTCACTCAGAAAACTAAACAATAAACCGAAAGTGAAGTGAATAGATATTCACTTCGCCTTTATATTTAAACAGTCAAAATTAAATAATCAGAAATAGCATTTGATTAGTTTTTATTCTTTACAACATTTCATTCCATAATTTTACTTCTAGCTTCCTGACGCGGTGTAAAAATATCACCATACAAAATTAAACCGCATGCAAACCCTTATTGATATAACACTCCTCAACCATCCAATCTAAAATATATGGAATGACAAACCATATCGTTATTAATTTTTACTTTTTCACATAAAATAGTTTCAAACTATTATTGAAAACAACAAAATAGAAAACACAAAAACAAAACAAATAGCAACAAATTAAAAACAAATAAGAGTCAAAACAAAAGCAATTAACTCAAATAAAAAACAAAAACCTCAAATTAAAACCTTAATCACACACACACACGCACACAGCCTCTTCAATTTCTATTTTAAAAATAGATTAAGTAACAAATTTCAAACAAAACCCCAGCGTGACCAATGTTGCACTTGTTATTTTCTTGTGGTTATATCCTGAACTCAATTAAATGAGCGCTTAGTTATTTACATAAGTTACCATTTAAGAAAAATAAAAAATAAACATACAACATGTGTTAAGGGAGAATAAAATGCGCACAAATTCTACATTAGCCAAAGCCGTTCGCTTTGCATTAATAGGTGGAGCAACTACTGCAGCTTTATCAACAACAGCGGTATTTGCTGCTGAAGACGGCGCCAAAGTTGAACGTATTGCTGTAACAGGCTCTCGTATTCAAAGAACTAACTTAGAAACATCAACACCAATAACTATGTTTTCTGCAGCAGACATAGAAAAAACAGGGTTCTCTACTGTTTCTGAGTTTTTAAGAACTAATGCTGCGTCTGGTGGATTTAACGAATCATCAACCTTAAGTCAAGCAGCTGGTGCTTCATCAATTGGTGTAAAAGGATTTGATTCAGATTATACACTTATTCTATTGAACGGCCGTCGCATCGCAAAAAATACCGCAGGCGGTATTTTTACTGACGTAAACCAAGTGCCTATGGCAGCCGTTGAGCGAATCGACATTCTTAATGATGGTGCTTCTGCAATTTATGGTTCTGATGCCGTTGCTGGTGTAATTAACATTATTACTAAGAAAGACTTCGACGGTGTAGCATTGAGTGCTAAATATGGCGCAGCATCTGAACATTGGGATGGGAACGAATTATCCACATCAATTGTTGCTGGTGCAAGTAACGAAAAAACTAGCATTTTATTCTCAGCAGAACATTTTGCACGCGATGTAATACAAGGCTCCGATCGTGAGTTTGGTAGAACTTCATTCATTGAAGGACATGAAGGTGGTGAAGGCCGTTCTCCTTGGGGTATCCCTGGCTTTACCAATATTAACTCAGCACTAGTAGATGGTAAGCGTTTAGATAATGCTGCAAAAGGTCAAGGTGAAGCCCCTTGGTCTAGTTGCCCTCCTGAAAGTATTTCTGGTACTCGTTGTTTATTTGACACATCTTCTTTATACCAACTACAACCTAAGTCAGAACGACAGTCAATTTTCACTAGTATCAATCATGAGATGAATGATGACCTAACGTTTAATGGTCAATTCCGTTACACTCGTGCATATACTAAAACCTCTAATGCTCCGGCTCCAGGTCAAGTCGATGTATCTAACAGTCCATTCCTAGCGGATTTTTTACGAAATGACCGTTATAAAGATGACCAAGCAAAAGCTGAAGAAATTATCCGTTTAGTTGAAGCGGGTGAAGCCAACGTTATTGTCGGCCGTCGTTACCTTGATTTTGGGAATCGTGAAAAAGACAATACAAACGAAACATTCGAAACTGTTGGTGGTTTAAATTATAACATCGACGATAATTGGGGCTTAGACTTTGATATTGGTTTTTCTCGTTTAACCAACCGTCAAATTGGCTCAGCGGGTCAATTATTATCCGCAGGTGTTGCAGATGCATTCAATGATCCTAAGTCAAAACTGAATCCATTCGTTATTAATAACTGTAATTCAGCAGAATTAGCTGATACATGCCGAGATCTACAAGCATCAATTCATCGTACAGGCGAATATACAGTCTCTTTCTCTTCTCTTGTCTTATCAGGACTGCTCCCAGGAATTGAGTTACCTGGTGGTGAAATTGGTTTAGCTACTGGTTTAGATATACGCCAAGAGAAATATACCGACCGCTCAGATCCAGCCTCTGTAAATGGTGAAGTGATCGGCGGTGCAGGTTCAAACGGTGGTGGTAAATTTGATAACCTTGCAGGTTTCATCGAACTTTCATTACCCGTACTTGAGAATCTAGAAGTCAGCCTAGCTGCTCGCCAAGATAAAGCGGATTGGGAACTAGCGGATGCAAGTGATACGACTTATTCAGCCAAAGTATCATATCGCCCTATTGACGACTTATTGCTACGAGCATCATACGGAACAGGCTTTAAAGCACCAAACCTAAGCGATTTATTCCTATCAACATCGTTTGGTGTTACTAAAGCTATTGATACTAAGCTGTGTAATGCTGCTGGCAATGTTCAAAGCCACCCAGATTGTCAGCGCATCGAGTTAAACTCGAAAAGCGGTGGCAATCCAGAGCTAACACCTGAAACATCAAAATCTTACAACTTAGGTGCGGTTTATCAGCTTACAGACAACTTATCACTATCTGTCGATTTCTGGTCACTTCAAATAGACGACGTTGTAGGTAGCCTTGCTATTCAAGAGGTTCTGGATGAAGAAGCAAAAGGAAATTTGACAAACTTAGTCGTACGTAACTCAGAAGGCCGTCTAACGGACTCAGAAAGAAACGGTTATGTTCAAACTAACAGACAAAACCTGACAGAACAAAGTGCAACTGGCTTAAACTATGATCTTCAATATAGCAGTGAGTTCTCATTTGGTACTTTGAAGTCAAGCTTACAAGCAGAACAGTTCCTAAGCTATAAAACACAATCTTCAGCGGTACAACCTTTATGTGATGATATTGCTGATAATTCAATGCGCGACTATCGTATTAACGGCAGCATTTCATTAGAACAAAATGATTTTGTAACCTCACTTAATATGCGTTACCTCCCTGGGTACGAAATGTATGATAAGCGGAATACAGGTAACAAGTCTTGCCAATTAGTTGGTTACTACGACGTAGGCGCTGAAGTTAATGCTAATGGTGATTTAGTTAACCCAGGCAGAAGTCAACATGTGGCAGCTTATGTACAGTTTGATTTAACAACGGCTTACTATTTTGCTGATGACAACAAAGTTACCTTAGGTATTCGCAACTTACTGGATAGACAGCCATCATTCAGTGAAGTAGATAAATGGCCTTTCTACGATCAAACCGTCTATGACAATATCGGTCGCTTCGTTTATTTACAATATGATGTGAAATTCTAATCTCGCATTTATTAGTTAGAACCTAATCAAAAAACGGCATCTTCGGATGCCGTTTTTATTTACTTCATTATTTACACATCATAGTAAACCGACATAAAAAAATGCCCAGCTACCTGCTGGGCACTTTCACTTCAGACTAATAATTAAAGGCGTTCTAGGAATGTTTAGTCAGCTTAATCTCACTCTGATGCTGAGGTTTTTCAGTATGTGAATGTGGTGCAGAAAAGTGTTCATAATGAGCTTTGTGTGATTCAGCCAAGGTGACTTTACCCTGCTCTATCCACCAATAACCTAAACCAACAATCACACCGCCACCGACAATATTGCCTAGGGTGACTGGGATTAAATTATTGAATATAAAGTTTGCCACGGTTAAATCGGCAAATTGTGCTTGAGTAACCCCTAAAGACACGAAGAACTCTGGGCTGGCGATTGATTGGATCATCATGCCCATAGGCACCATAAACAGGTTAGCGATACTGTGTTCAAAGCCACTACTGACGAACATAGCCACAGGTAAAATTAACAGTAACGATTTCGTCAGCACATCACGGCTGGCAAAGGTCATCCACACACCTAAACACACCAACATGTTACATAAAATGCCTAAACTAAAAGCTTGGATCCAAGTATGGTGCAGTTTGTGCTGTGCCACTTTAAGTGCATTTAATCCCCAATTACCACCATCGAGCTCATACATACCTGCGGCAGTGATCAAGCAAACCATCAACATGGCTCCGACAAAATTGCCGGCATACACGCGGCACCAACATTTGAGTAATTCAGCGCCAGTGACCTGTTTTTGTGCCCAGGCGACGGTACTGAGCACAGAACTGGTGAACAGTTCTCCACCGCAAACAACCACTAAAATTAAACCTAAACTAAAGGCTATTCCGCCAACGAAACGAACTAAACCCCAAGACGCATCGCCTGCGCCAGTGGTTACGGTTAAATAAAAAACAAAGGCTAAGGCGATAAATGCGCCAGCAAACACGGCTAAACCAAAGGACTGCCAAGGTGCTTTAACCACTTTGCTTGTCCCGTAAATTTCAGCCTGATTGTAACAACTAAAATGAGCTGAAACCTGTGGCGCTTCATGTGCGCTGTTTGTCACAGTTGGAACTGATGACGATGGATTTGGGCTTTTCATTGCATAACTCCAACTTCAGATAAACAAACTTGAACGCGTAGCATAGGTATCTCCAGCAGCGCCATTGCGCAGATAACACGAATCAAAACCGAGATAATGATTTGCTTAAATGATGATTCACTAAAGTCTCGCTTTGTATCATACAACGCGCTTATGCTGTGAAGCAGATATTGCTAAAGCGTGATGCTATTCACACCCAAAATGTGAAAACTTTGAAGCCAAAAACACAAAAGGTTAATTGGTCTTACCATGACAGCCCGATTTTCATCGCGAGAATGTGGCTTAATTAAGATGGTATACAATGCATATCCTGCACGTTTCCATCTCATATTTAGCGAACTAACGCTTAAATTAATGCGCTATAGATTCAAGCAAACCTCAGCAATGACACATTAAATGACCAATAGCTTGACGCGTGTCTCTCGGTATTCATTAAATTGAACCGATACTTTAGCATTTACAGTTTAGTCCAACAGCAAGTAATAAGTTGCCTGCATCATAGCCAACTACTGTATTTAGCCACTCTTTAACCCTTCCTGAATGATTTAAGCATTGCATGCTTTATTTGATGGCGTTATGACATGCCGTATCCTAAATCGACACTAAGTTAGCAAAGAAAAATAAATTAATACAAATAGCTAACATCAAACTTATTTTTAATATCATAACCACTGCGCCTACTGTGACAGCTCCCATTATCGAGCCGTGACTCCCACCAATCAAAATCAGCCTATACGAGGATAGATTTATCCTCGCTAAAGGTGGACAGTAAATGGTAACAATATAGGCAGGCTGATTTAAGAGATAATGGGGTTCAGATGTCACACCAAGTTAAAAAGCGTGCCGTATTCCCTATTGTGGTAAAAAAATGCTACCTAGCTAGCAAATTTGGGATTAACAGAGCATAAACCAAGCCGTTTAAGATGCGATAGCGACAGACCTATGTTAATATGCTCATGGACAATTGGTCTTACCAATTATAAAGATTTATCAGTAGCCGATAATCAAAGTAAGCGAATATTTGTCATCTTATCGGGTATCAATAGACAGACTTTTGGAGTGACGAGCGCTTCAAAATCCAGTTCCCATCATAGGGCGTCATCATGAAGGGAGCTTTATTTCAGGAATTAGCTATTGGCTTATACTCAGCATTGCTTAACGCTTAACGCTGATCGCCAATAACCTTTTATCTCAACCAGAAGGTATTAGTACGATGACCGACAAAACTGAACTGTTTGCCAACGCATGGGAAGGCTTTACTCCTGGCGATTGGAAATCTGAAGTCAATGTACGTGACTTTATCCAACAAAACTACGCGCCTTTTGAAGGCGACGAGTCCTTCCTCGCCGGTGCCACCGAAGCGACCACAAAATTGTGGGATAAAGTCATGGAAGGCATCAAACAGGAAAACCGTACCCACGCGCCTGTTGATTTCGACACTAAGATGGTTTCAACCATCACTTCCCACGACGCTGGCTATATCAACAAAGAATTAGAAACTATCGTTGGCTTACAAACAGACGCGCCGCTAAAACGCGCTATGTTGCCTAACGGTGGTATTCGTATGGTGGAAAGCTCATGCGCCGCCTACGATCGTGTACTGGATGAAGATGTTAAATACGTTTATTCAGAACTGCGCAAAACCCATAACCAAGGTGTGTTCGATGTTTACACCCCCGAAATTATGGCCTGTCGTAAATCAGGTATTTTAACGGGCTTACCCGATGCTTATGGCCGTGGCCGTATCATTGGTGACTATCGCCGTGTGGCACTTTACGGTATCGATTACCTGATGAAAGATAAGTTTGCCCAATTTAGCTCACTGCAAGCGCAGTTCGAAGCGGGTGAAGAGTTATCTAACGTTATCCAATTACGTGAAGAAATTGCCGAGCAACACCGTGCATTAGGCCAAATGAAGAAAATGGCTGCCAAGTATGGCTTCGATATTTCTCGTCCAGCGACCAATGCACAAGAAGCGATCCAATGGACTTACTTCGGCTATTTAGCTGCAGTGAAGAGCCAAAACGGCGCTGCCATGTCATTAGGTCGTACCTCTTCATTCCTCGACATCTATATTGAACGAGATCTGAAAAATGGCACCTTAACTGAGCAACAAGCTCAGGAAATGGTTGACCATTTCGTGATGAAATTGCGTATGGTGCGTTTCCTACGTACCCCTGAATACGACGAATTGTTCTCAGGCGACCCAATTTGGGCGACGGAGTCAATCGGCGGTATGGGCTTAGATGGCCGTACGTTAGTGACGAAATCAAGCTTCCGTTTCTTGAACACCCTTTACACTATGGGTCCAAGTCCAGAGCCAAACATCACAGTATTATGGTCAGATAAACTGCCAATCGGTTTCAAAAAATATTGCGCCAAAGTGTCTATCGACACGAGCTCAATCCAATACGAAAACGATGACTTAATGCGTCCAGATTTCCAATCAGACGACTATGCAATCGCCTGTTGTGTGAGCCCTATGGTTGTGGGTAAACACATGCAGTTCTTCGGTGCTCGCGCTAACTTAGCGAAAACCATGCTGTATGCGATTAACGGCGGCGTAGACGAAAAACTGAAAATCCAAATTGCCCCTAAAGCAGACATGATCACAGACGAAGTGCTCAACTTTGATGATGTGATGAATCGCTTAGACGGTTTAATGGATTGGTTAGCGACTCAATATGTCACTGCACTGAACTCAATCCACTACATGCACGATAAGTACTCTTACGAAGCCGCGCTTATGGCGCTGCACGACAGAGACGTACGTCGCACTATGGCTTGTGGTATTGCGGGTTTATCTATCGCAGCCGACTCACTGTCTGCCATCAAATTCGCCACCGTAAAACCGGTTCGTGATGAAAATGGCATTGCAGTTGATTTCGAAATCAGCGGTGACTATCCAAAATTTGGTAACAACGACCCACGTGTTGATGATATCGCCTGTGACTTAGTTGAACGTTTTATGGCGAAAATTCGTGACCGTAAAATGTATCGCAATGCGATCCCAACGCAGTCAATTCTGACCATCACCTCAAACGTGGTTTATGGTAAGAAAACCGGTAACACACCAGATGGTCGTCGTTCAGGTGCGCCATTTGCACCGGGTGCAAACCCTATGCATGGCCGTGATGAAAAAGGCGCAATCGCTTCTTTAACCTCAGTGGCAAAACTCCCATTTGCCCACGCTCAAGACGGTATTTCTTATACCTTCTCAATCGTGCCAAATGCGCTGGGTAAAGATGATGATGCTCGCCGTACCAACTTAGCGGCATTGATGGACGGATACTTCGACCACAGTGACAAAAAAGAAGGTGGCCAACACTTGAACGTCAACGTGATGAACCGCGAAATGCTCGAAGATGCCGTTAAGCATCCAGACAAGTATCCACAGCTGACCATCCGAGTTTCTGGCTATGCAGTGCGCTTTAACTCACTGACACCAGAACAGCAACAAGATGTGATCACGCGTACATTCACAAAAGGTCTGTAAGCTAAATTAGTCAAGGCTGTAGTACACTGTGCTACAGCCTCACTTATTTTAACAGGAGTCACAATGGCAGTTATCGGTCGGATCCACTCGGTGGAATCCTTTGGCACAGTAGATGGTCCCGGCATACGGTTTATCACCTTTATGCAGGGCTGTTTAATGCGCTGCCAATATTGCCACAACCGTGACACTTGGGATCTTGATGGCGGAAAAGAAGTTCTGGTCGATGAGTTAATGAGTCAAATCATCAGCTATCGGCCTTTTCTCGATGCCAGCAATGGTGGTGTTACGGCCAGTGGTGGTGAAGCCATTTTACAGGCCGAATTTGTCGCCGAATTATTCACAGCCTGTCAGCAAGAAGGTATTCATACCTGTTTAGATACCAATGGTTTTGTACGTAAGTACACGCCAGTGATTGATGAGTTGCTCGACCACACTGACTTGGTCCTGCTCGACATCAAGCACATGGACGATGAAAAACATATTGAGTTAACTAAAGTCAGCAACCATAGAACATTACAGTTTGCGCAGTATTTGGCAGAGCGTAATCAAGCGACGTGGATACGTTATGTCGTAGTGGGCGGATTTACCGACGATGAAGCATCGGCATTACAACTGGCCGAGTTTATCAAGCCCATGAAAAACATTGAAAAGGTAGAGTTACTACCCTATCACGAATTAGGTAAACATAAGTGGGAAGCCATGGGCGAAAGCTATCAACTCGATGGGATATCCCCCCCAAGTCGAGAAACCATGGAAAAGATCAAAGCGGTATTTGTCCAGCAAGGGATTAACGCGATTTATTAATCCACAGTAACAAAAGAGCCAAAAGGGATAACCGCGGCAACGGCCTAAAGTTCTTCCCAATAACTGGCATCTAAACGCTCAAAGGCTATTTTTAAAATCAGTGCCATATCGAGGTAACAGGCCTTAGCGCCTAACGTGTGGCAATTGATACCCATGGATGACAACTTCGCACTCAACTGGTTAATCCAGTCGAACAGAGTTAACGGTAATGGATGGCGAGCTCGCCAGCCTAACCACAGCAGCCCCTGTAACGGTAAGCTGATGAAAAATAAACCGAGAGTGACAGCTTGGGGCAGAAATGCCCAACCGTGAATATACAGCTGGCTCATGCTCACAAAAATCGCCAGCACTGGCATCACCAGTATGGCGAGCTGAGTCGCTCGGACGACCCGATACTCAGGAAAATAAAAACCCAGTTGTCTAACCATAGGCCAAGTCTTCATATACTGATGACCATCACCTAAGGTTTTGAGGATCTTAATGCTCAATCTTAGACACCAACTACAATGGAATACTGCTCTTACCATAGCACAATCTGGCGAATCGCCCCAAGACTGATATGGTAAAAACACCGCAGTTCCTCATTATTTTGAATCGTTATATTAAACACAATGGCAAAGGGTTTACACATGTCAAATAAACTGGTTTTAGTTCTCAATTGCGGTAGCTCTTCTCTCAAATTTGCCGTCATTGACGCGCAAACAGGTGACGACCAAATTTCTGGCTTAGCCGAATGTTTTGGTTTAGAAGACTCTCGCATTAAATGGAAAATCAACGGCGAAAAACATGAAGCAGCCTTAGGTGCATTTACGGCTCACCGTGAAGCAGTTGAATACATTGTTAATAAAATTCTTGCGGAACAACCTGAATTAGCAGCAAAAATTCAAGCCGTTGGCCATCGTATCGTTCACGGTGGTGAGAAATTCACTCGCTCAGTGATCATCGATGAGAGCGTGATTAAAGGCATCGAAGACTGTGCTTCATTAGCCCCACTGCACAATCCTGCTCACCTTATCGGCATCCGCGCGGCAATGGCCTCTTTCCCTAAATTGCCACAGGTTGCTGTATTTGATACCGCTTTCCACCAAAGCATGCCAGACAGAGCTTATGTCTACGCCCTGCCTTACAAGTTATACCGTGAACACGGTATCCGTCGTTATGGCATGCATGGCACGAGTCATTTATTCGTTAGCCGTGAAGCGGCAAAAATGCTCAACAAGCCAATTGAAGAAACGAATGTTATCTGTGCTCACTTAGGCAACGGCGCGTCAGTCACCGCCATCAAAGGCGGCAAAAGTGTCGACACTTCTATGGGCTTAACCCCATTAGAAGGTTTGGTCATGGGCACTCGTTGTGGCGATATTGACCCTTCAATCATCTACCACTTAGTTCATCAACTGGGTTACACCTTAGAAGAAGTGAATAACCTGATGAACAAGCAAAGTGGTCTGCTGGGTATTTCCGAGCTGACCAACGATTGCCGTGGCATCGAAGAAGGTTACGCCGAGGGCCATAAAGGCGCGACCTTAGCCTTAGAAATCTTCTGCTACCGCTTAGCCAAGTACATCGCCTCTTACACTGTGCCATTGGGCCGTTTAGATGCAGTCGTCTTCACCGGCGGCATTGGCGAAAACTCAGATTTAATCCGTGAAAAAGTGCTCAACATGCTGGAAATATTCAATTTCCATGTCGATAGTGAGCGCAACAAAGCGGCGCGTTTCGGTAAGAAAGGTATCATCACCCAAGATAAAGGCACGATTGCCATGGTGATCCCAACGAACGAAGAATGGGTTATCGCCGAAGATTCCATTAAACTTATCAACAAATAAAAAGGCCGAAGCCGTTTGCTCACCCAAACGGCTTTATACCTTACGTAGCCGTACTCACAAGCAAATTTGCAGAAACTATTCTGCCAAAAACCATCGAAACTAGAGGTTTTTATGTCTCGTAATATTATGTTAATTCCCATAGGTACCGGAGTCGGCCTGACCTCCTTAAGCCTTGGGATGGTGCGCGCACTGGAGCGCCACGGGGTTAAGGTTCAGTTCTTTAAGCCTATTTCTCAGCTTCGTCCAAACGATAATGGCCCAGAACGCTCAACCACTATTCTGAGCAAATCGCCAACAGTAAATCCCTTAGAGCCCTTCGACATGGCCCATGCCGAAGCCTTAATTCGCGCCGATCAAATCGACGTCTTAATGGAGCAAATCATCGCCCGTGCGGCCGATTGCGCTAGCAACACAGAGACCTTAATTGTCGAAGGTTTAGTGCCAACGCGTAATCATCCCTTCGCCGATGATGTGAACTATGCCATCGCTAAAGCCATGGATGCCGACGTGATTTTTATTGCCACACCAGGCAGTGATACGGCCACAGGGCTAATGAATCGCCTCGAAATCGCCTATAACTCTTGGGGCGGAAAAAAGAATAAACGCTTAATTGGTGCTGTGATCAACAAGATTGGTGCCCCCGTTGACGACGAAGGTCGCGCGCGCCCTGATCTATCTGAAGTCTTTGATCACCAAGGTGTTCAACGCTCAGATGCGGCCAGCATGTTCCAACTGCCGGGTAAAAGCCCGCTGCGTATCTTAGGCAGCGTGCCCTACAACCTTGATCTTGTCGCTCCTCGTGCGTCGGATTTAGCGAAACATTTAAGTGCACGCATTCTGAATGCTGGTGAAATGCATACCCGCCGTCTGCGTAAAGTAACGTTTTGTGCCCGCAGTATTCCGAATATGGTCACTCATATTAAGACTGACTCCTTGCTTGTAACCTCAGGCGATCGCTCAGATGTGATCGTATCAGCCTGTCTTGCGGCCATGAACGGCGTCAAAATTGGTGCCCTGTTATTAACTGGTAGCTACGAGCCGGAGCCAGAAATTCTTAAGCTGTGTGAACAGGCCTTTGAAACTGGTTTACCTGTGTTCTTGATCGACAGTAACACTTGGCAAACCTCGCTCAACATTCAACGTTTCGACCATGAAGTACCCGTTGATGACGCCGTCCGTATCGATCTGGTGCAGGATTATGTGGCCAGCCACATTGACCAAACGTGGATTGAAAGCGTGACTAAAAACTCACCCCGTGAGCATCGCCTGTCACCACCCGCTTTCCGTTACAAACTCACGGAATTGGCGCGCGCCGCCCACAAGACTGTGGTGCTGCCAGAAGGTGATGAGCCGCGTACCATTAAAGCAGCGGCCATTTGTGCCGAGCGCGGTATCGCGCGCTGTGTACTTTTAGGCAAAAAAGATGAAATCCTGCGTATTGCCGCACAACAAGATGTAGTGCTTGGCGAAGGCGTGATCATTATCGATCCAGAAGAGGTGCGCGACCGTTACGTAGAACCTATGTTGGAACTGCGTCGCAGCAAAGGCTTAACTGAAGTCGTTGCCCGTGAACAGTTAGAAGACAACATGGTGCTCGGTACTATGATGCTGGCGCAAAACGAAGTCGACGGTATCGTTTCTGGTGCGGTTAACACCACAGCCAATACCATTCGCCCACCACTGCAATTGATCAAAACGGCACCGGGCTCAAGCTTAGTTTCATCCATCTTCTTTATGCTGATGCCAGATCAAGTGCTTGTTTACGGTGACTGTGCGATTAACCCAGATCCCAATGCTGAGCAGTTAGCAGATATCGCCATCCAATCGGCAGAATCAGCAAAAGCCTTCGGTATCGAGCCAAGAGTGGCGATGATCAGCTACTCAACCGGCAACTCAGGTACAGGTTCTGATGTGGATAAAGTGCGTGAAGCAACCCGTATTGCCAAAGAAAAACGCCCAGATCTGATTATTGATGGTCCATTGCAATACGATGCGGCAGTCATGCCAAACGTTGCACGCTCTAAGGCACCTAATAGCCCTGTCGCTGGTCAAGCTACCGTTTTCGTGTTCCCAGACCTTAATACAGGCAACACGACTTACAAGGCCGTACAGCGAAGCGCGGACCTGATCAGTATCGGTCCTATGCTGCAAGGTATGCGCAAACCTGTGAACGACTTGTCTCGCGGCGCGTTAGTCGATGACATCGTCTACACTATCGCACTAACGGCAATTCAAGCCGCACAAAACGACGCAGCGAAAGGCTAACAGCATTAAATCTGCATAGCGTTATGCACAAAAAAGCACTGGTTATTACCGGTGCTTTTTTTATGCTCAAATTTAGCGTAAACCATACAGTTGATCGCAAGAATCGCTTAATGGATAAGTCGAAATTGCAAAAGATGAAGAAAAAACGAGAAATATCGAATTATGCAGTGTGAATAAGCTCGGCAAATTGCGAAAAATATCCACAAGTAGAAGTGGAGCATAATGGAAAGCAGAAAAGCGTCATTTTTTAACCAGCAAATAAAGCAAGACAATATCAGTGACTTACAAAGTATCACTGAAGTCTTCAACATAGTTTTCCACAGTTTCTGTGGATAACCTTTTTATATGACTCCTAACTATATGCCACACACATGAGGTTTGAGTCAATGCTTTTCACAATAGACAGCGAATCACGACAAGACTTGTACATTACAGCTAAAATCGCGATACTCGGAACAAATTCCAATAACTAAAACTTATGCGAACTCTATTTTTTTTCTCCCTCCTGTTCCTCTTCGGTTGTGGCGATCCCTCAACGCAAGAGCAACGCCAGTTATCACCGGAAGAAGTGAGCTTAGGCTTTTTTAAAGCGATTTATGTTGATCGTAATGTTGAACAAGCCAAGCAGTACGTCGACGATCCCATTAAACAAGTGCTCACCCATTACCACATTGCCGCAGCCGTACAGCGTAATATGCTCGGCCTATCTATGACCAATGTTGAAATGGAAATTGATGATATCGATATCGACTTTTTCCGCAAATTTACCAAAGACGTCATTGTTGTGGTCAAAATGAAAGGTCTTAAAGGTGGTCAACCATGGATTGATGACAGGACCATACGCCTACACAAAATTGGGAGCCAATGGATTATCGTCGAACTTCTGCCTGAAAAGCGCAAAGTTAACGGTTAACCCCCTTTCTTGCCTGCTTTCACCGCGCATACCTTGTCATACAATCATTCTGCTTACTTTCAGCCAAAAAAATAGCAACCTTAGGGTTGCTATTTTTTTGTGCTTGTTCTGTTATTTCCGACTCATAAGTACCGTCAGTTTAATCTTTATCGATTAAGCTTGGATCACTTCTTCTTCGCTTTCAGCAGGTAAAGACGTTAGTACATCGTCTTTCACTTGATAATAAGCATTTTCGTATTCATGAACTTCCATAACAACTCCTGCTTGATTGGGTAAGGTCGCAGAGGCTTGCCATTCTATGCTGACATTTTGCCTATGAGGAAAGGGATACATTCCGTGGGCGGGAGTATAACAAAGCAAAAGCCATAATTACAGAAAACTTTCAGTTTTGTACCACCAAGCCTGGCATTTAAAGCTGGTTATCATTTAAATAGCTCACAATCAGTGATTCGACATGAAAGACTTTCACTTTTTACGAGGATATTGAGGCCATGCTGACGCCATTTCATCATTCGCTTTATACACAAAAGCGATTAACAGAAATCGCTTACATAAAATGAATCTAGGGAATGCCATTAGATGTTCAGGGCAGGCTTTATGGTGAAATTTCTACCCTCAAACACTTAGACCAACATCAAGTAAGTAAAGTGATTGAAACCTATGGGCGATCGCAGCTATCTGAGCGATTAAGCTACTGAAGAATAAGTGCTGTGTAATAAGCGACAGTGTAGAAAGCTAAACACTCAACCTAAGCCGACAAAAAAGGCCAGTTAATACTGGCCAGTTAAGCTAAATCAGGCCTAGGCTTGAGTCGATAAGCGGTAGCGAAGCACCTTAAGTGACTTCTCTTCCGACACATCCATAAAGGCTAGCGGATTGGCTAAGCGCTCTATGTATTCGAGTGCAGGTGCAGCTTCCGCTACCTGTTGACGCAGGAAAGCGGTATCGAGTTCAGGTGCATTTAGACACAGTAATACTTCGCCATTCTCGGCAAGCAACTCAGGTAAACGCCTAATTAAACGCACATAATCCTTAGTCGCGACAAAACTGCCCTTTTGATTGCTCGGTGGATCGGCAACAACAATGTCGTAGGGACCGAGCTTTTTCAGTTTGCCCCAAGATTTAAAAATATCATGGCCTAAAAAACGGGCTCCCGCGCTAAAGCCATTCAGCAAATGGTTCTGCTTACCTATGCCTAATGCGCCTTTGCTCATGTCCATATTCACAACTTCATCGGCCCCCCCTTGTAATGCCGCGACCGAGAAACCACAGGTATAAGCGAACAAATTAAGCACCTTTTTATAACGGGCGTTTGCTCTAACCCACTCACGACCATTAGCCATATCGAGGAAGAGTCCGTGGTTTTGTCCGCGCATTAGGTGCACCTGAAACCGTGCACCATTTTCGCTAACGATATGCGGCTCAGGCACTTCACCTTGCAATAATTGGGTAAACGTCTCCCCCGCACTACGGTATTGGTAGACTAAATTCAATTGGCTATCTGGCCTAATAGCTTGCCAGCGCGCTGCAATCGCCTGTTGGCAGAGGGTTAAATCCGTATCCTCCAAGGGAGTAAAGCTGGTCAGCAATAGCACGGGTGCAAACCAATCTAAACATAGGTGCTCATAACCCACGTAATGCCCACCGCGGCCGTGGAATAACCGCACCGCATCATCACCTAACTCAATTGTCGCTAGCGCTTGTATAAAACTTTGCATCTTCTACTACTTACTCTCAGTTGCACTTGTATTGGCTTCATCGCCATTGGGAATTGAATTTTCCGTGTTACTGGCCAAGAACTTATCTTCGATATCGTCCGATAATAAAATGGCTAACCAATTACCACTTTTACTCGATTCGAGGGCAATTTTAACCACCATAGTCAATGGCACTGACAGCAACATGCCCACAGAACCTAATAACCAGCCCCAGAAAATTAATGATAAAAACACCACTAAGGTCGATAACCCCAGACCGCGCCCCATAAATTTAGGCTCAATGATATTGCCCATCACCATGTTGGCACCCACGTACAAAAGTGCAGTCCCCCCCGCAGCCGCAGGGCCAAGCTGAATAAAGGCCAACAACACCGCTGGAATGGCGGCAATGATAGAACCAATATTGGGAATATAATTAAACAGGAAAGCAATCACCGCCCATAACATGGCGTAATCAACGCCGATGAAGGTCAATCCCACACCGACGATAATCCCAGTAGCCAAACTCACTAACGTCTTGATCACCATGTACTGATTCACAGATTGTAAAAAGCGGTCAATCTGCTTTAAGCGCATATCGGGATCGTCCAATGCCAGGTGCAATTTCTTTGGCAGCGACTGAGCTTCAAACAGCATAAAGACGATAGTGAGGATGATCAGAAATAAATTCGCCATCACATTGCCGACACCCGATAGCATATTCGTGGTCATAGACAAGGCCATACCTGGGTCAAAATAGGCTAATACCTGATCCTTCGAAATCTGAATATTTAATGCCTGTAATTTATGGATAATCCACGAAAACTGCTCCACCAGCTGATCGCGATATTGGGGCAATTGTTTAGAAAACTCATTGACAGAACTGCCGACGACTGAGGCTAACCATAGGCCCATCAACACAATAAAACCCATCAAGAGGATCACTGCCAGCCATTTAGGCACACGGAACTTTGTCATCAAACCGATTGCAGGATTACAAATCACCGCAAGAAAACTGGACAGCACAAACGGCACCACAATAGGGCTCGCCGCCTTAATCCCTGCCAAAATAATCACTACAAAGGCCATAACCGCAAAGCCACGATAAGCAGCAGAGGGCGCATTAGGTCGAGTCATTTATTAAAAATCCTTCTTGATCTTAGATAAAATTGTTAGGCTAACCCTTGAAACCACTTAACCTCAGCAACTTTAGCTTAAGATAGCCATTTGTCATTATGAAACCAGAAACCGCGATTATACGCATTAAAAACTTAAGACTTCGTACTTTTATTGGCATTAAAGAAGATGAAATCCAAAATCGCCAAGACGTGATCATTAATGTCGTGATCCATTATTGTGCCGAACGTGCCCGCAACAGTGACAATGTCGAGGATGCGCTCAATTACCGCACTATCACCAAAAAGATCATTGAACTGATTGAGAATAACCGTTTCTCATTACTCGAAAATCTCACCAGCCAAACGCTGGCCATCGCCAGTGAACATCCTTGGGTTGAATTTGCCAGTGTCGAAATAGACAAACCCCATGCACTACGCTTTGCCGATTCAGTCTCGATGGAGTTATGTTATCAAAAATAATCTGGCTAAAAATACTCCGACTAAGTGATCGTTGCACACCGCATTTTGGTATATATCCGCAGAGCTTAACCAATTAAGAGAGGTTCCATGAATATACTGATCACCGGCGCAAGCGGCTTTATTGGTCGCCAATTAGTCGAACGACTGGCGCCATATCATCAACTGACGTTATTAACTCGCTCAGTGCAACAAACACAAAAAGTGCTCGGCAATCAGCACCATTACCTCGAGAGTCTCGATGTGCTAAGCAACTTAAATCACATTGATGCCATCGTAAATCTTGCGGGTGAACCCATAGTCGCTAAACGTTGGAGTAAAAATCAGAAGCAACGCATTTGTGATAGTCGCTGGGATATTACGGCAAGATTAACTCAGCTAATACAACAGAGTAGCACTCCTCCTCAGATCATGGTGAGTGGTTCGGCAGTCGGTTATTACGGGCGGCACGATGATAAATTACTCGATGAGTCTAGTGGTGCCCATGTTGAGTTTAGCCATGACATCTGTCGAAAATGGGAGCAAGAAGCGCTAAATGCAACCTCAGAGCACACACGAGTCTGCATTATCCGTATTGGTATCGTGCTAGGTAAAGGTGGTGCCTTAGAGAAAATGTTACCGCCATTTAAACTCGGACTCGGTGGCCCAATTGGCCATGGACGCCAAGGTATGAGCTGGATCCATGTGCAGGATCTCATTTCCCTTATTGATTTTTTACTCACTCAACAACACTGTAAAGGCATATTTAATGCCACAGCACCCAATCCAGTGAGTAACGCTGTGTTTACCAAAGCGCTCGGAAAAGCACTTAATCGCCCAGCGTTAATCACGACCCCACCGCTTGCATTACGCTTAGCGATGGGCGAAATGTCGGAGCTGCTGACGGAAGGGCAATTTGTTTACCCCAAACGTGCCCTCGAAGCGGGTTTTCAGTTTCAATTCAGTGATCTCGATAACGCCTTAACAAACGTGTTAGCCAAATAGGCTAGCACGCTAGCGCCTAAACTCAGCTTTAATATGCTGATAAAATCAGTGGCTAATGCAGGTGGCATCTTAGTACTCAAATCCGCTCAACAACCAGGTATATTGTAACGTCAATCTTGCCATTATTTTAGCAACACTAGAAAAACAAGAATGTAACATCATGATTTATATTATGATTTAGCGACAATCCGTCCATTTTCTGCTAAACTCGCCTCCATTCGGTCATAGGAGGCACGCATTAACCGCCTCAGCCTTGACCACAGATAGACTCAGCAACACCTCATAAATAGACAGTTATTTATGCTCAGGAACAGGCTATTTAATCTGCTGTTCTTGGTCTGTAGACCATAAAACGATACACACTCGCGCCTACTCATCCTTTAAATTTTTTATCGGATTGACACTGATCTGTCCTCGACATCAAGCGCTTAACATCCAGCATTAGCAGGTACTTAATAACAAGATGGGTTACTTCTCATTGGACATTGTGCCCAATGAAACGCCCGCACTAAGACAGTTTGTAAGGAATTTTCATGCACACGACCTATATGATTGGCGAGCTAGAATCATTTTTAATTGCCATTTTCGTGCTGTTTATCGGCCACTCTATCAATCGCCATGTACGTGTCTTCAGGCAATATAATATCCCCGAACCCATAGTGGGTGGCCTTGTTGTCGCCGCGGGAGTCACATTTCTTCACTTTCAAAATATCAGTCTCGACTTCAGCCTATCACTGCAAAATACCTTAATGCTGATGTTTTTTAGCACCATTGGCCTCTCGGCAAACTACAAGCTATTGCTCAGCGGTGGTAAAAAAGTCTTCATCTTTTTAGGTGTAGCCTCAATGTATATTGTGATTCAAAATGCCGTTGGCGTCAGTTTAGCCAGCCTATTGGGGCTCGATCCCATCATGGGACTTATCGCAGGATCAATTACCCTGTCGGGCGGCCATGGTACCGGCGTTGCTTGGTCACAAACCTTTGCAGAGCGCTACGGTATCAACACCTTAGAGTTTGCTATGGCCGCGGCAACTTTTGGTTTGATCATGGGTGGGATCATTGGTGGCCCCGTCGCGCAGCGATTAATCGGTAAACATAATCTCGTTTCTCGCTATGGAGTTGGCCGCAAGCATCACAGTGAACATCCGCATTTAGTCACTTATGATCACTTAGAAGAAGACCAAGTCACCGCCAAAACCATATTAGAAACTCTGTTTGTACTGTTGTTGTGTGTTGCAGGATCAAAATGGCTCACGCTGTGGATCAGCCAATCGGGTATTGCATGGCTAAAAATGCCCGACTTTGTATATGCTCTTTTTCTTGGCGTGCTCATCGCTAATCTCACAGAACTCACCCGCGGTTACAAACCCCATACCGAAAGTATCGATGTGATAGGGACTGTCGCGCTGTCACTCTTCCTCTCAATGGCCTTAATGACTTTAAAGTTATGGGAAATTTTTGATTTAGCGATCCCGCTACTGGTAATTTTACTGGTACAAACCGCAGTGTTGGCCATTTTTGCCTATTTCGTGACGTTCAAAGTCATGGGCAGTAATTACGATGCTGCGGTGATCACCGGCGGCCACTGCGGCTTTGGTATGGGTGCAACCCCAACAGCAGTAATGAATATGGGCGCGCTAGTATCACGCACAGGGCCATCACCCCAAGCCTTTATGGTAGTGCCTATCGTCGGAGCCTTCTTTATCGACATAGTCAACTTAATTGTCTTACAGGGCTATCTGAGCTTTATGAAGTAGTTGTTTATAACTCAATCACTTAAAAAATAGGGCGCCGACTTTGGCGCCCTATTTCATGGTTCAAAATAGTTAAGACTAGAATTCACGCATTAAGCGTTCAGGCCGAGGCAGGTAATAATCATCATAATCAAGGGAGAAAACGACTGAACTTGAACGGCCAACAATCTCATCACGGGGCACGAAGCCAATAACCCGAGAGTCAGCGCTGTTATCACGATTATCACCCAGGGCTAAATAATGCGCATCTGGCACTGTGACAGGTCCAAAATTGGCAAGCCTTGAGGGTACAGGGTTAAGGCGAATACTGTGGACCATACCAAGTAAATTTTCCTGCATTTCTGTCACATCAGCGGGAGCATAAGCACTCAATGCTTGGGATGTGTAGCTGAGCAGTTCGCCGTTTAAATACAAGCGATTATCCTGCATCATCACAGTATCGCCTGGCACAGCTATTACCCGCTTAATCAGCTTTTTATCGGCCTTTTTCGAGTCAAATACCACGATATCGCCGCGAACAGGATCTGCCAGTTTAACTAATGCGATATGCGTAAATGGCACCCTAAGATCATAAGCCATCTTATTAACAAGAATGCGATCCCCCTCGACGATAGTCGGCAGCATAGAACCCGATGGCACAGTATTCCAATCTGCCACAGCGCTCCTGAACACTAACATTAAGCTGATAAACAGAAAAAAGGAGCGATTATCCTTAAGCAGTTTTGTTATTCCTTTGAACATAATATTCCCTCTATGGCATATATAAGCTAGTCGCTGTTCTCAGTTAGATAGACCCATTGCGTTGCACTAAGTTCTGTTGCTACCTGCTTAAGCACAGATCAATTTGTAAGCCGATGTAAAAAGCATATTCAATTCAAGTGCAGCAGAATCAACCCCATAACAAAAAAGCACTGAGCTTATGTCGCATCAGTGCTTTTAATGTTAGCTCAGCTTGTTGTCTTAATAAGCTTTATGTTTTAGCCCATCAACAGAGTTCACAAACCGCCCTAGCTTCCAGCCTTTAATAGCTCAGAGCAAGATTGGCTGAGTAATTGTCGACAACGCCAAACCCCTAGTAAGGCGACGATTAAGGCTCCAGAAACAGGGGCAATACCCCACCAAGGCCAGTGCATGTATACATTAAGTTCAAATACTTGCGTCTTAAGTAGATATAACGCAAATTCGGCCACAATTACGGCTAACACACCCGCAATACCGCCAAGTAAGGCGAACTCTAAACCCGTTGCACTGCGCAATAACCATCCTGAAGCACCAAAGGTACGTAACACCGCCAGTTCACGTTGCCGAGTTGCCATGCCAGCCTCAGTCTGTGCAATCAAGACTAAGGCACTGGCTAATAACACTAAGGCCAGCACTAAAGACAACGACAGCGACACTTGCTCAATTATCTGCCGCAACTGCCCCACCATAGCGCCAACATCTATGATAGATATCGTCGGAAATTGCTGAATAAGCGCAAGGATCACTGCATCCTTAGGCGTACCATAGGCACTCAGCGCTTGGCCGTTTGTTGCGGGGTCATTTGTTGACTGGTCATTTAAATAAAAACTCGCCATCGAAGTATAAGCAAAAGGCGCGAGCGCTTCTTGAGTGAAAATCATAAAGAAGTTCGGTTGCAGCGTTTCCCAGTGTACGGCACGAATACTGGCAACTTTAACTGTGAGCTCTTGATTATCAATCACGTAAGTCAGCTTATCGCCAATACCAATACCTAGACGCTCCGCCACGCCGGACTCCACCGATACTTCATCAGCGGCTTGATTAAAATGCCCCTCTAACAGTTCGTTGTTAGCAGGCAGTGTATTGCGCCACGTTAGGTTTAACTCGCGCGAAATGCCCACTCTTCCCTTTTCACCCGCTTCGGACTGTTCATTCGAAATCAGCGGTTCACCGTTAATTTGGGTTAACCGGCCACGGATCACCGGATAAATGTCCGTCGCCACTATTCCCTTAGCCGTCATGAAATCATTCAAGGGCTTTGCATCATCAGGCGCAATATTGACAAGGAAATAATTAGGCGCATTTTCGGGCAACTGTTTTTGCCATTCGTTAAGTAAATCTTGTCTTAGCGCTAAAATCGTCAATAACAGTACCAGTGCGGCGCTAAAACCAACCAATTGCACCGCATTTTGCCGCGCACGACGCCTTAGCCCCGCCAGCGCTAATTGCAAAGGATTGGTAGTCTTCATACCAACACTGTGTCCTGCTCGTATCATCACAAATCCAAGCAGACTTAATAGCACAGCCAGCAATAGCACAGCCGCGACCACAGTCAGAGTCAAAGTCCAACTTTGGGAATACAAATAGCCCAGTAGCGCCATAGCCCCTAGACTCAGTAGCAAATGCAGCCACATACCAAGCTGTAAGCCTTCTAACTGACGCTGCAACACCCGCAGTGGCGGAATAGCCAGTAAACGCATCAATGGATAAGCCGAAAACATAAAGGCGCTGATGAGCCCAGTGCTGATACCGAGTAATAATGGCCGTGTGAGTGGCGGTGAATAGGCCGCAATTTCGGGTGGCAAGAGATAACTGATCCCAAAATCGAGTAACCCTCCCCCAATAAGGCCTAGACCAATTCCCAGTAGCGTTACCAACAATAAATGAGTACCAAACAACAGGCGAATTTGCTTTGCCGAGGCGCCAAAGGTTTTCAGCATGGCCACCACATCGTAATGACGCTGACAATAACGCTGGGCGGCAATACCTATCGCCGCGCAGGCCAATGCAATGCCCATCAAACTTGCCAGCAGTAAGAAGCGCTCCGCTCGCTTAACGGCTCCCGCAATCGGCGAGTCACCGGATTGCACATCGACCCAACGCTGGGTGCTATTCAAAAGCGGTTTAACACTTTGTTCAAAGGCCGTAAGCGAGGCTTCATCTCCGGCAAATTGATACAGATAAGTCACGCGGCTGCCTGGTTGAATAACACCTGTTTTGGCGACATCCTCCATCCGCATCAATACCACAGGCGATGAAGCAAAAGGATTAAAACCTGCGTCGGGTAAGCGGCTGATCTCATTGCTGAGCACAAATTCGCTGTTACCTAGTTCGATGGATTTGGGATAACCCAAAAGTCCGCCTAAGCGAGTCTCAAACCAAATTTGATCCGCTTGAGGTAACGCCTTGGTTTTACCGCTGGTGAGTTCAATATCGCCCTTAAGCGGGTAACCCGACTCTACGGCGCGTACTGTGACTAACTGAAACTTATCTCCCGAATAGACCATGGAATTAAATTGCATGTTAGTCACATGCTTAAGCCCAAGCGCTTCGGCTTTGGATAAAATCGCCGCATCAATTTTAACCGGCGAATCGATAATACGGTCGGCAGCAATAAACTGTGAAGCTTGACCACTAATTGCCACTTGCAGACGTTCACTCACCCGCGCCAAGCCACTCACAGACAAAACCGCGAGCGTAATAGCGAGGATAATCAATAACAATTGTCCCTGCTGTAACTCGCGTTTAAACAGGCGCCATGCCAGACTTAACTCCATTATTAAGCCTCCTTAACATCAGCTAGCGGTTCTGTTTGAGTGATATCTTCCTGTAAATGGCCGTTATCCATCACTAGTTGACGCTCACACCGCTTGGCCAACTGCAGATCATGGGTAACGAGGACTAAGGTTGTATGGCTTTCTTGATTAAGCTCAAACAACATATCGGCAATCTTATGGCCGTTGACGCTGTCTAAATTGCCAGTTGGTTCATCGGCAAACAAGACTGTAGGCTCACAGATAAAAGCGCGGGCAATCGCCACCCTTTGCTGTTCACCACCCGAGAGCTGTTTGGGTAAATGGGTCAAACGATGGGATAAACCAACCCGCACCAACATGGCCTGCGCTTTTTCCTTGGCATTGCTCACGCCTGCAAGCTCGGCGGGTAACATGACGTTCTCGAGCGCAGTTAAGGTATCAACTAACATAAAGGATTGAAAAATAAAGCTGACCTTCTGTTTACGCAGTGCCGCTTTTTGCTCTTCATTCAGTGGTGATAATGCCACACCATCGAGCCAAATCTCCCCCGACGTAGGCGTATCAAGCGCCGCAAGCAATCCCAATAAGGTGGATTTGCCCGAACCTGATGGGCCGAGAATGGCCACACTCTCACCTTGCTTGACATCTAAGTTAATGCCCTTGAGGATAGTGAGCGTTCCTTCCTGAGTAATCACTGATTTTTCGAGGTTAACAACATTAATGGCACTGTTTTTTAAGATGACGTTAGACATAGGATCCTTCTTATATAAATCGTTCTGGTATCAATCGCTAAGATTAAAATCAATGGCGAAGACCCTAGGGGCATTCATCCTACTGAGTGTACTCATGGTCACGCCCGCTCACGCGGCAAAGATACTGATCCTCGGCGATAGCTTAGGCGCTAGCTACGGCATGGCAGAACAGTCAGGCTGGGTAGCACTACTGCAAAAAAATCTGCCCGAACATCAGTTTACCAATGGCTCAATGAGCGGCGAAACCACAGCGGGCGGCCTACGCCGATTACCCGCCTTGCTCGATTCTGTTGCTCCCGACCTTGTGGTCGTTGAACTGGGAGGTAATGATGGTTTACGTGGATTCCCCCCAACGCAACTCGAAAATAATCTAATCCAAATCATTACCCTAGCCAAAGATAGCGGCGCAAAAGTGCTGCTGACCGAGATCATGGTACCGCCTAACTATGGCCCTCGCTATACCCAAAAGTTCACCCAAGTGTATCAAGACATATCTAAAACCCAAGATATAGTGTTGATCCCCTTCTTTATGCAGGATATCGCTCCCCATCCAGAATTAATGCAAAGGGATGGCATTCATCCCAACGAAAAGGCGCAAGCTCAGATTGCGGCTTGGATGCAACCATGGATAGAAAATGCGTTAACCCAATAAAATAGCTGCTATTTTAAGCTAACGAACCGCTTACTTAGCTAAACTCATGTTCAACGGATAAAAACGTGTTCTAACGCAAGATTCACCCTATAGATAAACAGTAAAATTCGTGTTAGCAAATGGTTAACTCAAACAAGGAGTCAATATGTCCCTTAGCCATCAGCAAAAAGTGTACATACCCAAGGAAGCCCGTACCAATCAATACATCACAGCCGAAATCAAGGTGACGGATGAACTACTCAATCAATATCCCGATTATCAAAGCTGTTATCAAACGTTAAGCCGTTTGATATTTAATTTGGCAGAACAACACGATCTCCGTAATGTTCACGTGATCACTAACGATAAACTGCCAGTAGTGCGTTACCATACCGAAGCATATTGCTTCCAAACCACTGAACAAATTCTATTTTTTTATAACCCAGCCTACCACGAAGCCCAAAACTTATTCTCGCAAGAAAACTATCGCGCCCGTAAACTGCGCATTGTGTTTCTCGCCACAGGTGACGATATTCGCAGTAATTCCGCCAGTTTCCATATCAAGGTACGTGAGTTGCTCACTGAATTAATGCCCTTAATGCCAATAAGCGATCTTAAGGTTAAGGTCCGCGACCATCAGCATTTATCCTATGATCTGTTCGCAAAAGCTAAGGGCTATAAAGAAACCTATGGTTATAAACTGCGCGCCATCGGCCCAAGATATAAAGCCAGAAAATGTGAGTTACCAGAAAACGTTAGCTCTCTTACCTATGTAACGGTGAGCTTGCCGCTGAGTCGCAAACTCAAACAGGGTTTATTACCTGACTCAGCCACTGACTTTACGCCTTTATATCAGCATCTTGAAGACTGCTTCCTCAAAGCGGCAGCGAATAGACAACTGACACGCCTTGCTATGATAGCGAACGGCTTAACACCACTTGTGCGTAACAGTAAGTTTGAAAAGCTCGACAGCAAAGCCGAAGTACAAATGATAGGGTTCGATCCTAATGCGACTGAGCAACAAGTTATCCGTCGCTGGGATGCCGATAACTTAGTCGAAGCTGCGCACTTTACCATAGTGGCAGGTACTAAGGATTGTGACGATTCGGGTTTCGGTCGTTTTATGAACAATGTTGAAACAGCTCTGAAGGCCTTCGCAGCCGACATAGGTGTCGATCCGGAGCGTGAAGATCTCATCGTACGTTTCCATCAACATATCAGCTATCAAATCTAACCCACTTCGGTATTAGCCGCGAAAGCTCAGCAAATGAAAACGCCTGCAAATGCAGGCGTTTTTACTTTTATTCACCAATAGACAGAATTACATAGGATGATTTTTTTCTATGAGGCGATTGAAAATAGCGTTCACAGACAAAGAAGCACCGTGGGCAATTTTATCGGCAAGTTTCTTTCTCACCTGATAACGTATCTTGTACACAGTACGCTCTGTGGCGAGTGACATTATCACATCATCGCTGGTCGAAATCGCATCAACTAAACCTAATTCAATGGCTTGCTGACCGTACCAATGCTCGCCAGTAGCGACTTTCACTAAATCCAGCTCAGGGCGATACTTACCAACAAACGCTTTAAATAAGACGTGGGTTTCTTCGAGTTCCTCTTGAAACTTCTGTCTTCCCTCATCGGAGTTTTCACCAAACACTGTCAAGGTGCGTTTAAAATTACCGGCGGTATGTTGCTCATAATCAATTTCATGCTTTTTCAGCAGGCGATTAAAGTTAGGCAGTTGAGCAACAACACCAATAGAACCGACAATGGCAAAAGGTGCAGCATAAATTTTATTCGCTACACAGGCCATCATATAGCCACCACTGGCGGCGACTTTATCAACACAGACAGTCAATGGAATATCAGCTTGGCGTAAGCGATCTAACTGGCTGGAGGCTAAACCATAACCATGCACCATACCACCGCCACTCTCTACATTGACAACCACTTCATCGCCTTTTTCTGCGATAGCGATAATTGCACTGATTTCTTCACGCAGTGATGCGACCTCAGCGGCATCGATACTGCCCTTAAAATCAATCACGAACACTTTGCCCGTGCAGGCTTCATCTGCGGCCTTGTCTTTGGCCTTTTCGTCAGCTTTTAATTGCTTTTCATAGGCTTTGAATTGTTTCTTTGACAGAAGTTCTTCTTTTAAGCCATGCTTAAGTTCTTCTAACTCTTCAGACAAGTTAGTGATCCTCAGCTCGCCCTTATCTGACTTGTGTTTTACAGTGGAAGCCAACACCACAATAATAACGGCAACGATTGCGACCACTATTGTGACGGCTTTCGCCAAAAACATTCCATACTCGTATAAAAATTCCAAAGTGTTCTCCGTTAGGGCGTTACATCATTCAATCAATTGCGCGCTATTCTAACAGCCTAAAGGCCCATAAAAAAACCCAGCAAAGGCTGGGTTTTTCCGATTAAGGCAAGATTAGTTAGGACAAGTCGCAATGACCCCACTGTTTGTCACTAAAATCGTCACGTCGTCCTTACCTGCAGTAGCAGCATAGGTTGCCACTTGAGTCTGCATTTCAACCGTGGCAGCCGCGGCCATACCATCCGTTGATTCCTTTTCTTTAGGATCAACAATCGAACTGTGGTGACCTTTAGCGAAACGCACAACGCCATGACCTTTGCTCGTGCTATCGGCACAAGGTAGCCCGATGGCAGCGATCAGCGGCTCAGTGCCCGATAATGGGAAGTTATCGACACGATTAGGCAGCACTTGATCTGCTAAGTTACCGTTACCATCACCCGCCACTTCAATTAAGTGCACAGGTAAGCCAGTCGCTTTTAACATAGCAGCATGGTTAACAGGATCTGCAGAATCTACCGCTGTTTGAACCGCAAAGGCAAACGTCGGAATAAACTGTGCGTATACCGCCTGCACCAGTGCCGCATATTCAGGGCTACCAGGCTCATAACCTGCTGTATTAGCCGCATCGACCTGTGCTTGGAAAGTTGCAGATGCCGTAATATTACTAAACAGTACTGGGCCAAAGGTTGCAGAACCTGCGAATGATCCTGCTAATCCACCTGCTGGCGCAACTAAGGATACAGCATTGATAGCATAAGCATTTGGCAAGGCATCGCCGGTTGCTGGATTCTTCATACCTGTGCTGGCATAGGTCGCAAAATCGGTGCCCACAATGGCGCCTAAACTCAGACCTTGAGCACTGATTTTAGCCACATCAAATACTTGCGGCTGACCTGCTTGTGCTAAGCCCTGTGCTAAGCCCGTAAGAGCAAGACGCACCCCTAAATGGTCCATCGTCGCTTGACGGAAATTATCTCGCACCGACAAAGTGCTAGAAATATTCACAAACACCAACGGGTTACCATTTTTAAAGGCGTCCGGTTTACCAACAACTGCACCGAAGGCAGGATCTGTCGCAGAGACTTCATAAATCCCATCTCCGTTAGCATCAAATGAACGCGCACCGTGAAGTGGCATATCAATAGCAACAGTCGCAACCCCCATTGCCGCATACGTGCCGGCATAGGCCAATGACATTTCTTTACCGCCACCTAAACCGTGAAGGGCAATTGTTGTTGGCCAACCAGATGTAGGAGGAATAAACTCACGACCTTGCTGTTGATAAAAAGCGGCCAATTTCGTTGCATTGGGCATAGAAATCAGTACAGATACTGTTTCATAACCTTTGATTGCTGGAATAGGATTGAATTTAGTCAGATGTTTGGTTTTATCAACTGCCGTACCATCGTCTAAAACCCATGTTTTACCCGCCATTAACGAGGGATTGGCTAAAGCATCAGCAGGGTTAGCAATACCATTAGCCACCGCTTGCATACCAAAATTATTCTGGCTGAGTGTGCCCGCTTGCAGTGCTAGTAGCACAGATACAGGGCTATCACCTTGTGCTTTCCAATGACCATTAATTAATGGTTTACCTTCAGCGGATAAACAACCAACTGAAGAACAATCACCGTAAATAGGCAGTTTAATTTTTGCCGTATACACATCAGCCAAGTTTGCGGCAACATAGGCAGCTCCAGCAGCTGGTGTTAAGCCCGCCACTTGAGCCACAGTCAATCCAGTCGGTGTTGGCATCTGGGCAAAGCTTGGTGCATAGGGAGCACCCTTCGCCATCAGCAATTTGGTGGTTTCATAGACGTTAGCAACAGACTGAGTTGTAAATAAGCCAGAGTAACTGATGGTTAAAGGATCGACCTTATGGGCCGCAGCAATCCCTTTCTCATAACTATTCACTAAGGTTTGCAGCATCAATTGGTCTGGCGTTTCTAAAGGTAACGTATTGATATCCAGCTTCAACAAACCATAGGTCGTTGAAGGAGCGATACCACGACCTTCAGAATCTTGAATAAGATTCGTTGTCGCATAAATATAAGATTGCCCAGCTTTGAGTGGCTTAAGCGGAATTATTACCACTTTTTTGCCCGAAGCGGTTGATATAAAGTCAACGCCAAACTGCAACTCAGCGCCCACTTTACAGGCTGAAACTGAAGGTTTAGCCTTACATTCGGGATCAGATGATAATGCGCCGCCTACTGTGGCTTCAAACATTCTGACAGCACCCGGTTGTGAAACCGATGCCGCCATTAAGGTCAGCAGTGTACCGTCATGTTTTTTCGCCAAATCGATATCAATAGAAATCGGTGATGTTGTCGACCACCCATCTAACGCCCCAAGCGCTATTTGTGGATCAACATAATTGCCCGAGCTTTCACCCGGAATTGATAATGTGCCATCTTTGGTGCCACTGAACAGCAAATCATTCGGTAATGGAACTTTTGAATTAGCAGGGTCGAACACCATGTGCGATTCAGGGATGAGCACTTCTGTCTTATCCTTGAGTTCATTAAAACTGTCCTCACCACATCCTGTGAGGCCCAGTGCAGATGCAATCGCAACACCCAAAATGAGTCTTTTCATCTTTTTTCCCCAAATCTTGTTGTAATAGTTTTGTTTTCCCCAAGAAATTAGTCACAATAGCTTTTAGATCTGTGACCAATAGGGCTTATGTTAGCCCCTAACTCATTTCAAGTTAACGTAAAAATATTGAGTTAGCCACAAGTTTGTCACAAAGATTTTAGCTATTGATAACAAAGTTTCATTCATTTGTTTGAAACATGCGTTTATCACTTCGGCGACTCTAGAAGTGGCGGGCATTCTCGCCAAGAGGAAAAAGAGACTCATGTTGGAATATCAAGCAGCAAAAGATTTACTCAAGGGCAAGACGATTTTAGTCACAGGTGCTGGTGCTGGCATAGGCCGAACCGCCGCCATTGAGTTTGCAAAACACGGCGCCACTGTGATTTTACTTGGTAAAACAGTGAAAAAATTGGAAGCAGTTTACGACGTAATAGAACAAGCCGGTTATCCCAAACCTGCCATAGTGCCATTGGATCTTAAGGGCGCAACGGAACAAAATTATCGCGATATGGCCGATACCATAGCCGAGCAATTCGATCATTTAGACGGCTTATTACATAACGCTAGCTTACTCGGTGCCTTAGGTCCGTTTGAACACATAGATATTACATCACTCGAAGACGTGCTCAAAGTGAACGTCACGGCCCAAGTCATGCTAACTAAAGCATTACTACCTGTGATGCGCCAAGCACCCAGTGCATCTATTATCTTTACGTCGAGCAGTGTGGGTCGTCAAGGCCGCGCCTATTGGGGACCTTATGCTTTCTCTAAATTTGCCACCGAAGGCATGATGCAAGTTCTCGCCCATGAATGCGATGGCACCTCAGTTCGAGTTAACAGCATCAATCCAGGAGCTACCCGCACTGAGATGCGCGCTAAAGCCTACCCTGCAGAGAATCCACTGGATCTCAAAACCGCTGAAGAGATCATGCCGACCTATCTATATTTGATGGGTCAAGATTCTAGTGCCGTCAACGGACAGCAGTTTAACGCACAGTAATCGAATCGCTTATTGAGTTTCTGCCGGTATGATTCAGCAATATTAAAGGGCCTATTTATGGCTCTTTATTATTTTAGATATTCTCAAAATGAAACCCAGAACTTGTCGATGATATTAAGTACGACAAAGATAGCGCACCGCCAATCTTAGCTTAACTGAATTTTTGCAAAATAAATCATCGTTTTAGCTTTGGCGACTCTGTTTGATTCATCAAGCGAATTTTGCGTATCCAGCTGTGAGTCAGCTAACTCATGGCTGGAGTAATAACTTACCCACAACTCATTTCCATCAATAACAACGCCCGCATAACTAGTATCGCCCTTCGATGGCAGTGTCAGTAGTTCTTGAACCACGCCAGTATCTGGATGAATTTCAACTAAAGCCGTGCGAACTTGCTCATCGTATAAACGCACTACAGCCAACAAACGGGATTGATACATTAACATCACTGGCCCACCAATGCGCTTATCGAGTTCTTGCCATTGCCAATCAGTGAATGGCATTTGACTGCGGCCGAGTAAACCGACAAATTCTGGGCCCCATACGGGATCGCGCCTCAATAGACAAAAGCCGTTTTCTTGATGAAAAACAATGGCAGTTTCGTTGACATAACCTTGATTATTAAACACCTTTAACCAAGTCTCAAACTGCACCCCATCATCACTTTTATACAAGCGAGTATCGCCATCAGGCCCAGCGCGATAACCCACGCCATAGAGTGCATTTTGATGCTCGGTTAAGCGCCATAACCAATAGCCTTTATCAGCGACTTTTAACGCATCCGACCACGCTAGCCCATTGGCTGAGCGCCAAAGATGTGATTGTAAACCAGACTTATCGTGTAAAGTCCCGCCGCCGAGTAAGAGTAATTCTCCTTGATACTCAATCAGTTTGCCATCGCGTAAATCCGCCTCATCCGAACGGATCAGCGCCACGCTCTGCCAAGTGTCGCCTAAATCCGCTGAGCGTAGAATTCGTAGCGCACCATCGGGTGACACATGGGCTGTCCCTTCACGGAAAACGCAAAACAGTGCCCCCTGAAACGTGATTAAATCGGTAAACGCATTATGGGCAGCGTGTTCCCAAATCCGTTTCACTGAAATTAGCTTCATTCATTCACTCCTCAATCCAACTGAGACTTGTTATAACATAGCTGCAAATAACAGAAAGCAAAAAGGCCGCTTAGCGGCCTTTTTCATTGAGATAAAACAACTTAGCTGCGCTGACGCGATGGCTTAGGTTTTCCCGAACCGGTCACTTTATGCTTACGTACGGCGCGGCGAATTTTAGCACTCTTCACCTGAGCACGGGCTACGCTGTGTTTATCAGCGGCGAGCATAGTACGAGTTTCGGGCTCAAGACCTGCCAGCTTACGCAAGTAGTTAACTTGCTCTACGGGCAATTCAACCCAGCCACCGCGAGGCAGTGATTTTGGCAGTTCGACCATACCATAACGAATACGGATCAAACGGCTCACTTGCACTTCTTGGGATTCCCACAAACGGCGCACTTCACGGTTGCGACCTTCGCGTAAACACACATGCCACCACTGGTTCATGCCTTCGCCGCCCGCTGGTTTGATGCTATCAAACTGCGCAGGGCCGTCTTCTAACATGACGCCAGTACGTAAACGTTGCACTGTCGCCTCAGGGATTTCACCAAAGGTACGCACTGCGTATTCGCGGTCGACTTCGTTCGATGGATGCATTAAACGGTTCGCCAACTCACCATCTGACGTAAACAACAATAAGCCTGAGGTGTTAATGTCTAAACGACCAACCGCTACCCAGCGTGAATCACGCACTTTAGGTAAGCGATCGAATACCGTTGGACGGCCTTCAGGATCTTTACGACTACAAATTTCGCCTTCAGGTTTATGATATGCCAGCACACGGCAAATCACATCTTCGGCAGACTTTAACGAAATGGCTCTGCCATCGATACGCACTTTAGCATCAGCTTCAATACGATCCCCAAGGCTAGCAATTTCACCATCAATACTAACTCGGCCTGCAGCAATCCATGCCTCCATCTCACGACGGGAGCCATGGCCTGCACGGGCCAAGACTTTCTGCAATTTTTCACTCATTTAGTATTTTGCTCTTCTGACTGTTCTGGCGTTGATTTCAAACCTGAAAAAACCGCCTGCAATGACTCAGTATCCGACAACGGCGGTAAATCCGCTAAGGTATCTAAGCCAAAATATGCTAAAAATTCTAAGGTAGTGGCATATAACGCGGGTCGCCCCGGTACTTCTTTATGGCCAACTACTTTAATCCAATGTCTATCTGACAAACTTTTTATGATGTGGCTACTTATAGCCACACCGCGCACCTGTTCAATATCGCCGCGAGTCACAGGTTGACGATAAGCAATCACCGCCAAGGTTTCTAATGTCGCACGCGAATATTTAGGCGCCTTTTCTTGCCACAGGGGTTGCAAAAAAGGACTCAAGACTTCTAAGGTCTGGAAGCGATAACCCCCTGCGACTTTCACAAGTTGCACACCTCTGTCTTGATAATCCTGCTGCAGCTCATCCAATGCAGCTTTTATTTTGTCTCTAGAAACCGTGAAATCCACCAATACAGTGTCTTTCAACATTTTCGCCGACAAGGGTTTCCCCAATACAAACAAACTCGCTTCAATAAGCTGTTTTAATTGAGTCGGATTTATCTGCATCAATTAATAGGCCTTAACGTAAATAGTTGAAAACGGCTCTGTTTGGTACAATTCGACCAATAATTCTTTGACTAATTCCATCAAAGCTAAGAAGGTGACTACCACGCCGGCACGGCCTTCTTCTATGGTAAATAAACGTTCAAATGCCGTAAAATCTTCCGAGTTCAACATGGCTAAAATCTGGCTCATGCGCTCACGGGTCGATAACTGTTCACGCTTAACATGATGATCTTCATAGGCATCGATACGTTTGAGTACATCACCAAAGGCGCGGGCAATTTCAAACAACGAAACTTCTGGCGGGATCATTAACGGCTTAATGTCAGGTGCTGCCACTGCTTTGGCTTGAAACACATCCCGCTCGAGCCGCGGCAAATCATCGAGTTTTTGCGACGCTTCTTTAATCACTTCATAGGCTTTCAACTGACGGATCAATTGAGCCCGAGGATCTTCCTCAACCTCATCTTCAGCCACCATACGCGGCAGCAGCAAACGGGATTTAATCTCGGCAAGCGTTGCCGCCATCACTAAGTAATCGGCGGCAAGTTCAATTCGAGCCTGAGTCAGCAACGTAATATATTCTAAATACTGCGCGGTGATTTGCTGAATGGGTAAATCGACAACGTCTAATTTTTGCTTACGGATCAAATATAAAAGCAAATCCAATGGCCCTTCAAAGGACTCGAGGAATACTTCTAATGCCTCCGGCGGAATAAACAAATCCAGCGGCATTTCGGTCATTGCCTGACCACGAATAACGGCTAAGGGTAAACTTTGTTGCGTGCCCTGCATCCGCTATCTTGCTCCGTTAACACTGCGCTATCCAACCTAGGCTAACGCCAAACGCGCGATTATACCTGTAAATCTACGACGATAAAACTGCCAAATGTTGACTACCACTATCCGAATCACTTACCCGCATCCATTAGCGATAAATCTAATGCGGCAGATTTAGAGGAACGGCGTGATATCACCCGCGC
The DNA here is from genome assembly GCF_025654295.1 of Shewanella sp. SM23. Lineage (NCBI taxonomy): Bacteria > Pseudomonadati > Pseudomonadota > Gammaproteobacteria > Alteromonadales > Shewanellaceae > Shewanella > Shewanella sp. SM23. The sequence continues at coordinate 64,512 of NZ_JAKKRM010000003.1, forward strand.
CTTCACGTAAAATCTCGGCGCCATCTTCAGACATATCAATCACAGTCGTTGGCTTTTCGCCTAAATAACCACCGTGGATAATCACATCCACTTGATGCTCGAGCAAATCACGAATTTGTTCAGGATCAGACTCGGCAAATTCTGCATTCGGCATCACTAAACTGGTCGACATCAGCGGCGCATCTAAGGCTTCAAGTAACGCCAGTGCGATCACATTGTCGGGCACACGAATACCTATGGTCTTTTTCTTGTCATTTTGTAAGCGACGCGGTACTTCTTTAGTCGCTTTGAAAATGAACGTATAAGGCCCAGGCGTGCAACTTTTTAGGATGCGATACGCCTGATTATCCACTTTAGCGTAAGTCGCAAGTTCGGATAAATCACGGCACATCAAGGAAAAGTTATGATCGTTCTCAATTTGACGAATTCTCGCCATCCGCGTCATCGCGTCTTTCTCACCAATCAAGCAGCCTAAGGCATAGCCCGAATCGGTGGGATAAACAATCACACCGCCGCTTTTCAATACGGCGACCGCCTGACTAATAAGCCGCGTTTGCGGATTTACTTCATGTACATAAAAAAACTGACTCATGGTCGTTCCATCCAAGATTCCGATTGCCAGACCCAATCAATACCTTGGGGCTGATACAGATTTTTACCTAATTCTATCCAACTGCTCGGAAAGTGAAAATCACTCCCTATCGATGCGAGCAACTGGTTTTGGACACTCAGCGCCACAAGATTGGCCCTGTCGTCTAACGTTTGCTGGCCAAGCACCACTTCCATGGCATCTCCACCCGCTTCTTTAAATTCACGCACTAAGCGCTTAAGCCACTTAGCCGATAACTTATAACCACTGGGATGCGCCAACACGGCTAATCCACCTGCGTTATGGATGATATCAATGGCACTGGCCATATCACCCCAATTATTAGGCACATAACCGGTTTTACCGCGGGCAAGATAGCGTTTAAAGACGCTGGGCATATCCACAGCATGACCATTTTCAGCCATCCAGCGAGCGTAATGTCCACGGCTCAATGCCGCATCACCCGCCAACGCCTTAGCACCTTCGTAGGCACCTTCAATGCCGGCTTTAGCTAATCTATGACCAATTTCTTGAGCCCGTAATTCACGTAATTCGCGCTGGTTTTCTAAAAATGCTAATAACGCTGGATTATCAGCATCGAAGTTAAGCGCCACTATGTGGATATCGTAACTGTTCCAGCGAGTAGAGATTTCCACGCCAGAAATCAATTTCAATGGAGTAGCTTGAGCCTGATTAAAGGCACGGGCTTCAGGTAAACCAGCCACTGTGTCGTGATCGGTAATGGCAAATAACTGCACCCCCTTTTCAAGGGCTCTTGCCACCAATTCAGACGGCGTTAACTGACCATCGGACGCGGTCGTGTGGCTGTGTAGATCAGCCAATATGCTTTGAGTATTCATGGCGCTATTGTACGCGAACTTGTTAACAAATGCGCTGTTATCTCGTATTTTGTGGCTGAGTAACATCAATTTTATGCATCATTGCAGCGAATAAATCGCAGGAAGTGAAAAATATTCAATTGACATTCAGCTCCAGCTAAGGTTTTCTATACACCAATTGACTGAATTAGCGAGACCCTTTTGAATGACACACATTAACGCTTCATTAAACATCATTTGGTGGTGGCACTTCCCAACGTAGCGGGTGGTGTGAAGCTCTGTGCTCATTTGAAAGTGGCCAGAATCAACAAGAAGCCCGCAGAAATGCGGGCTTTTTTGTTAGGTGCGAAAAATGTCGGCAGACTCGGGTAAAAAATTAAGAAAGCGAGATAACTCATGATGTTAAAGACATTTTATAAGGTAGCTGGAATATGAAGATGCCCAAACAGACATTCGCACGCTCAAGCACACTCAAGGCGGCATTAACCTACCACAGCGATCCACTACGCTTATATCAGCACATCACCCAAGATGCGCCCCATTCTATGTTGCTCGAATCGGCCGAAATCGACAGTAAAGATCACTTAAAAAGCATGGTAATGACCCATGCAGCCATGATGATCCGCTGTGACGGTTATCAGCTGACCTTCACCGCACTGACCGACAATGGCGCGAGCTTACTTGCTCCCATCGCGCTCTTTTTCAGTACTGCTGTCAATGTGGCCCGTGATAACTTGACCTTAGTGGTGACACTGCAAAAAGACACTCAGCTGCAGGATGAAGATGCACGATTAAAATCGACCTCGCCACTCGATGGTCTGCGGATGTTTATCCAGCAGATTGATTGTGGCGCCCATACTGACAGCCAGACCAAGCCCGCCTTTGAGGATCTGTTTTTAGGTGGCGTGCTGGCCTACGACTTGATTGATACCGTCGAACCGCTGCCAGCCGTACCGAACCGCGATAACGATTGCCCTGATTACCTATTTTACCTCGCTGAAACCTTAATCCTTATCGATCATAAACTTAAACAAGCCGACATCATTACCCATAACTTCAGTCACGATTCAGCTCAATATGCCGCCATCACCGCAACGCTAAGTGAGCGGGTACAAAGTTTAACTGCAGAGTGTAAAACCCTCGGTAATTCACCTGCCGATATACCGACACTGGTCGCCATCGACGCAACTGAGCAAGTCAATATTTCCGATGAGGTGTTCAAACAAACCATTATCGATTTGAAAGAACACATTATTGCGGGCGATATTTTCCAAGTAGTGCCATCCCGTAGCTTTAGTTTGCCTTGCCCGAATACTTTAGGGGCTTATCGTGCCCTGCGCCTGACGAACCCTAGCCCTTACATGTTTTATTTCAGAGGCCAAGATTTCACGCTTTTTGGTGCCTCACCAGAAAGTGCGCTCAAATTTGATGCCAGTAGTAATCAGGTGGAAGTCTACCCGATTGCTGGCACCCGTAAACGCGGTAAAACCGCCACGGGCGAGATTGATTTTGACTTAGACAGCCGTATTGAACTTGAACTGCGTTTAGATAAAAAAGAACTGTCGGAACACTTAATGCTGGTCGATTTAGCTCGCAACGATATCGCACGCATCAGCCAAAGCGGCAGCCGCAAAGTCGCCGAACTATTAAAAGTTGACCGTTATTCCCATGTGATGCACCTCGTCAGCCGTGTAACGGGTCAACTGCGTCAAGATTTAGATGCCCTGCATGCTTATCAGGCCTGTATGAATATGGGCACATTAGTGGGCGCACCAAAAGTACGTGCATCACAACTGGTACGCCAAGCAGAAAAAGCCCGCCGCGGCAGCTATGGCGGCGCCGTGGGTTACCTTAATGCCCTTGGTGACATGGACACTTGCATCGTGATCCGCTCCGCCTTTGTTAAAAATGGCACCGCCTTTATTCAAGCGGGCGCTGGCGTGGTATTTGATTCTGATCCCCAAAGCGAGGCAGATGAAACCCGTCAAAAAGCCCAAGCCGTGATTTCGGCCATCAAGATGGGCGCTGGACTGCTAGTAACTGAATCACCAGTGAATGAGTCGTCAACTCAATCCACTTCAGCACAATTCTCTTCAGTGCAATATAAATAGGAGCCAAACATGAAACTCTATCTACTCGATAACTTTGACTCCTTTACTTATAACCTAGTGGATCAATTTCGCAGCCTTGGCTGTGAAGTGGTGATTTACCGCAACGATGTTGCCGCCGATTATATCGCTGAAAAACTGCTTAACGAACAAGAGCCTGCAGCCCTCGTGTTATCACCAGGACCAGGTGCGCCCCATGAGGCAGGTTCTATGATGGCACTTATCGCCAAAGTTGCGGGTAAGGTACCTATGCTGGGTATCTGCCTTGGGCATCAAGCCATGGTGGAATATTACGGCGGCACAGTGGCGCGCGCACCTTTTGTGGTACACGGCAAGGCAAGTCCGACTTTCCATGACGGTACTGGCGTATTTGCCGGTTTGCCTTCTCCCCTGCCCGTTGCCCGTTATCACAGTCTCGTCGCCACTCAAGTACCGAATTGCTTGCAAGTGATCGCAACCACTGACGCTATGCCTATGGCGATTTTGCACCCTGAGCATAAAGCCGTTGGGTTTCAGTTCCACCCAGAATCAATTCTGACGACGTTGGGCAGCACACTGCTCATTCAAACCTTGGCATTTCTAACCCAAGACATTACAGCAGGAGTAAATGCATGAGTACAAACAATATTCAGCCTTTACTCGACCTTTTATACCAAGGTAAGAGTTTAAGTCGCGAGCACACCTTTGAGATTTTTAGCGCGTTAATTCGCGGTGAAATGAGTGAAGCCACTATGGCTGGCATGTTAGTCGCGCTCAAGATGCGCGGCGAAACCATTGATGAAATCAGCGGCGCCGCCGATGCGATGCGCGCCGCCGCCAAGACGTTTCCCTACTCAAATGGCGATAACCTTAGCAATGGAATCGTTGACATAGTTGGCACGGGTGGCGATGGCTTTAATACCATTAATATTTCCACCACTGCGGCCTTTGTTGCCGCGGCGGCGGGCGCCAAGGTCGCCAAACACGGAAATCGTAGCGTGTCGAGTAAATCGGGTTCATCGGATCTTTTGGCGCAGTTTGGCATTGACTTAACCATGTCACCAGACACCGCCAGTCGTTGCCTCGACGCATTGAACCTGTGCTTTTTATTTGCGCCCCACTACCACGGCGGAGTAAAACATGCGGGGCCAGTCAGGCAAGCACTGAAAACGCGCACCTTATTCAATGTGTTAGGGCCACTTATCAATCCTGCCCGCCCCGAATTTATGTTACTTGGCGTTTATAGCCCTGAGTTAGTCTTACCGATAGCGAAAGTATTAAAGGCGCTTGGCACAAAACGCGCTATGGTAGTGCACGGCAGTGGTTTAGATGAAGTCGCGCTGCACGGCAACACCCAAGTGGCCGAATTAAAAGACGGCGACATCATAGAGTATCAACTCACGCCCGCCGATTTAGGTGTGCCTTTAGCACAAATCAGTGACTTAGAAGGCGGCGAACCCGCGCAGAATGCCTTGATCACCGAGGCAATTTTAAAAGGTTACGGCACAGATGCGCATGCCAATGCGGTCGCCATTAATGCAGGTTGTGCTTTATATGTGTGTGGGATTGCTGATTCAGTGAAAACAGGAACCTTACTTGCGCTCAGTACCATACAAAGCGGTAAAGCCTTTGAATTGTTAAGCCAATTAGCTAAAGTCAGCAGTGAAACAAAGGAATAAGTGGCAATGACTCAAGAACTGATAACAAATAGCCAAGATATGAGAACTCAGCCACAGGCAGAAACAAACCCTATGCCAAAAAGTAATGTGTTAACCCGTATAGTCGATACCAAAGCGGCCCATATTGCCGCCCTGAAGCTGCGTTTCCCCGAGGCAAGCTTGTCGCCAAAAATCTCTGACCGCAGTTTATTTGCCGCACTCAAGGCGCCCAAGGCGGGTTACATTTTTGAATGTAAAAAAGCCAGCCCCTCTAAAGGGCTTATCCGCGATGTTTTTGATGTAGAAGCCATTGCCGATATTTACGGAAAATATGCGGCGGGCATTTCAGTATTAACCGACGAGCAGTTTTTCCAAGGGGATATGGACTATATCCCTAAGGTACGCGCTCGGGTGAACCTACCTATTCTGTGCAAAGATTTTTTTGTCGATGAATACCAAATTAAACTCGCCGCCCACCAAGGCGCCGATGCCATTCTGTTAATGCTGTCCGTACTCGATGATGCACAATATCACCGCCTAGCGAAAGAAGCCGCTAAGTATCAACTCGATGTGCTGACTGAAGTCAGTAACGAAGAAGAACTTAAACGCGCCATCGCATTAGATGCGCCGATTATTGGGATCAATAACCGTAACTTAAGGGATTTAAGTACCGATCTCGCCACCACAGAAACGCTAGCGCCACACATTGGCAGCGACCGCGTGGTGATCAGCGAATCAGGCATCTACAACAATGAGCAAGTACGCCGCCTGAGTCCACTGGTTGATGGTTTCCTCGTCGGTAGTTCGATAATGGCCGAGGCTGATATCGACTTAGCCTGCCGTAAATTGATCTTCGGTCACAATAAAGTCTGCGGCCTCACCCGCATGGAAGATATTCGCGCCGCAGCAACGGCAGGCGCCGTCTACGCCGGGCTGATTTTTGCAGAAAAATCCCCGCGCGCGTTAACCCTTAACGCCGCTGAACAATTGCTCAGGGAATATCGCGCATCCGCGGCTCCCGCCATTGAATTCGTCGGTGTGTTTGTTAATGCCGCGCCAAGCACCATTACGGATACCGCAGCCAGTTTGCAGTTATCTGCCGTACAGCTGCATGGCACTGAAACTGAACTTGAAATCGCACAACTCGCAGAGCGACTTGAGCAAGCGGGACTCACTACTCAAATTTGGAAAGCCGTCAGCGTCGATGCGCAAACGGGTGAGCTTGGTAACTTACCTCAGGGAGCATCGCGATATCTCTTTGATAGTAAAACGGCAGACCAATTTGGCGGCTCGGGCCAAGCCTTTAATTGGCAAAGCATTGATGCGAAATCCCTCTGCCCACAAAAAGCCCATGCCATGTTGGCGGGCGGACTCAACGCCGACAATGCGGCCAGTGCCAATGCCCAAGGATTTTACGGTTTAGATTTTAATTCTGGCCTAGAAACCGCCGCAGGAATTAAATCGGCGCAACTGATCCAAACGGCTTTTACCCATTTACGTCTCTAGCCTATCGCGCTAAGCAAGAAGCCCTAGATGCAGTTGGTGCTCGACAAGCGTGATGCTCGACAAAAATATGAACCTATTAATGCCAGTGGCCAAATAGATAACGATACGGTTAACCCCAAGATGCTGTTAGCACCATCAAGCCACTGACAAACTGATTGATAAGATAAGGAAAAAGGTATGTCAAAGTTAAAGCTTAACCCTTATTTCGGCGAATACGGCGGCATGTATGTGCCACAGATTTTAGTGCCAGCCCTTAAGCAATTAGAAACTGCCTTTGTGGAAGCACAGGAAGATGAAGACTTTAAAGCCGAGTTTACCGATTTATTGAAAAACTATGCGGGTCGCCCAACAGCACTCACCTTAACTCGCAATTTAAGCCCAAATCCTATGGTGAAAATCTACCTTAAACGGGAAGATTTACTCCACGGCGGCGCCCATAAAACCAACCAAGTGTTAGGCCAAGCCCTCCTTGCTAAGCGCATGGGTAAAAAGGAAATTATTGCTGAAACCGGCGCAGGACAACACGGTGTTGCCACCGCCCTTGCCTGCGCGCTGTTAGGCTTAAAATGTAAAGTCTATATGGGTGCCAAAGACGTTGCGCGCCAATCACCTAACGTATTTAGAATGCGTTTGATGGGTGCGGAAGTGATCCCTGTCACCTCAGGTTCTGCCACCCTAAAAGATGCCTGTAACGAGGCGATGCGCGACTGGTCTGGCAGCTACGAAAAGGCCCACTATCTTCTGGGCACCGCTGCGGGGCCACATCCGTTCCCAACCATAGTGCGTGAATTCCAACGCATTATTGGCGAAGAAACCAAGAAACAAATGCTGGAACGTGAAGGTCGCCTGCCCGATGCCGTTATCGCTTGTGTTGGCGGCGGTTCCAACGCTATCGGTATGTTTGCTGACTTTATCGACGAGCCAAGTGTCGAACTGATTGGCGTCGAACCTGCGGGTAAAGGCATAGACACGCCAATGCACGGCGCGCCGCTTAAACACGGTAAGACAGGTATTTTCTTCGGCATGAAAGCGCCTTTGATGCAAGACTGCGAAGGGCAAATCGAAGAATCTTACTCGATTTCAGCCGGATTGGACTTCCCCTCCGTTGGCCCGCAGCACGCGCATCTTAATGCCACAGGCCGCGCCCGTTATGAATCGGCTACCGACGATGAAGCCTTAGAAGCCTTCCAACAACTGGCGCGCTGTGAAGGGATTATCCCCGCATTGGAATCGGCGCATGCTATCGCCTATGCCGTCAAAATGGCGCGCGAGTGCACCAAAGAAACCATTTTAGTGGTCAATCTTTCCGGTCGTGGCGACAAAGATATTTTCACCGTTTCTGACATTTTGAATGGTAAAGAGGAATAATAAACATGAGTGACACGTCTACCAACACTGGCCGTTACCAAGCCACCTTTGCCAGACTCAACGCCGAAGGCCGTGGCGCTTTTGTCCCCTTCGTCACCCTTGGTGATCCTAGCCCTGAGTTATCGCTAAAAATTATCGATACATTAGTGCAAAACGGTGCCGATGCCTTAGAACTGGGCTTTCCGTTTTCCGATCCCTTGGCCGATGGCCCTGTGATCCAAGGCGCTAACCTGCGTTCTTTAGCCGCTGGCACGACTCCAACGGCGTGTTTTGAATTACTGGCGCAAGTGCGTGCAAAATACCCAGAACTACCAATCGGTTTGCTGCTGTATGCGAACTTGGTGTTTGCTAACGGCATAGATGCGTTTTACGCCAAAGCGCAGCAAGCGGGTGTGGATTCAGTACTTATCGCCGATGTGCCAGTGGAAGAATCAGCGCCCTTTAGCGAAGCCGCTAAAGCCCATGGTATTGCGCCGATTTTTATCGCGCCGCCCAATGCTGACAGTGAAACCCTGGAGCAAGTGAGTAAAAGTGGTGAAGGTTACACCTATCTCTTATCCCGCGCAGGAGTCACAGGCACAGACACGAAAGCTGGCGTGCCGGTAGAGGAAATTTTATCTAAATTAAAAACCTTTAACGCCCCACCACCGCTCCTCGGTTTTGGTATTGCCGAGCCTTCACAGGTAAGCGCCGCCATCAAAGCGGGCGCTGCAGGGGCAATTTCTGGCTCTGCCGTCGTGAAAATCATCGAAACCCACCAGCACGATGAAGCTAAGCTACTGGCGACACTTGGCGATTTTACTCGCGCTATGAAGGCTGCAACCTAAGCGAGTCTTGATTTAACTAATCCAATATAAATCAAGAATTCAATTACAAATAAAATAAGTGAGGTAGACTCATCGCCTCGCTTATTTTGTTTATATTTACCAAGCTCTATGTTTATTCAGCCTTTATCTCCCTCAAACATAATCTATCAAGGCAATACTGACACTCACCCAGTACTACACTGACAGCGTATTTATTTAGTCACAGTTCCTCGATAGAATGCCCTATCGAAGAAAAACGGACTTTTTATGCAGTATCGGATCTATATTCTCGAATTAACGCCTTGGGGCTGTGGTTTTGAAGGTGAAGTTGCAGGTAAATGCGATAATGGTGCGCCAATTTGGTTTTACTACCAAGGTAGCGATCAGCAGGCCGAAATTCGCTTTCCGGTTAACCAATGGGTCACAGTTGAATTGCTTGGCCGATTAGCAAGTGCCAGTCTTCAAGCTGATATGATTAAACAAACGCCACACCAGCATCTGAAATTCCCGCTGCATAACTGTCACTTTGAAGCTTCAGGACAAATCATCGACATCAGCCAAACACCCGAAGATACAATTTACCTGTTGCAATCAAACCTACCGCTCCCCTTTGATAATGAACTTGGGAAATCCCCTATCTCGCTAGGCCATTGGGTCAATGTAACAGGCGAGCTTTGGGTAACAAATTGGATGAATTGAGTCGATAAAAAAAGGTATAGTGCTAGCCTGTAACAAATCATTCGCCTGATACATATCCATTAGAGGATCCGATGACCATTTCTAAATCTTTACCCGATGACAAACCTCGTACTTTTTTTGGGACACCCAAATTACCGGCAAAGTATGCCACTGTGGTGATGCCATTTTTTCTCTCTATTCTCATGAGTTGTATCGTTTCTGGGATCAGCACTTTCAATGGCGTTGGCGCTTCACCGCAATTTCTCGAACTCTGGCTCGGCGCTTGGCTGATCTCATGGGTTGTCGCCTTTCCGACACTGCTGATGGTGTTACCTTTGGTGCGTAAAATCACAGCTCATTTTGTCGATTTACGCTAGTTTTACGACTTAATCTTCCGATTTAACTATTTTATTTCAAAGCCGTTTTAGGACGGCTTTATCTTGAACTCCTTCTCTTATGCGTACAGCGACTAAAAATTACATCGATAATTGCTCGATCTGTTACCCTGCCCATATTCACTTAAACTAAAACAGTACGACCTACACCATACCAATCGTATTAAATCAAAGCGCTCATTGAGCCTCCTGTCCACGCTTTACAATGGATTTACACTGACCGTTTAGCGGCACCTATGTTTATTGTATAAGGATGACATGACTCCCACCTAAATCAATTTTCCTCTGCTCTCGAACCAACTCAAGCATTAATGTAACCCACTGTATTTATATCTTTTATAAAAATAGAGCTCGTAAAACCCTAAATGATATATCCCCAAAACGCTGCCTAATTATCACCCCTTTATCATTTACTTATTTGTACCATTAACCGTATCCGCCCCCCTTATTTATCAGTTAAAAGTATTAACCTACAGCCCACCCAAATGAGAATGGTTTGCATTTGAATATTTTCACATGCTAATTTACCTACCGTTGTCGGGACAGAGACAGCAGGAAATGGCCTAAGGACTGAGCTAAAAATAGCGAGTTGAACAACACAAGATAAATAGCCAAACAGTCTATTTTGATAACCGCATTCACTTTGGTTTGCGTCCTTAGGTAACTGATTACTGGATCGGCAACGCGCAGCAGCATGTTGCCAAGGAGGCGTAAGTGAGTACACAGCAAAGGGAAATGGATCGCGAAATCTTTGATCTACTTGGTATAGGCATTGGCCCATTCAATCTTGGCCTCGCCGCCTTATCAGAACCTATTGACGGCTTTAACTGCTTATTTTTAGATGCTAAAACCAGTTTTGACTGGCATCCAGGCATGCTACTCAAATCCTCAAGACTGCAAACCCCCTTTATGTCGGATCTGGTGACTATGGCCGATCCCACCAGCCGCTACAGTTACCTTAATTTTGCCAAGCAAACGGGCAGACTTTATCCCTTTTATATTCGTGAGAATTTCTTTTTACCTCGCCACGAATACAACTTGTATTGCCAATGGGTGAGCCAACAACTCAGCAACCTTAAATTTGGTTTTAAGGTCACTCAAGTGGATTACAACGCAGGTGAAAGTATTTATCGAGTTACAGGTTTTGATAGGCGCAGTGGTAAAACCCATACCTATCAATGCCGAAAGCTAGTGCTAGGCACTGGCACTGAACCTTATCTACCAAAAGACTGCCCAATCCAAGATGCACGGGTCATGCATACCGCCAGCTATATGCAGCAAAAAACCTACCTGCAGAGTCAGAGTGCCATCACTGTAATTGGCAGTGGCCAAAGTGCGGCTGAAGTGTTTTACGATCTACTGCAAGATATTGATACCTATGGTTATCAACTCAATTGGATGACACGCTCAGCGCGTTTTTATCCCTTGGAATATACCAAGCTTACTTTAGAGATGACCTCGCCAGATTATGTCGATTACTTCCACGAGTTGACCCCTAATCAAAGATGCTCACTGATCGCCAGCCAGAAACAGCTCTACAAAGGGATAAATTCTGAGCTGATAAACGACATTTACGATTTGTTATATCAAAAGCGCCTATTGGCCGATTTTCAATGCCGACTGATGACGAATGCGGCGCTGACTCATATCGAGCCCCAAGCCAATATGCTCAAGTTGCATTTCCACCACAATGAAAAAAATCACACCTTTGAGCAAGAAACGGGCGCCGTCATTTTAGGCACAGGTTACCACTATCGTTTACCCGAGTTTATCAGTGGTATTAAACAACAAGTCGAATTCGATGACGCCGGACAACTTAGCGTGCAGCGTGATTACAGCATAGATATTCGAGGGGATATTTTTGTCCAGAATGTCGGTTTGCATACCCATGGGATAAGCTCTCCAGATCTGGGTATGGGCTGTTATCGCAACGGCACCATCTTAAAAGCCGTGCTCGGTTATGCACCCTACCACATTGAGGAACATATCGCGTTTCAAACCTTCGATCCGGCCAAACTTGCTAGTCATCAGCCCTGCGGCGCCAATGCAATTAACACGCTGGATCTTAATCCAAGACATTTTCCTAAGGCGCCGCACAGAAAAACTCAAGTTGATGCGCCACAAACTATCCCTCCAACCAAGATTCCAAGTTCTGGCGCAAGTTCAACCGTGAGTTCAGGCGCGGGAACCAATATGCCGGTCTTAATGGCGCCGAACCAGGAGGCATAATAATGGCAAGCCAATTTAGCAACCATTGTTTAACGCAACTATGTTTAACGCAACTATCCGCTATTTCGAGCATTAATGGTTTCCAATTCAGAGCGTTAGACCTTACACAAGACATTCCAACACTACAGTCTTGGTTTAACCAAGATTACGCCAAGTTTTGGGGTATGCAGGGCTTGAACCTTGATGCCATAAAAAATCTGTTAGCAACTACAGAGCACAAGTTTGCCTTGATAGGTGAATGGCAGGCCAAAGCGCTATTTATGGTGGAACTCTACGATCCCGTCCACGATGAAGTCGGTCAGCACTATCGTGTTGCGCCGGGTGATTGTGGTATGCATCTGATTATCGCGCCGCCAGATGGCAAACCCGTCAGCGGCTTATCCTTAAAGGTGATGGATGCGATAGCGCAGCTCGTGCTTGAAAAACTGACCTTTAATCGCCTGGTGGTTGAACCCGATCAACTCAATAGCAAAATTCATCGCTTAAATAGCTTGATAGGCATTCGCTATGAAAAAGCGATTCAATTAAGCACTAAAGCTGCTTTCCTCGGGTTTTGCACTGCGGCCCAGCGCCTTCAACCATCGAGCACGCCCTCTTTGACGAGCCTAGCCCAAACAACCTCAACCCTGCCAAGCTCAGCTCAGTCAACGTCTGCTCTGCCAAACTTAGCAGAACAATACTTAGCAAGCCCAACACTAGCAAAGCCAAGCTCGCACGCGGCATCTGCAACCTCTCCCATGACATTATCGACTCTTTAGGTGAATTAGATGAACTTACCCACAAAAGCCTTATTAATGAAACCATTGCCAACGCAAGATCATCATGACCAAGCAGTACATGCTCAGCAAAGCTCGGCGCTGTCGACAACATCGACTTCTATGCCAGAGCATTTAACCCCCGCCTATTGGCAAGCGGCTAATCGTCATTTAGTGAAGAAAATCCTCTGCGAATTCACCCACGAGAAGCTCATTACGCCGACCCTATACGGGCAAAAAGCGGGGCTAAATCACTATGAACTCAGGCTCAAAGACAGCACTTATTATTTTAGTGCGCGGCACTATCAGCTAGATCATCTCGCGATTGATGCCGATACCATCCGCGTTTCACTTGCAGGCAAAGAACAAACCCTCGATGCGATGTCGCTGATTATTTCCCTTAAAAATGACTTAGGGATCAGCGAAACCTTACTACCAACCTATTTAGAAGAAATCACCAGCACCCTTTACAGTAAGGCATACAAGTTAGCGCATCAGGCGATCCCCGCCGCCACGCTGGCGCGAGCCGATTATCAGAGCATAGAAGCGGGTATGACAGAAGGCCATCCGGTGTTTATTGCCAATAATGGCCGGATTGGTTTTGATATGCAGGATTACCGTCAATTTGCCCCTGAAAGCGCGATGCCGATGCAGTTAGTCTGGCTTGGAGTCCGCAAAAACAAAACCACGTTTGCCGCCCTCGAAAACTTGAGTCACGACGCGTTACTCAAGGAGGAGCTTGGCCAACAGTTCACTGACTTCCAACAACGTCTAAAAACGCAGCAGCATGATCCACAGGACTTCTACTTTATGCCAGTGCACCCTTGGCAGTGGCGTGAAAAAATCGCCCGCGTCTTTGCCGGCGACATAGCTCGTGGCGATCTGGTTTATCTTGGTGAAGGCAATGAGCAATACCAAGTGCAGCAATCGATACGCACTTTCTTCAATCTTTCATCGCCACAAAAGTGCTATGTCAAAACCGCGCTTTCCATCTTAAATATGGGCTTTATGCGCGGCCTGTCGCCCCTTTACATGAGCTGCACACCGCAAATAAATGCATGGGTGGCGAACTTGGTAGAGAGCGACCCTTACTTTACTCAGCAAGGGTTTGTGATCCTGAAGGAAATTGCCGCCATAGGTTATCACCACACCTATTACGAACAAGCACTCACCCAAGATAGCGCCTACAAAAAAATGCTTTCTGCCCTGTGGCGCGAAAGCCCACTGCCACACATTGATCCTAAGCAAAATCTGATGACCATGGCTGCGCTACTGCATACGGATCATGAAGATAAGGCCCTTATTGCAGCCTTGATAGCCGCCTCAGGCTTACCAGCAAAGGATTGGGTCAGTCGCTACTTAAACCTGTATTTATCGCCGCTGTTACATGCCTTTTTCGCCTACGATCTGGTCTTTATGCCCCATGGTGAAAACCTGATCTTAGTACTCGATGAATATGTGCCAGTCAAGATTTTGATGAAAGACATAGGCGAAGAAGTCGCGGTACTCAATGGCGCGAAGCCGCTACCTGATGATGTAAAACGCCTTGCGGTGAGCCTTGAAGAAGAGATGAAGCTTAACTACATCTTACTGGATATTTTTGACTGTATTTTCCGCTATTTAGCACCGCTGCTCGATGAGCAAACCAGTGTCAGTGAAAGCCAATTCTGGGAGTTAGTGGCGGACAATGTACGTGATTACCAAGCCCAGCATCCACATTTGGCCGACAAGTTTGCCCAATACGATCTGTTTAAGGACAGCTTTGTACGCACGTGCCTCAATCGTATCCAATTGAATAATAACCAACAAATGATAGACCTCGCCGACAGGGAGAAAAACCTGCGTTTCGCCGGCGGCATCGACAATCCCTTGGCGGCCTTTAGACAGAGCCATGCCTTTAAGCGCCCTATGCTTAGCAGCGCTGAGCAAAGGACACGTTAACACACCACAAAGTGGATAACCCCGAAACTTTAGCATGGGCCAATGTTGGCCCAGCTTGTTTAACCCCCAACCTAAACGGAATTAAAGATCAACATTATGAAGACTTTTCCTCTCTCCAACATCGCACTCGTCTGTCGGCAAGCCCTCGTTAACCCGAAGCTATTGCTGTGCTCAGCCATGTTAGCCATGTTAGCCACGGTTCCCTATGCCACAGCTGACACTGTCGATGCGGATAGTAAAACTAAAAAGCACCAGAAAGAAATTGAAGTCATCAATGTCATTGGCGCTAAGGATTTACACGACAACCGTTATAAAACCCAAGCGATGAACACGGCAACTGGGCTCGATTTATCCTATCTAGAAACGCCGCAGTCGGTCACTTCTATCACCCGCCAAATGATGAATGATCAGCAGCTTAATAGCGTGATTGATGCCATGACCAGCGTTGCGGGGATCAATGCCCGCCCAATGGATAACGACAGATACAGTATTAGTGCCCGCGGCATTGCCGTGACCAGCATTTTGTACGATGGCGTGCCAACCACCTACGATACCCGCTTCAACTATGGGGATAATCTGATCGACACCGCCATCTACGAGCGAGTAGAAGTGGTACGCGGCGCGACTGGCCTCATGACGGGAGCCGGTAATCCCTCGGCGGCCATTAACCTTATCCGTAAACGCCCGACTCAAGAGTTTATGGGCAACACATCCCTAAGTGTGGGCTCATGGAATAATGTGCGCGGTATGGTCGATGTTTCCAGCGGCTTAAATGATTCGGGTTCTGTGCGCGGTCGCGTGGTAGCCGCCTATCAGGATAAAGATTCATTCCAAGACAGGTACGAGCAGCAGCGCACTACGCTATACGGCATAGTCGAAACCGATATTGGTGATAACACCTTATTCACCCTTGGTGTCGATTACCAAGATGCTACGCCGAGCGGCACTATGTCGGGCGGTTTACCGCTATTTTACAGCGATGGCAGTCGCACTAATTATGATCGTGCCACTTCAACGGCGCCCGATTGGGGCTCGGCGCATACCCAAGGCCTCAACACCTTTGCGAGTCTCGAACACAGATTAGATAACGGTTGGAACCTAAAAGGGACTTACACCTACGGCGACAACTCATTGGAGTTCGATGTACTATGGGCCATGGGCTATCCCGATCCTGTAACCAATGTCGGCGCAAAGGCTGGGTCTATCGCCTATGTCGACGGCAGTCGCACCCAACACAATGTGGATTTGCGCGCCGAAGGACAATACCAACTCTTTGGATTAGAACATCAATTGATGTTTGGCTGGAATGGCCAACGCCAAGAGTTCGCCAATCCCTATTATTACCCCACGGCTGCAGTACCGCTTTTAGGGGATTTTCGCGATCCGAACTTCCAATATCCAAAACCTCAATGGAAGGAAACTTATACCACGGGTTCATTTGGCGAAACCAAACAGAGTGCAGCCTATGTAGCAACTCAGCTTAATCTCAGCGACGCGTTAGCTGTCCTCGTCGGATTACGCCTCAATGAGTGGGAAACCGACCAAGATAACTTTGGCAGCCGCTACGATTTTAGCATCAACAACGAACTCACTACTTACTTCGGCCTCACCTACGCCCTGACCGATCAATATTCGCTCTATGCCAGTTATACGGATATTTTTGCACCACAAACTAAGCAAAAAATCGATAAAAGCTATCTAGATCCGGTCAAAGGGAAAAACTACGAAGGCGGAATTAAGGCGAGTTTATTCGATGAGGCTTTAGATATGTCGCTGTCGGTGTTTGAGATCAAGCAAGACAACATAGGCATAGACACTCGCACACTCATTCCTGGCACCACCACTCCTATCTACAAAGAAGTCGATGGCACTAACACTCGGGGTTTCGAATTTGAATCGACGGGTAAAATCACTGATGACTGGAATGTTTACTTAGGCTACACCCAGTTCACCACCGAAGATCCTAAGGGCAAACGCATCAATACCACGTCACCACGTCAGCAGTTAAAACTCTTCACCACTTATACCTTTGGTGGTGATTGGCATAAATTGCAAATTGGTGCAGGGGTTAACTGGCAGAGCCGCGTCTACCAAGATGCCGATAAACCTGTAGGCAATGGTATAGACACAATTAAAGTCGAAGTAGAGCAAGGCTCTTACGCGCTAGCGAGTCTAATGGCGAGTTACGCCTTCACAGAGCAACTTAAGCTCAGCGCAAACCTGCACAACGCCTTAGATAAAAGCTACTACAGCCAAGTCGGTCAATACAGCCAATTCCAATACGGTACGCCGCGAAGTGCCAGCTTAACCTTAGACTATCGCTTCTAAGTCAGATTTATATTGAGATCGTTCAAAAAACCTTGTGAGCCCAAATCTTGGGCTCGCAAGGTAATCATTTACATGGACTTATCGATAACCGCGGCAATCAATCACAGCCATTAAGGAGTCACTATGGCAAGCCAACGGAGAGACACCAGACTGCAAACATTGTGCGATACAGCGCCAAGCCACAACGCGTTGAATCAAACTATTTTGTCACTCAATCAGCTGTTACATCAACGGGCCCCCTTCTATGGCGAACACCTTAGCGCAACGCAGTCCCCTACTGGGCTCAGTTTTAATGAATGGAGCTGCGCCGATACTTATCAAAAACTCATTGCACGTTTTGCCATCGCACACCCTAGCGCAGAAACTCAGAGTGAAACTGAAGCTATAACTGAAGATGAAACCGAAACTGATAAAACAACTGCAAACAGCCGAGCGCACGCTTTCGCCAGTAAAAGTGCTACGGCCAGTAGAAAAGACACTCGCAAAGCGCTGCATTCACTTTGGGGTCAATGGTATTTTGGCCTTTTAGTTCCGCCTGTGATGGAGTGGATTTTTAACGCAAAAAAAGCCGATTTCGAGCCTATTCACTGGCAGCCACAGTCCGTTTTTATGCAGATACACGCAAGTGGCCGAGTGGCAAAATTTGAATTTAAAATAACAAAGCAACAGCCAAATACCGCTTTAACCTTTAAAAAATACCACGGCATCGAGCCACTTTCCCAAATAAACACTAAGCCAAGTTTCAAGACAGACACTAAGGTACACTCGCCATTAACCCCATATAAGCTGCCAGTTGATAAAGAACTCGCCCTACAAGGCCTTATCTTAAACTTACTGCAACCGAGTGTTGAGCGCCTACTCACTTTGAGCCCCGTGCCCGCTAAATTATATTGGAGTCACTTAGGCTATCTGATCCACTGGTATCTAGGAGAGTTGGGATTATCTCAGCAACAAAGTCAGCAACTTAAGCAAGCTCTGTTTCGCCGAACGACCTTTTTTGATGGCACCCAAAATCCACTGTATAACAGCATCAATTTGATTGTTGAACCCAAAGAAGACAGCACAAACATCCAATGCATTCGCCGTACTTGCTGCCTAAGGTATCAACTCGCCAACACCGGCCAATGCCACGATTGCCCACTACTAAGTCGCCCTAACGCTAAGACAAACGCCGCCAAACAAGCACAAGTCTAACTTGCCCATTAAACCCATTTAATGGGCAAGATCGCAATCCTAGGCCCATGGTGCTTTTGCCCTTATGTTGCACATGCTACACTCAAGCCCATGTCTCTTTAACATGATTATTTATGAAACAACTGCTTGATTTCCTGCCCCTCGTCATCTTTTTTGCCGTCTATAAATTTTTCGATATTTATATCGCCAGCGGCGCATTGATCGCAGCCACCGCGCTTCAATTGATCGTGACCTATGCGCTATATAAGAAACTTGAAAAGATGCACTTAATCACCTTTGCGATGGTGACAGTGTTTGGCACACTCACTTTAGTGTTTCACGATGATTCTTTTATCAAGTGGAAAGTGACCATCATCTATAGTTTATTTGCCATCGCCTTAGGTGTCAGTCAATTGCTCAATAAATCGATATTAAAGTCGATGTTAGGCAAAGAAATGCAAGTAGACGACAAAATTTGGGCTCGTGTAACTTGGTATTGGGTGATCTTTTTCGCCGCTTGTGGCCTAGTCAATATTTATGTCGCCTTTAGTTTGCCATTAGAAACTTGGGTCAATTTTAAAGTGTTTGGTTTAACCGCTTTAACCTTAATTAATACTGTCCTGACCGTATTTTATCTTTATAAACACCTTCCCGAAGATCAACGCAAGGAACTCAAATAATGTGGTATATGATTTCAGCTCAAGATTTTGAGAATAGTTTAGAAAAACGTTTAGCCGCACGCCCAGCCCATTTAGCTCGCCTGCAAGCCCTCGCCGATGAAGGTCGTTTACTGATCGCTGGCCCACACCCAGCCATCGACAGCGAAAACCCAGGTGATGCAGGCTTTAGTGGTTCACTGGTTGTCGCAGATTTTGAATCCTTAGTGGCAGCAAAACACTGGGCCGATGCCGATCCCTATATCGAAGCGGGCGTTTACCAAAGTGTTGTGGTTAAACCCTTTAAACGAGTTCTGCCTTAATGAAAATAGTGTCCTTTAACATCAATGGTCTGCGGGCACGCTTGCATCAATTGCAAGCCTTAATCGATAGCCACCAGCCCGACATTATCGGCCTGCAAGAAACCAAAGTGCACGATGAGGCGTTTCCATTAGCCGAAGTCGAAGCTATGGGATATCAAGTGCATTACCACGGCGGTAAAGCTCACTATGGTGTTGCCATGCTGTCTAAAGTCGCACCAGAAAAACTGCAAAAGGGTTTTCCAAGCGATGATGAAGATGCCCAGCGCCGCATGATTATCGGCACATTTACCCAAGCGAATGGTCGTCCATTGACTGTGTTCAACGGCTATTTCCCCCAGGGCGAAAGCATAGACCACCCAACAAAATATCCTGCTAAACGTAAGTTTTATCAGGATTTAATGCACTACTTGCAGACAAATCACAGCAACGATGAAGATATCGCCATCATAGGTGACATCAATATTTCGCCGACCGATTTAGACATAGGCATAGGTGAAGTCAATCGTAAGCGTTGGCTAAAAACCGGCAAATGTAGCTTCCAACCGGAAGAACGTGAGTGGTTAAAAACCTTACAAGACTGGGGCTTAATCGACACTTTCCGTCAATTACACCCAGAGCGCATCGAACGTTATTCTTGGTTCGATTACCGCAGCAAAGGGTTCGATGACAACCGTGGCCTGCGAATTGATGTGATTTTAGCAACGCCTTCACTAGCAGCACGTTTAGTCGAATCCGACGTCGATTACGATCTACGCGGCATAGATAAGCCCTCAGATCACGCCCCCATCTGGAGCACGTTCAAAGAGGCTTAATCAGCTAACGTTCGATCATCTTAGTAGATATAAAACATCGGCTTAGGTCGATGTTTTTTTATGGGCGAAACATATTTTATCTTTGTCGTTCGATGAATAGTTAATGAGTCAGGTTTGAAACTGAACGTAATTCACTTTTGGACAGATATGTCTTGAAGACGAGTGTTTGGGGACCAATAATTTTAGTTGTGAGGAGTTTAGCGTTTGCAGATATCCACTCACACATGCTTGCCATGGTATTTGCTCGTCGACTCGCAGCCAGTCCATCCGTGGATGCTCGACCGCCCCATCTGATGTGAAAGGATTCACAAATGCCGCGATGGCATGGACGCCAAAGAGCGGCCATGGGGCAGACGGTCGTCTCACAAATCACCAAGGCTCACCTGTTTAGCATTGGCGAAACCTGTTTGTTTTTAAAGAAATAGGTAGCATGCTTTGGGACAAAAGCGTATTAGGTCATCAGCTATAACAAGTGAATTTCGCATAGAAATTTCTATGGTGTAACGCCTTGCTCAGCTGCATTTTTGGAGTAGAAGCTTTTGTGTTATCAAACAAAAAAGAAGGAACGGAAAAATTTCAGATACAACAATTTGTTATGTTCGCATTCTGATAATACTATCAACATATTGATGGACCATTATTCAACTTTCACATAGAAGCAATTACATTTACAACTGAAAAGACCAATTTGAGGATCTTTAGGTGTAACTCCCTTACGTTTAGCTTGTGAGTTAGCAACTTCTACAGCGTGCTTAATCTCATTAATTTCTTTGCTAGATAGCCTTCTCGTATGCCCATGTACAGGACATCGTTCTCGTTCTCCATCACCCGATATTCGCTCTCCTGACATATTGATGCCCTCTTTCTAATTACTACCGCTTTAAACATAACGCCGCCAGCAACTGCCGGAGTGAGTTGGAAGCTTTTTTACGTCTTTTTGCAAAAAAGAAGACAGTTTACGGAGGTCAGATTGACTGGCCTTGTTAAACATTTTAGAACTTGAGCGAATAACCACTGGAAACCCACTCATTGAAATTTTCCGCCAACAATACCATAGACTCTTTCGTTAAATCGCCGAAAGGTACCCTATAAACTGGCCAGTCTTCTGAACTTATATTATGTGTGGTATCGAAGACAATTGACTCTCCCCCACCATCTGAACCAATAGCAACCAACCCAGGCAAGTATTGCTCGTAGCAATAGGCTTCTGTTAATTCGGATATCTCTTTAGCGCTCCAGAGCACAACTGAGTCATCTGGTTCTTGCACGCCAATCGGAGTTTCTGCCCCATTAGTTTCAAGCAAGAACTTCTTATACTCACTCGGAAGATCTGTTCCTAACCATTTCTCAAGAGCCTGAATTTCTTCAGCACTTGCTGGATTTTCCGGATATTCGAATTTATCTCGATATTTGCTCATAATGCTTAACGCCCATTTAAGGGGCTGATAATCGTTTGCTAAAATTGTGTAGCGAAGCGAAGTCGAGCAAACTGTTAGCAGTCCCGCTTTAAATGCTTGTATGGGTTAACGTTTGGCTAAGGGGCAGGCTTTAACCCATCACTGAGAGCGGAGCGAACGATTTGAACCACTATTTAGGCTATCACAGTTACTCAAGGTCTACACAAACCTGCTTGTGCCATGCAGAAAGATTCGGCCATTCTTCCTTAGTGCTGCCGTTGTGAGACCAATAAATTATCTCACCCGTCTTTGCTATGCAGAAATAGTCGCCATTATCCTCGATGAATGGCAAAAGGTCTCTTGGAAGACCCATGACATTCCAGGCTGTTTCAGCAATGTCAAAGATATCAAGATGGCCAGAGCCGGGTAAAATTACCGCAGGCTCAAAGGTAGCGTTTGCAACATCGCTGCCAGACTTCAAAAATGATCGGTAGTCGTCATGAAAACTGATGCCCAGTTTGCTTTCTGCGCTAGCTATTTCGGTATCTGTCGGGTTTCGAAATGGATCGTTATTCATAATTATTGTTGCCTAACGTTAAGCGGCGTCCCAAGCCAATTTTAATTGACCGAGGCGAACAAGTGATACTCTGGTGAACGTTTATCATCAACAAACAATTTAAAATTGCTTGATATTTTTCTTAAATATTTCCGATAAAGGTTAACACAATCAGCCATATAGAAACCATCAATTTCCCCAAATTCTATTTTTACAAAACACAGATTTCCACCGCCAACCACAGTGAAATACCCTCCGCAAAAAGGACATTTTCAGACATAACTTTCTCCCCTGAAATCTATGACCGTCAATTTAGATAATGTCACGCTGATAGAACAGAATGGGACAATATAACTAAATAGTTCTTTGGGTACTTCCAAATTAAAATGGCGGAAATCTACGATTTCCGCCATTGTCTGATGATACGTTACTACTTAACATGAGACTCAGTATCGGGCGTTATTGCTCAACACCCCATGCCGACGACTCACATTAAAGGTGACACATTAACTCGTGCGGTACTGCTTTAAAATGCCATCTAACTCGACCGAGGCATGGTGCAGATCATTGGCTAAGGTCACACTGCGCTGGGCTGTTTGTTTGATAGTTTCCGACTGATGGCGGATTTCATTCAATTGTCCGGCAATATCCCGCGCGGCGACACTCTGCTCTTCCGCCGAGGCGGCAATTTGGCTGCTCATATCAAATACCGCATTGACCGATTGCGCCATACCTTGAACATCATCACCGACGGCGATAATCGCACTGCGACCTTCATCGGCCTGATCGACTATCTCCATGGTAATGCTAGATAAACGAGTCGTGCCAGATTGTAAGCCTTCAATCATGGCCTGAATTTCTACCGTGGCCTGTTGAGTTCGACCCGCTAAGGTACGCACTTCATCGGCTACCACAGCAAAGCCACGACCTTGCTCACCGGCACGGGCCGCTTCAATGGCCGCATTTAAGGCTAACAAATTGGTTTGCTGGGAAATACTGTTAATGGTTGTGACTACAGCATCGATACTCGCCGCATCCTTAGACAATTGTTCCACCGATGAAAACGCCGCACCAATCTTAGTTGAGAGTAAACCAATGCTTTCCACTGTATGGCTAATACGCCCACGACTGGCCAACATTTGGCTTGAATTTTCCTTGGTTTGCAACGAAGTATTACTCGCATTAACAGAGACTTCTTCAATCGCTGAGGTCATTTGTGCCATCGCCACGGCAACGGAATCGAGGAATTGATGTTGGAACCCAATCAGTTTATCACTGGTGGCCGCCTGTTGATTAAATTCATCGGATGCCAATGATAAGGTCTGTGCATTTTTGCCAATGGCTGACACCATTTCACTCATATTGTCGGCGCAGCGATCGATTTCCCGAGCAATCAAACTGAAATCGTCAGTACCAAAGAAGTTTAATCTAAAGCTCAAATCACCATCGGCTAAGCGTTTGATGGCTAAGTACATGTCCCATAATCCACCACCGAGTGAAGTCGAAATCCAGTAACTCAGTTGGAATAAAGGCAACAAACCCACTAACGCTAACCAGAACATAAAGTTAGCATCGCTACGCGCATCGGCTTCCCACTCATGGACATTCTGCGTCAGTTGTAAGGCTTGACCTGACACACTGGCGCTGACCGTCACTTTATCCCCTTGACGCTGCGCATCACTTTGCCTTGAAGTTACAGTTAACCCGTATTGGCTGGCAAATTGAGATAAGGCGTCAGCTTGTAGCTTTTGCGCCGTTGCAACTTGCGCTAAGGTATCGACGCTAGCTTGAACCCGAGCGATTGAGGCCTGCTCAAGGTTACGGTGCGCATGTTGATAGTTGACAAGCGCCACGGCGGCCGTGATCAGCGCCACCATAGAACACACTACCCAAAACTTTCCGTTGAGACTGAACTTGATCAATATGGCATCAATGGTACGAAACTGGATTTGTTTCATCTTGATAATTCCTAAGAACAAAATACTATTTGGCACTAAATCAGCAGTATAGCTCAGATTGTCACGACAACTATGTCAGTCATAAGATCTGAGCAGGTATTATGCTAATCCGTGCTAGCAACTTGGTTACGTGTGGCGGCAGACCACTTTTGTGTCAGAGTAACCAACTGCCCCGTTAACAGGCTCATGCTAAAACCTAATAAGCCACCAATGATCAACGACGGCACGACATTGGCCACATCACCCGCCATAGCAAAGGTAGTGCAACAGCCAATAAATGCGCCGGGAATAAAGCTAAGCTTTTGATAACTTGCCTGTAAACACATGGCCGAAGTGGCTATGCCGGTAAAAATATACCCAAATACGGGCGAAATAAAAAAGCTGCTACCCGAGATAATGAGCCAAGCCCAAAATACACCGGACAGGTTTGTGCACCACGCCATCATCACGCCCTGAAAGCCAGCCTTAGGTTGAGCAAAAAAAGTGCTACAACCTAAAAAGCCGATCCAAGTGACCAGATGAAAAGCATCTGCGACGCCACACCAAATAGCCGCCAATAGGCCGGCAGAAATAGCGACTTGCCAACGATTTTCCATGGATGACCCCTTTAGTAATTCTATTCACGGAAGTTTAATACCCTTGGGCGCTCTAAAATGTATATTTTGAGGTGGCTTGGGTAAACATATTGGTTAAATTACCTCTATTTTAGTAACAAAAACCTGATCTATTGCTAATTTTCGGCATTAATGCCCGTAAAATCGCTAACAAGCAAATTTTTTGTGGTAAAAAAACGAAAAAAGCGCTTATTAGGCGCTTTTTTGTTCAAACGGCTTTCAGTTAACCCTCTTGCCGACACTTACACTCGCAATAGTTTATTCACGGGAAGATCGCGGATCCTCTGCCCCGTCGCCGCAAAAATCGCATTGGTTAAACTCGGGGCAACGGGCGGCACACCCGGCTCACCCACGCCTGCGGGCGGCGCATCGGATGCAATAATGATGATCTCCATATCGGGGGTTTGGGGAAGTCGCAGCAAAGGATAATCGTGGAAATTCGATTGCTGCACTTTGCCCTCTTTGTAAGTGATTTCACCCATCAAGGCTAAACTCAGGCCAAATACAATCGCACCTTCTGTCTGTGCTTTTACCCTATCTGGGTTAACTATCGTGCCCGCATCGATAGCAGCGATGGCATTCAGCACTTTAAGCTGTTTATCCTCACTCACTTCCACCAGCATGGCCACGGCGACATAACTCACAAAACTGCGGTGTACGGCAAAACCCCAGCCCTGATTTTTACCCGCCTTGGGCGCCTTAGCTTGGGCTTTTTCGACCGCGTCGATTACCCCAAAATAGCGACTGACGTCCACAGGGTGACGATTGAACTCTTCGCCATAGTTGCCGTAGGTGAACTGTTGGTCGGTAAAGGTCTCACGCCTTGCTTCACCTAAAAGGCTACGCCACATTGCAGGGCAAGAAACCTGAGAACGATGAGCCATTTCATCGACAAAACTGCCGACACTAAAACCGTGCTGAATATTACACACAGAGCGCATCCAACCAATACGGCTATGCGCCTGCGCTTTTACCGCTTCGTATCTTAAATTTGGCAAAGCAAAGGGCACATCCACAAAGCCTAAATCCAACTCACCGCCAGAGGGATATTCCACCCCTTCGGCAAAGGTCGAGCTAATGGATGGAAATCCGGTACGGGCTAAAAGCGCGGTCGGTTTGTTATTGGCATCAAACAGTGCCTGATAGGACTGGGCGCTGATAGCATGGTAATAACCGTTTTGAATTTCATCTTCGCGGCTCCAACTCACCTTAATTGGACGCTTGAATTGCTTCGATAATAGTGCGGCTTCAACGCTAAAATCAGGTTTAGATTTACGCCCAAAACCACCACCCAATAGGGTGACATTCACTTTAATCGCATCTTCTTCCATACCTAGCGCTGCGGCCACATTTTGCTGGGTACTTTGCGGCGTTTGGGTCGATGCCCAGATTTCACAGCCCTTTTCAGTCACATGGGCGGTGGCAACGGGCGGCTCAATAGAGGAATGAATTAAATAAGGCACGGTATAAACCGCTTTTAACGTATTCGCCTCGGGCCAGTTTTTGATTTCATCACCAGCTTGACGCACGACATTACCGCTTTGCTGTACCCGCTCGACCAGTGACTTCAAATAAAGACTTGAATCATGCTGACTGTTGTCGGCCTGAGTCCAAGTGACTTTTAAGGCTTTGCGCCCTTCGAGGGCACTCCAAGTGTTTGTGGCGATAACAGCTACGCCGCCCAAAGCCTGAAACGCGGGAGCGCCCTTAGCGGCTGGCAAACGATACACATCCACTACCCCAGCCACTTGACGCGCTGCGGTATCGTCCAAGCTTGCCACATCGCTCCCGAGCACCGGCGGGCGTATTATGCTGGCGTAAAGCATGCCATCGAGTTTGATATCGTAACCATAAATCGCGCTGCCACTTAACATGGCATCCATATCAACGATTTGACGTGATGCACCAATCTGCTTGAAATCTTTAACGTCTTTAAAGGTTAATGACTCAACTGCAGGTACTGGCTGCTCTGATGCGGCTAACGCTAACTCGCCAAACTTGGCCGAGCGGCCCGTTTTAGCATGCAGCACTTTATGGCTGGCGGTATGCACCTCGCTCACGGGAACTTTCCAACGTGCGGCGGCAGCCTGTTCTAGCATGGTTCTTGCCATCGCCCCCATCTGGCGCATGCGGTCGTAATTTTCGCGAATACTGCGGCTACCGTCGGTGTTTTGGCTGGCATAACGTTTATCAGCTAAACCTTGAATAGGGACAATTTTATCCCAATCCGCTTCTAACTCTTCGGCTAAGACTTGCAGAATGCCGGTTCTGATCCCCTGTCCCATCTCGGAGCGATGGCAAGTGAGGTACACTTTGTCGTCTTCACCAATGGCAATAAACAGATTCAACCGCGCTTCTTTATCCTGCGCCAGCGCCATGGGGCTCCATGTTAGTCCGCTCGCCCCTAATGCTAATCCGCCACCCACTGCGCCAAACAGTTTTAGCACGTCGCGGCGGCTGATATTTTCTACGGCAGTAAAAGTACTCATATTAGCCCTCCTGTTTGGCATAGTTTTGCAGTGCAGCTTTGATCCTAGGATAGGTTCCACAGCGGCAGAGATTACCCGACATGGCCGAGTTGATTTGTTCTGCAGAAGGTTTCGGATGCTGCGCCACTAACGCCGCAGCCGACATCAGTTGTCCCGCTTGGCAATAGCCGCACTGGGGCACGTTATGTTCGGCCCAAGCATTTTTAAGCTTTTGATTATCCAGCCCTTCAATTGTTGTCAGACGTTTTCCTTGTGCCTGCCCCAAACTGGTTAAACAGGCGCGCACAGGTTGGCCGTCTAAATGCACAGTGCAAGCACCGCATAACCCTGCACCACAACCATATTTAGTGCCCGTGAGCCCTAAAATATCCCGTAACGCCCACAGGATTGGCATCTTAGGATCGGCATCTAAGGTAAATGATTTACCGTTGATGAAAAGTGTTTGGATGGAAGCGGCGGTACTGGCTTCCTTGATAACTGCAGTGGTTGATAATACTTCTGCCATAACTCACTCCTTAAGTGCCAACCACGACGCAAGATCGGCTTGGGTATCAATATCAATTGCGGCGCGGGGTAGTGTTATAGCGACTAACGCTCCCCGCTGTGCTTGTTGTTTTAGAATCGATTTTGCCCCGCGATCACCACTCAAGTGAGTGAACTGCGGTAATGTAGAGGCATTAAAAATAGCAGGTACGCCTAAATCATCCAAATAATGGGCGGCAACGTCTTTACCGGTTTCATGCCATGTCAAAATCAGTTGTCGATAATCGTCTGCACTCAAGGCCACTTGGTCTGCCAATGTCAGCAGCATGGCATCAAAGCCCTGCTCCTTGGCATAGCTTGCCGCCAAACTCACTGAGGATGCCAAGCCTGTTTGCCACTGTGGATTAACTAAAATATCAAAGGGTTGGCGGGAATGAAGCTCGACTAATAATGGCTGCAATATGTGCTGGTGAGCACCGAGTATGATTAACAAAGGCGTATGCTGGAGCGAATGAGTGTCTTGGCGATCCAAACCTAAATCTTGGTAACTAAGCTGCTGTAAACGCTCAACATGAGTGTTAATGATGGTTTGTTCGCGAATTTCCGTAGCGCTATGTGATGGTAGAAGTTGCGCTAACTTTACCCCGTCAAAGCGCTTACTCTCGCCGGCCGCAAGTACCACAATCAGCAGCCGCTTGGATGAAAGTGGCGTTTGCTCTGTCAACGTTAGCGCTGCCGACTTTGGTGCTGAAGACATTAGTACAGAAGGCTTTTGCACTGGCGGCAACATCATCAACGCATTATCTCATCGAGATGTTTTAAGGTTGCGCCATGGAGCACCCCGTGGCACTGGGCCAAAATACTTAACGCAACGGCACTCGGTAACTCGCCGCCAAGGGCAAGCCCCGCGGGAGCAGAAAATACCCCAGTAAAAGATTCAGCACTGAGCCCTGCCATTCCAAGCACTTTATCCCGTCGATGGGCAGGACCAAGCAAGGCGATATAGGCTAGCGGATGCGCTTGAATGACCTTTAATGCCGCAGCATCTAAGCCCAAGTTATGGTTCATCACCACGGCACAATCCAATTGAGCGATATGATTCGCGGTTAATTCCCCCGCGGTCAGTTTCACTATATGGGCATGGGGGAAATCCGCCGCTCTGGCATAGGCGGTACGACCATCAAAAACAGTCACTAGCCAACCTAAAGTGTGGGCCATGGCGGCAACGGGCTTAGCATCGATACCACCGCCAAAGATCCCAAGATGGAATCTTGGTCTCAAGGGAATAATCAGTGATTCTCCCGCGTCTTGGGTGAAGACGCCCGTGCGAACAAAAT
Source organism: Shewanella sp. SM23 (assembly GCF_025654295.1). NCBI lineage: Bacteria > Pseudomonadati > Pseudomonadota > Gammaproteobacteria > Alteromonadales > Shewanellaceae > Shewanella > Shewanella sp. SM23. The sequence continues at coordinate 93,489 of NZ_JAKKRM010000003.1, forward strand.
CGCTGGCGGGGAACGGCGTCAACTCCTCAGAATAAAACGCAGCGTGATACTGGCGCGCATCCGTCCCCGCTTTGACTAAAGGCAATTGGTAAAAACCCGACCGACCGTGGCGAAATGCCTGCACTAGCTCAACTAAGCCAAGATCATGATTCTCTTTTAGCAGAGGGATCAACATGATATCTACTATGCCACCACAACCGAGTCGATAGCTGGCATCGGACTCATCGCTTGCATCATAGGTGACACACATGACTTGCTTAGTCTGCATGGCATTTTGAGCATGGCGGCGTAAATCGGCTTCTAAACAGCCGCCACTTAACATACCCACGCCTTGACCAAACTCATGGAACAACATCATGGCGCCAGGTTTGCGATAGGCCGAACCTTGAATTTTGGTGATCACCGCAAGCACCCAAGCGTCATCCGCCAGTGGTAGCCAATGCTCTAGTAAATCTTCGATTTGGTGATCCATCCGCAAGGACTCCATTGGGTTAGAGAGATTTAAAAAAATTTAATGCGCTTATCGCTATTGAAACTATCAACCGTTAATAACGCAGCTATCGACGACTATTTGTCATCAAAGCTTGACGCAAGTTTTATCAGCAAATAAAACCGCTTCGTCAAACGCTCGCATTAAACATATGGACAACCAAGTTAGCAAAGGCGTGTGCGTATTGAAAGGAGTAATAGATTTCAAAAAGCGTTGAAGCATAAAATATGTTCAGGGGAAGCTAAAGAGTAAGAATTGACGTCCATGTCTTGAGTAGCGTTTATTCGCAAATCAATCACATTTATCTAAAACTGGTATTCGCCCGCCTTAGTGCGCAGTATCTGGGATTGGTTGTCTAGACTAATGGATGTCGATTCAATCTGTTCGATAATCTGTGATACTTCACGGGAATTATCGCGGATCACCATCATGCTCGAAGCGATTTCTTTAGAAACCAAGGATTGTTCTTCAGTTGAAGCGGCAACCTGAGTATTGATCCCATGAATCGCTTCCGTACTATGGCGAATATCCTCAAATACTGCCACGATACGTTGCAGTTCTACCCCCGCCTTTTGCATTAGCGTCGCCGCTTGAGTCACAGATGTACCCACTTGATTGGTACGGCTTTGAAGGCTTGCGACAATATCATCGATTTCCTTGGTGGAATCTTGAGTGCGCTGGGCTAATGATCGAACCTCATCAGCTACCACAGCGAAGCCTCGTCCTTGCTCACCGGCCCGTGCGGCTTCAATCGCGGCATTCAGTGCCAGCAAATTCGTCTGCTCAGCAATCGCCTTAATCACACTCAACACATTGCTGACTTGGGTACTTTCGTTCACTAGGTGTGACATAGAGTCCTGAGTATTCCTAAACTCAGTTTCTAATACCGACATGGCTTTCAACGCTTCCGATACTGTCTGTTTACCTACAGTGACATGCGTTTCATTTTCGGCGGCGCGGCTTTCAGCATTCGAGGTGCTCTCACTCACATGTACTAAGGTCGTGGTCATTTCTTCCATCGCACTGGCGCTGGCGTCCAGTTCTCTCGCCACTCGATTTGAGCTTTCACGCGAAATTTGAATTGATGCTTTAGTTTGCTTCGCTAAATCAGCCACCTCTTTTGCAATACCATCCGTTGTCGATAATGAACTGGCAAGGGAAGAGATAAACAAGTTGATTTGATTAACGATTTCACCAATTTCCCCCTGAGTCGTAACAGAGATCCGCCGCGCAAGATTTTTAGAGCGCTGAATATCGAGCAATTCAACACAGGTCTGCACTAAGGGAGTCACAATCCTGCTCTTAACGATAATAAATCCGCCAACGGCGGCTAAAATCACGATAAATAACACCAGTTGGGACCAGTTTAATGCTGCATGCAGGGAATCGAGTCGGTTATTCACATCACCATCGGTACGTTTATCCAATGCTGTAAAAAACTCATCAATCGGCTGCATGATCTTAGCTTTTTCTCTGTGGTATTGGTCGCTATGTAATAACTCCCTCGCCATAGTTAAGTTAGGCTCACCTTTGATCGTGTAAGTTTGGGTGTTGGGGTCCATAAAAATACCTTTGACGGCATTCATGGCTTTCACTTCGAGGGCGACTAACGCATCTGAGTTTTGCTGAGCTTGTTCAAGGTAACGGAATTCTTCATCAGAAAAACCGAGGGACTTCATTTGTGTGTTTATCGCAATGCTAGCACCGTCGGGTTTTGGCTTATCGCCATAGCTCAGCACCAAATCCCAGTAAATCTGATGATATTTTTCAGGTCTAGACTTCTCACCATTACGGATAGCCAAAATATCCATATACATTTTTTCGTATTTTTCATCACCCGTAACAGCGTAAGTTCGAGCGAGACGCGTTAGGTCATCGGAACTTTGTCTTAACTCATCGGCAACTTGATAGGACTGATATCGGACGCTAGCCGCATCATTAAAGAGATCGATTTTAGACTTAACATTGAAGCTCAATACCGCAGAAATCACGGCACTCGCGACTATGGTCGAAAAGACCACGCTCATCATTGTTTTTGTTTTCATACTTACCCCAGTAGACGGAAGAACTGCTTTAAGTCTAGAAGGAAAAACAGAAAACATAAAAAAGGTTGGTTTATTAGCTGAAATAATCATTTGATTTGCGAGTGATTATCGCTCACAAATCAAGCAATGCTGAATGGCGTCTCAATTACAGTAAAAGTTGGTCCGCGACAAAGGGGTTATGCTCGCGCTCTTCGCCAAAGGTCGACATAGGACCATGCCCAGGAATGAATTCAACCTCGGCACCTAAGGGCCACAGTTTTTCGGTGATCGAGTGAATTAAATCCTGATGATTTGATTGGGGGAAATCGGTGCGACCGATAGAACTTCGAAACAAAATATCCCCCACCCACGCCAACTTAGATTGGGCAGAGAAAAGTGCAATGTGTCCCGGCGTATGCCCAGGGCAATGCAGCACAGATAAACTTTGCTCGCCCACTTTAACAATATCACCATCCTGCAGATATTGATCCGGTTCAAAGGCATCACAATGGGGAAAACCAAAATTTTGGCTTTGCTTAGGTAAGTTATCAATCCAGAATTTATCGGCAATATGCGGGCCAATAATCGGCACATTGGCGGCTTTCGCTAAGGCTTTTGCACCACCGACATGATCGATATGCCCATGGGTAAGGAGGATTTTTTCGAGGACGAGTCCAAGTTTCGCCACTTCGTTTTGGATCCTGTCAATATTCCCGCCGGGATCCACGACCGCAGCACACTTGGTTTTTTCACACCAGATCAAGCTGCAATTTTGCTGAAAAGGTGTCACTGGAATAATCTGATACTTCATAGCTTCAATCTCGTGTTATCCATAAGCGATAGATTACGCTAAGAAACTCATCATGGCTCAAATTTATATCCAAAAAATTGATCTTCACCAAAAGCTAATCAAATAATCCTAGCTTACGACATAAACTATTTTGTCTATACCCAAGTTAGCTGAAGATACGCGTTTCAGGTAGCCTAGGTTACTGCATCTTCAGCTTATTTGGGTATACAATCTGCCAATCACAATAACATGATCCTCTGCCATTAAGGTTGTTTGATGAAACCCGATATTATTCTCGCCGGAGTGCTGGCGAAGAAACACACTTTTACCTTGCCCCTCAACTATCAAAATCCAATTGCAGAGCAAATCCAAGTGTTTGCCAGAGAACTCTGTAGCCCAGAAAACAAAGATAAAAAACTACCTTATATCGTATTTTTTCAAGGCGGCCCTGGATTTGCGGCCATGCGTCCCGCCAGCAACAGCGGCTGGATCCGCCGCGCATTAAAAGAATATCGGGTGTTATTACTCGATCAACGTGGCACAGGCTTATCAACACCGATTAATTACCAAAGCCTGCAACACTTAGATCCCGCAGCTCAAGCGGATTACCTAAGCCATTTCAGGGCTGACAATATCATTCGTGATGCCGAAACGATTCGTGCCCAGCTTTGTCCCGCCGATAAGTGGGCGATTCTCGGCCAAAGTTTCGGGGGATTTTGCGTGTTACATTATTTAAGCGCCGCCCCTCAAGGCGTCAGTGAAGCCTATATCACGGGTGGCATACCATCATTAACCCGTAGCAGCGACGACGTCTATCTTGCGACTTATCAACGCGTACTGGCGAAGAATAAACAATTTTTCCAACGCTTCCACGATGCTCAACATCTCGTCACTCGCTTAGCAAAACATTTGCTTGAAAATGAAGTGTATTTGGCAACGGGTGAACGCCTCACGGTTGAAATGTTGCAACTGCTAGGTATTAATATTGGAATGGAGCAAGGGCCTGAATCGGTTTATTATTTGCTTGAACAAGCCTTGATCAACACGGCTTCAGGGGCAGTAGTCAATCCGTTATTTTTAAATCATTTCGGTCAAATGCTCGATTACAACACTAACCCAATTTTTGCCCTGTTGCATGAGGCCATTTACTGCCAACACTCAGCTTCACAATGGTCTGCACACAGGGTTAGACAGCAATTCCCCGCCTTTAACTATCAACAAGGTAAACCGTTTTTATTCACAGGTGAGATGATATACCCATGGATGTTTGACCAATTTAGTCACTTAGTGCCGCTTAAAGCTGCGGCAGAAATCCTCGCCCATAAATCAGATTGGCCAGCACTTTACAATCTAGAGCAACTGGCACAAAACCGAATCCCTGTTGCAGCGGCCATTTACAGTGAAGATATGTTTGTAGAGATGCAATACAGTTTAGAAACTACAAAACAAGTTGGCAGGCTAAAGTATTGGTTAACATCAGAATATGAACATAACGGCATCCGCATGGATGGAGAACGCATACTGGATAAGCTCATCAGCTTAAACCGAGGCGACACCCTAAGATAAATATGAGCTTTAAGGGCTAATTAAGTTAATGCTGGGATTATATGCCTGCTCCTCATCAGTTGAGTGATTTTGGCAAGCTTTAACGACCTATTTCCGTATGAGTAAACCGTTTTGGTTTACTCTTTTTTTTGCCCAAATTCAGTGCTATGAAAACGTTATAGCTTAAGGTCGAATATCCCCTACAACAGAATCACAACGCACTCGTGACGATTAAACCTCTGTAGCCATTTTGCGTGTTCGACTCCTTGCGCCAGCACTAGCCACTGACTTCTTCACACTGCTTTTAGCTGTACTTGCAGTGCCTGCCCGTTTTGCCGAGCTCGAGGCTTTGCGGTAAGGCGACTTACGATAACCGGATTTATTACTTGCCGTTTTACGATAACCTTGGCCTTGTAAACCATTAAGCGCGGTTGGCAGTTGTGCGCCTGCATTCTGGATAAGCGTGGATAAGGTGCCGAGCAGTGGCTGCATAAAGGCTTGATAAGAGGTTTCTTTATGGCAAATGCCGTTCAAGCTCGCTTCCCAAAGCGCTGTCATATCTGGCGTAGTCGCACTCGCGGGCAAGCTGTTAATCAATCCTTTCCCCACGTCTGTCGAGACAATAGATTTACCTAAGCGTTGTAAAAAACCGCGTTTGAACAGCAATTCGATAATACCTGCACGGGTGGCCTCTGTACCTAATCCGTCGGTTTCTTTAAGAATTTTACGGATCTCAGGATCGGTCACATAACGGCTAATACCCGTCATAGCACCGAGTAAAGTGGCATCGTTAAAGGCCTTTGGTGGTTGAGTATTTTTCTCCAACAATTCGCCTCGAGTACAATGCAAAGCCTGTCCCAATTTCAAAGGCGGTAATTGGCCGATAAACTCGTCATTCTCCTCATCGTCCTTACCTGTGCTTTCTTCCGTCGACTTGTTGCCACTCGCCTTACTGCCATTTGGCTCTTGGCGGGCAAAGAGTTGCTTCCAGCCGAGGGATTTATCCTGACGCGCCTTGGTATTAAATAAGCCACCCTCGATTGTCACTTGCACAGTGGTTTCACTGTAACAATAAGCCGGATAAAACTGTGCTATGTACTGGCGAGCAACATGAAGATATAACTGCCTCTCACGCTGACTCAAGCTAGATAAGTTAGCCGTCTTCTCTGTGGGGACGATTGCGTGATGGGCGTCCACTTTTTTATCATCCCATGCTTTAGATTTAAGACGGGGCTCGGGGGCATCAGCACCTTGCAATAACTCAGCAGCACCGTCACTTATCGCCTTAAGTACCGAAGGCGCAAGGTTATGTTGCTCAACGGGTAAATAACGACTGTCGGAGCGTGGGTAAGTAATGAGTTTATGACGTTCATACAAACTTTGGCAGGTATCGAGCACATCCTTAGCACTCATGCCAAACCGTTTCGCCGCATCAATTTGTAACGCGGATAAGCTGTAGGGCAATGGTGGATTCTGTTTCTTGTCCTTAGCCACTAATTGAGTGACTAAAGCGGGTTTATCACTGATGCGACTCACCACATTTTGCGCTAACCCTCTCACTAACACTCGTCCTTCTTCATCCATATAAGGCTGACAAGCTTCGCTAGGTTGCCACTTGGCGCTGAAGGTTTCTTGCTTCTCGGTCGCCAAATGCGCCAGTACTTCATAAAAAGGCTTAGATTGAAAGTGGGCAATCTCTTCATCACGGCGCACCACTAGCCCAAGCAATGGCGTTTGTACTCGGCCGACGGATAACACGCCTTGATAACCGACCTTTTTACCTTGGATGGTGTACGCACGCGTCATATTCATGCCATAGAGCCAATCGGCACGACTGCGAGCTAAGGCCGATGTGGATAAAGGAATAAACTCGCGATTGCTGCGTAGCTGCGTTAGAGCCCGTTTTACAGCTTGTGGGTTTAAGTCACTGATCAGTAAACGCTGGGTTTGATGTAGCTTGTCCCCCGTCACGCCAAGATAGGCAATCACTTCATCCACGAGTAACTGCCCTTCGCGGTCGGGATCGCCCGCGTTAACCAGCGTGTTGGCTTGTTTGACTAATCGTTTTAGCACTGTGAGTTGGCTGCGGGTCGCAGCCTTAGGTTTTAGTTGCCACTTGTCTGGCACTATTGGCAAATGCTCGAATTTCCAAGACTTAAATTCGGGATTATAGGCATCAGGTTCTGCTTGCTCGAGCAAGTGACCAACGCACCAAGACACACAATCGCCATTGGCGGCTTCGATAAATCCATCGCCTTTTTTATGGGGTTTAGGCAATACATCGGCAATGGCCCGCCCTAGGCTAGGTTTTTCTGCGATATAAAGGATCATACAAACACCAAACACTGGATATAATTACAGTATAATTTAGCCCAAACGCCTGTTGAGTGCAAATTTCTGTAGTAAACCGTGCTTAAATGTCAAAGCTTAAGTGTAAATTTAATTGCGAATGATTCTCAACAAGGCATAAGATACATTAAATGACTAAGGAGTAACTATGAGACAATTTGCAATAAATGCGCGACAAGCAATGACAATAACTCCAGCATTAATATTAAGATTCAATCAGTTATTGATATTCCATAGCTTAATGTTACTCGCATTAAGCATGCTCACCAGTACCTGGCTGGGACAAATGAAAATCATCGATATGCCGTTAGCATGGGGATTCATTCTCGTCATTCCTATTGCTGTGAGTTTATCTCTATTACTCAGCCATCAAATCACGCGCCATAGCTTAAGCAGCTTATTCGGCGTGTGGATGCTACTTTGGGTAATGGGATAACTGACATTCATAATAAATCACTACCGTATTTCGAGTTAACTCGCCCCTCTGCTCTATTTATCCATGCTAAAACTCAATTTCAAAACACATTGATTTCAAATATTTAACATTTTAACTATGAAGCTCCCTAAAAAATAGTTATGTTGAGTATCTTGGATATTTACAAAAAATGTCTTAATCAAAAGTGAATGTCCTAACTCAACATCTGTTGAATAACCGTAAACCTAAAAACTCTGCTAAAACAACACAATAAAGGAATCGGAGTCTATGAATGAGATTGTCAACGCGATCAATAGTGTAATTTGGAGCCCTGCACTTATTTTTCTTTGCCTAGGTGTCGGGCTCTATTTCTCCCTTCGCACTCGATTTTTACAGCTGCGCCATCTGCCAGAAATGATCCGCCTGATGTTTGATGGTAAGAGTACTGATGCGGGAGTGTCGTCTTTTCAAGCACTCGCGATGACATTAGCGGGTCGAGTCGGTACAGGTAACATTGCAGGGGTCGCCACAGCAATCACCTTTGGTGGTCCTGGCGCTTTATTTTGGATGTGGATGGTTGCCTTTCTCGGTGCCAGCTCCGCCTTCGTTGAATCTACCTTAGGTCAAGTCTATAAAGAAAAAATCAATGGCGAGTATCGTGGTGGGCCTGCTTTTTATATTGAAAAAGGCTTAGGCATGAAATGGTATGCATGGGTATTTGCAATTGCGACCATATTTGCTTGCGGGATCCTGCTGCCGGGCGTACAAGCTAACTCGATAGGTTCAAGTTTAAAAACCGCTTTCAACATAGATCCTAATGTGACTGCAGCCATACTGGCTATGCTTCTTGGCTTTATCATTTTTGGCGGTGTAAAACGTATCGCTCACTTTGCCAGTGCCGTCGTCCCCTTTATGGCACTGGGTTACATCATAGTGGCTTGTGTCATCATAGCGCTAAATATTGGCCAGCTACCGGGTATTTTATGGTTAATTATCAAAAGTGCCTTTGGCTTTGATGCGGGTTTTGGTGCCATTTTAGGCTTAGCCATCATGTGGGGGGTAAAGCGGGGTATTTACTCCAACGAAGCGGGTCAAGGTACAGCGCCACATGCCTCATCTGCAGCGGCGGTAAGCCATCCAGCCAAACAAGGGTTAGTTCAAGCTTTTTCTGTGTATATCGACACCTTATTCGTTTGCTCTGCAACTGGTTTCATGCTGCTTATTACAGGACTGTATAATGTTCAGGGCCCAGACGGTGCGGCGCTCTATACCGGCATTGCCGGAGTCGCTGCAGGACCAGGCTACGTACAAACGGCAATGGAAAGTATGATGCCAGGATTTGGCAATATCTTTGTGGCTATCGCACTCTTCTTCTTCGCCTTTACGACCATAGTGGCTTATTACTACATTGCCGAGACCAACATTGCCTATATCAACCGTAAAGTAAATCATCCTTGGTTCATGGTCGTTCTCAAAGTCGTGATCATTGGCTCAACCGTATACGGCACAGTTAAAACGGCTGATATGGCTTGGGGAATGGGTGACATTGGTGTTGGACTCATGGCATGGCTCAATATTATTGCCATTATTCTATTAAGGAAAACCGCATTCACTTGCCTAAAAGATTATGAATCACAGCAAGCACTCGGCATAGAGCCACTTTTTGACCCGGTAAAACTGGGTATTAAAAATGCGGATTACTGGGTTGAACGTAAACACGCTGAAGAAAATGTAATGACTGAAACAACACAACGCATAAATACGTAGACGTTATCACGATGATCCGTTAAGCAAATATAAGCCATTAAAAAGCCAGTGATTTCTCACTGGCTTTTTTGTATCGTTTAGAACAAAAATAACACAAAATTTACGATACTGAATGACCCACAATCTTTATGGGTGACAGACGTTATGCAGCTCTAAGTTAGTGCCGATATCTTTATTTCGATCGGCTTTAGCATCATCATTACGCAGTTGCGTCAAGTGATCTAAATACGCTTGGTCAACGTCGTTCGTGATGTAGTGACCATCAAATACGGACGTTTCGAAACGTTTAATTGCAGGATTCTCCATTCTTACCGCTTCAATTAAATCGGGTAAGTCTTGGAAAATAATGCCATCAGCACCAATTAACTTGGCGATTTCATCGGCATCACGACCGTGTGCAATAAGCTCATTCGACGTTGGCATGTCAATACCGTACACGTTCGGGAAACGAATTTCCGGTGCGGCAGAGGCAAAGTACACTTTCTTAGCACCTGCTTCACGGGCCATTTCGATGATTTGCTCTGAGGTCGTACCGCGAACGATAGAGTCGTCCACCAGCAAGACATTTTTGCCTTTGAACTCAGTGTTAATCGCATTCAACTTACGACGCACTGACTTCTTACGCTCCTGTTGACCAGGCATGATGAAGGTACGGCCAATATAACGGTTTTTCACAAAACCTTGGCGGTACGGTAAGTCCATGCAACGGGCAATCTCCAGCGCGATATCGCAAGAGGTTTCAGGAATAGGAATAACCACGTCGATATCGTGATCGTACCATTCTTTCTTAATCTTCTCGCCAAGCTTAGCGCCCATGTTGACGCGACTTGCATATACAGACACTTTGTCGATCGTCGAATCTGGACGGGCAAAATAGACGAATTCGAAGATACAAGGTGCATAGCTAGGCTCGGCTGCACATTGACGGGTATACAGCTGACCGTCAATTGAAACATAAATCGCTTCACCCGGTGCCACATCACGCATCACTTCAAAGCCAACAGCATCGAGTGCCACGCTTTCAGAAGCCACCATGTATTCAGTGCCAGTGGCGGTTTCGTGCTTACCTAATACTAAAGGACGAATACCAAATGGGTCACGGAACGCAACTAAGCCTTGACCAATAATCATGGCAACAACCGCGTAGGCGCCACGAGCTTGTTGGTGTACGTTAGCGACCGCATCGAACACTTCTTCCGACGTCAGGGTTAAACTCGTGGTTTTTTGCAGTTCGTCGGCCAACAGGTTTAACAAGACTTCAGAATCCGAAGTGGTGTTAACATGACGACGCTTTTTGATCAGTCCTTCGGCTAATTCGACTGTGTTGGTTAAGTTACCGTTATGGGCTAATGAGATCCCAAATGGCGAGTTAACATAGAAAGGCTGCGCTTCAGATGCGCTTGAACTGCCCGCAGTTGGATAACGCACATGGCCAATACCAGCATTACCTTGTAGGCGTTGCATATGTTTGACTTCAAAAACGTCTTTAACCAAACCATTGGCTTTACGTAGTCTGAAAGCACCACGATCAATGGTCACAATACCTGCCGCATCCTGACCTCTGTGCTGCAACACTGTCAGTGCATCATAAATGGTCTGATTAACCGATGATTGGCCAACTATTCCGACGATACCACACATGGGTAAGCTTCCTCATTGTAAGATGTTCTATCACTTAGGATTATTTTATTTTCTTTCTTATAGTTTGGGTACAAAGCTGGAGGTATTTTCCAAATAGTCAAAAAACCATTGAATAACAACGCCAAATTCGGGTACTAGCACAGAATCTTTCCACCATTGGGAGTTGGGAGAGCCTGTAAAAGCATCCATGAAAAACAACAAGGCGCTCACAATAAGCGCGCCTCGAATAGCACCGAAGCACAAGCCCAAAAGCCTGTCAGTGCCAGATAATCCGGTTTTGACAACAAGTTGTCCGAGAATATAGTTAACTAAGGCACCGAGTACCAAAGTGGTAATAAAGAGGATGGCAATAGAAACGCCATTACGCAGCATCTCATCGTTCATTTGTGTTAAGTGAACGGCAAGATCTTGGTAAAATTGGCTGGCAACAAAGAAAGCCGCAAACCATACCACTAAGGACATGGCTTCTTTGGCAAATCCACGGATCAGACTGATAAGAGTCGATAATCCGATGACGAATATGATAGCGTAATCAATCCAAACCATTGAGATGGCTTTCCGACATGGGCTTTAAGACGGCGCGATTCTACCAGAGACTGAAACGATTCTCACCCCTAGTGAGGTAAATAAATCATTTTCAGTCTCGAGTGTTGTATCACCATTAAGATTCTAAGGGATTAAAAGGAACAATCCAGCCCTTGAGACGTGTAAGGTTTTCCACCTCAACTTGTACTTTCTTCAGCTTTGCCTCAGACACATCGGGTCCGACAAACACTTTAGTTAATACGCCATCTTTAGGGTTTTCAGGAATAGTGTACGCTTTAAAACCACTCTTACGCAGCTGTGCAACCAAGGCTTTAACATTCGTTGCGTTGTTAAAACTGCCAAGCTGCAAGGTAAAGCCACTTTTCAAGCTGTCACGGCTGACCACTTTAACGGCATCCTCTTTGGCTGCACTGGCTTTGGGCGTTTCTGCTTTAGGCTTTTCAGCCTTAGCCACAGTAGTCGCTTTAGCGTCCGCTTTTTTAGCCGGCTCAGTTTTTACAGTGGCTTTAGGCGGCTCTTTTTTAGCTTCAGGTTTCGTTTCAGGCTTAGGCTCTGCTTTTTTAACATCAGGCTTAACGTCTTTCTTAACATCTTGCTTTGCGACTTCGATTACTGGCGCAACGGCAGACTTTTCATTGTCAGCATTAACTGGCATTTCGGCTAAGGCGACCTCAGTCCCATTCAGCGCGGCAGCATCCTCGGCTGACAAGACTTCAAACATATCATCGTCGGCTTTTTGCTGCTCAATCACGGTCGGGCGCAAAGGAATTTCGGAAAACTGCTCTTCTTGGCGATCTTTTTTGCCATCCAAAATATCCGGCAAAAAAATTACCCCAAGCGCAACCAGCACCACAGTGCCGACTAAACGATTATGAAACTGGCTAGACAAAACTGACTTCCTGCATAAATTGAGACTTAAAACCTGCCACAGTGTAAAAGGAGCCAAACACAATTACCACATCATCTGGGTTAATTTGCGCTTTTAATGCAGACCAAGCCTCAGATATGTCCTCAAACTCAAATGCAGCAGCCTCAGTGGCTAATGTTTTGCGTAGCATGGCCGAACTCGCGCCACGCTCACCGTGCAGACTGACCAAATACCAAGTGTCGATCAGTGGATTGATCACAGGCAACACACCTGCAATATCTTTATCCTTCAGCATGCCGCAAAGGGCGAACACGCGCTTACCCACAACGATTGGCGCTAACTGTTGTACCAAAAACCGCGCCGCATGGGGATTATGGGCAACATCGAGTAACACTAACGGCTGCTCACTCACCCGCTCTAATCGACCCGTTAACCGAGCCGTGCTAATACCCTCAGCAATAATTGAAGGCGTGATATCCGGCCAGCCCTGCTCAATCACTGCCAATACAGTCGCCGCATTAGGTAATGGCAAAGTTGGTAACGCTAAATCGTGCAGTTTGAGCACTTGACCTTGAAAATCCCACAGATTGCCATGGGCTTGATAACTGAATTCGTTACCGACGCGATACAAGATGGCGCCAACCTCATTGGCGACATCATTGACAGTGTGTGGCAAGTTGGGTTCACCGACAATGGCAGGTTTACCACGGCGGAAAATGCCCGCCTTTTCACGGCCCACAAGCTCACGGGTATTACCGAGATAACTTTCATGGTCTAAATCGACCGACGTCAGTACGCTAATGTCGGCATCGATAATATTGGTGGCATCTAACCGTCCACCTAAACCGACTTCTAAGATAACCACATCAAGCTGAGCGGTTTTAAAGAGTATCAAGCCTGCAAGCGTAGCGTACTCAAAAAAGGTCAGAGAAATATCGCCGCGCGCGGCTTCAATTTGCTCAAATGCCGTAACAAAACCGCTATCACTGACATCGCTACCATTGATACGCACTCGCTCGTTGTACTTCAGCATGTGTGGCGAACTGTATACGCCCACAGTCAAACCCGATAAGCGCAGAATATTTTCGAGCATGGCGCAGGTGGTGCCTTTGCCGTTCGTCCCCGCCACTGTCACTATCTTGGTTTGACCTAAATCCAAAAGACCAAGGGTTTGCGCGACCTTAGAGACACGGGTTAACCCCATATCGATTTCGATTGGATGTATAGATAGCAAATAATCCAACCACTGTTCCAATGCTGCATTTGACGCTGGTACTGTAAGCATGTCCGTATATCCTCGTATTCGATTATCTCTCAAATAAGATCTTTTCAATCCAACATGAATAATGGCCCAAGGGCGAGCTTAGGTAATTGATATTGTTCTGGATAAGTCACATCAACTAAATAGAGTCCATGGGGTTTAGCCGTTGCTGCGGCTTGGTTTCTGTCTTTTAACGCGAGCAAATCGCCCATCCAAGTCAGTGGCTGATTACCTAGACCGATTTCTAACAATGAACCGACAATATTGCGCACCATGTGATGCAAGAAAGCATTCGCAGCGATATCAACAATCACATACATACCTTGGCGCGTGACATTAACGCAATGCACATTACGAAACGGTGTTTTCGACTGACACTGGACAGCGCGAAAGCTGGTAAAATCCTGCTCACCCAAGAGTGCCTGTGCCGCTTGGTGCATTTTGTCAGCATCGATATTGCCGTGATAATGGCTTACACCATGGCGTAAAATCCCAGGCCGAAAAGTGTGATTATAAATCACATAGCGGTAGCGTCTGGCGGTGGCCGAAAAGCGCGCATGGAAACTGTCGTCGACTTCTTTGACCCAACGAACGGCAATATTGTCGGGCAAATTAGCATTCACCCCTAAGGTCCATGCGCCTTCATTACGAATAGCATTGGTTTCAAAATGGACCACTTGGCCTGTGGCATGCACGCCCGCATCGGTACGGCCAGCGCAGAAGACGCCGATAGGCTCATTGGCCACTATCGATAACGCCCGTTCTAATTGCCCTTGTACTGAATCGACTTCGGCCTGACGTTGCCAGCCAAAATAACCATTACCGTCATATTCAATACCTAATGCAATCCGCATCCACTTATCCTCACAATTGATTTAGCGGCGCATTTTATCACAGCAGCCCATAAAAAAAACGGCGCTGAAGGCGCCGTTAGATTGAAACACTCTCAACCGGGATTAACTAATCTCTTTGAGCAAACGTCCAGCTTCATCCTGCTGGCGCTCGTTACCGTCAATTTGCACTTCTTTGAGCAGGGCTTTCGCACTGTCGCTGTCGTCAATTTCGATATAAGCACGCGCTAAATCCAGCTTAGCGTTGACTGAGTTTTCTTCATCATCAACATCGATCATCGCGGCATCACCGATTAAGGCACCGACATCACTCATCTCAACGTCAACTTCCGAATACAAATCGGTATCAGCCCCCTCTTCATCGGCATCATTCAGCAACTTGTCGATGTCGATAAAACCGTTTTCATTTTGAAAACTGGTTAAATCATGGTCAGGAACAAACTTTTTCTGCGCTTTTCGCGACTCCTGGGCATCGAGTGCAGCCAAGGCTTCATCGACGGTAAGATTATGATCATCGACCAGAGAGAAACTGTCTTCCGACGTCAACACATCTTCATCGTCATAATCTGTATTGGCTGTAAAAGCGGCGAGCACATTATCGTCACTTAAGTCTAGCCCTTGCTCAAGGTCCAAATCATCCGCGTCTTCTTTGATATCAAGTTTAAAATCTTCACTAAAATCAATATCGTTACGCGTAGCCTTAATGGGCTTCTCTTGAGAAGCATAATCGACCGCTGTGGCATCTTTGTTAGGCTCAACATCATTAGCCGTTACATCTGCTTGCGTTGCCGCAGGCTTAGCCTTAGGCGCAAAATCTAGCTCTGAGTCCCAATCGAGCACATGGGGATCTTTGCTCTTATTGGCTTTTAAATCATTAAAGAAAGAAGATTCTTTTTCTTTAACACTGGCCGCGGCTGCAGCAGCGGCCAAAGTGACTGCGGCCGTCGCTAATACATCTGCGTCGTTATCGTCACTCAATTCCTCGACTAATGTAAAAGTATCATCGGTGCCATCGATAGAGTGAGCCGCACCAATGCCTTTAAGTAAATTATCTTCGTCAACTGAATTGTCTTCTGAATCGAGCTGCGCCGTTTCCATATCGAAGTCGAATTCATCTTCATCGGCATCCAATTGCTCCGGCACATCAAACTCAGCTAAGAGTGCATCTAAATCATCATCACCTGACGCTTCACCTTTTATGTCTTCCGGTAACGAAGCTTCTAATTCTGCTGCGATTTCTGCACTGATATCATCATCTTCGGCATCGACTTTGAGTTCAGGCTCAGCATCAAAACTCGCCAGTAGTGAATCAATATCATCGGATTCTTCTACGCCTAATTCATTAAGCTCATCGTCTAACTCAGCGGCAATTTCAGCACGAATATCGGGCTCGACTTCAGGTTCAACCGCTGGCGTCGGTTTATCAAAATCCGCTAACAGAGCATCAATATCATCGGTATCTTCCACACCCAGCTCATCAAGCTCAGCGTTTAACTCTGCGGCAATTTCAGCGCCGAGGTCGGGTTCAACTTCAGGTTCTGCTGGTTTATCGAAATCGGCTAACAGGGCGTCAATGTCGTCGGTATCTTCTACGCCCAGTTCATTAAGCTCAGTGTCTAGCTCTGCGGCAATTTCAGCACCGAGATCAGGTTCAACTTCAGGTTCTACTGGTTTATCGAAATCGGCTAACAGGGCATCGATGTCATCGGTGTCTTCTACGCCCAGTTCATTAAGCTCCGCATCTAGTTCAGCAGCAATTTCAGCGCCAAGATCAGGCTCGACTTCAGGTTCAGCGGCTGGCGTTGGTTTATCGAAATCAGCTAATAAGGCATCGATATCATCAATGTCTTCTCCGCTAAGTTCATCATCTAGCTCATCACCGAGTTCTGCCGCGATGGCAGCACTGAGATCTTCATCATCAGACGCAACAACGTCTGGTGCAGGCGCTTGTGCAATCTCAGTATCTTCTGCAGGAACACTAAACTCGGCAAGTAATGCATCAAGATCATCGTCATCCGCGATGGCTTCATCGGCAGGTTTAGTGTCTGCGACTTCAACATCATTCAGCTTAGAAGTAACATCATTACTGTCATCTTCTTGAGCTAAATCGTTCGCAAAGTTACGCTCTAATTCACTTAAATCCTCTTCGGCTTCGGTGCTGTCTTCAGAAGTGCTGTCGTCAGAACCTAGGCCCGCTAATAGTGCATCAAGATCGGCTTCCTCAAGAATATTGCCAGATTTAGGTTTCTCCTCAACAATATCCTCTTCCTGATCGCCCATGGCTTCGGCCCACAGATCATCAAGAGATTGCCCTTCGTCTTCAACCTCAGGTTCGGCAGTCGTACCGGGATCGACAAACATCTCTGACGCGATATCCATCTGATCGTGGGAGTCAGTCAAATCTTGCTCAGGTTGTAAATCGACACTGCCCATATCAAGAAGACTATCGATGGAGTCCGCATGATCAGAATCTAAATGTACCGCCATATCGTCTAAATCGTCATCATCCATATCCATGATGGCGGTACCTGCAATCCCAGCGGCACTGGCGGCCATAACCGCTTCTTGTGTCTGCATTTCACGACGTTCTTTATTGCGTTTACGGCGCAGGAACCAGAACACAGCAAGCAGTAAGAACAAGGCAGGGATCACAGCCGCGGCAATCAATAACACAGGACTATTAAGGATATTGCGCCACAAGTCATCGGGCTCAATCGGTGCCTCTGCCTCTACTTCAGCTTCAACAGCTGTCGTCTCTGGCACTTGCGCAGCTTCAACTTCGGCTTTCAAGGCTTGGTTTTGTAGTTTACTGGCTTGAAGTGTTTCTTCCAGCACAGCAATCCGTTGATTTAATTCTTCAACTTTAACTTTTAGCGCTTCAACATCTGAAGTGCGCACTGACAGTTGATCTTGAGTGCGGGCTAATTCATCGGTTAATGACAGATTTTTGCTTTCTGCCGCTTCTAACCGCGCCGTCACATCTGAACTCAGCATCTTGGGCTTTTCTGGAACAGGTGTTTCAACAACCGCTTTAGGTGGTGTCACTTTCGTTTCAACAATCACCGCAGGAGCCGTGACTGGCGCTTTTGCTGTCGTCACCTTAGCTGGCGGTTTAGATGCTGCTTTCGCCGGAGCCCGAGATTGTCTATCACTTTGCTCTGCTCTGGCTATCGCCATACGATTGGGGATCGACAGCATGACTTCTTTAGACGGAATGAGCAGGATCATACCGCGTTCTAAACTGTTATAACTGGCAGAGTTAAACGCATGAGGGTTAGCATCGTATAAGGCGGCCATCACCTGATAGACGCTAACACTGGCATCAGGACGGACTTTTTGCGCTATGCTCCAAAAAGTGTCTTTCGATGTCGTTGGACCATATTGATGGTTAACTTGACGGATCTGTCCGTCTGGCCCCATGATTTTTAAGGGTTTTAATCTTGGTGTATCTGCAGCAACGGCGGGTTCAATAAAATAAGCGGTAGAAGAAACAGCTAAAACAGTGGCCATTAGACCCACAAGATACGAAGTGCGAAATTTCATCAATCCTTCCCTTTGAAGCGCTATAAAGTTATCTCACTGATAACAGGCTTTAGGCAATTGTATTTATTGAGATTACTATAAACCAGAAATCCCCGCCCTGCTACTGTTCACAATTGTAAAACAAAAAAAGCCTGCTGACAGCAGGCTTTTCAATGGGCATCAAATGCAATCTAATGCTTAGTAATAATCTCTCACTAAGATCTCGGCAATTTGCACACTGTTCAAGGCTGCACCTTTACGAATATTGTCTGACACGACCCACAAATTAATCCCGTGAGAATGAGAAATATCCTTACGAATGCGACCCACATAAACCGGATCGGTTCCTGCGGCATCTGTCACTGCTGTTGGATAATCATCATCGGATTCAAACAATACCACTCCTTCGGCATTACGCAGTAAAGCTTTAACGTCTTCGGCATCAACAGGCTGACGAGTTTCGATATTAATGGCTTCTGAGTGACCATAAAACACAGGCACACGTACGGCGGTCGCATTCACTAAAATCTCATCGTCACCGAAAATCTTCTGGGTTTCCCAGACCATTTTCATTTCTTCTTTGGTATAGCCG
Source organism: Shewanella sp. SM23 (assembly GCF_025654295.1). NCBI lineage: Bacteria > Pseudomonadati > Pseudomonadota > Gammaproteobacteria > Alteromonadales > Shewanellaceae > Shewanella > Shewanella sp. SM23. Next base: position 112,150 of record NZ_JAKKRM010000003.1, read on the forward strand.
TTATCCATAAATTTATCGATTTGTGGCAATACGTTAAAAGCAATTTGTTTTGGATAGACTTCAGCGTCAGCAGGTAAACCTTGCAGTAATTTAGTGCACTGATGCGCTAATTCTTCAATGGCTTTTTTACCTGTGCCCGATACTGACTGGTACGTTGCCACATTAATGCGGCTGATACCATAGGCATCATAAATAGGCTTAAGTGCCACCAGCATTTGAATCGTTGAGCAATTTGGGTTAGCAATGATATTGCGATTGCGGAAATCAGCGATAGCATGCGGATTCACTTCAGGTACAACCAAAGGAATATCGATGTCGTATCTAAAGTGAGAGGTGTTATCAATCACAACACAGCCTGCTTCAGCGGCAATCGGTGCCCATTGGGCGGAAACATCACCACCTGCAGAAAAGAAACCAATTTGAGCTTGGGTCCAATCGAAGGTTTCTACGTCGAGAATGGTAATTTGTTTGCCATGAAAGCTGACCGTTTCACCGGCGCTGCGGCTACTGGCTAAAGGGTACAAATTGGCAACCGGGAAATTACGCTCTTCGAGGATCTCTATCATAGTTTGACCCACTGCGCCCGATGCACCTAAAACGACAACATTAAATTCCTGTGACATAGCTACTGACCGACTCCTGAAAAACCTAAATTGGACAACCAATCTACCTCAGATTGACCGTCATAAGCCAGCGCCAATACACTAAATTCGCGTCTATGTTGGTGATTTTTTCTCATAGTGTCGAAGCCATTCTCATTTAAGAATGTATTTCTGAACATCTTGTCATCATCGCGCAAATCATAGACAAAACGCGCGAGCTGTAATAACGCTTTTTCATTCGGCGCGGTCGCAAGTTCGACCGCCTTAATGTTAAAGCTTGGCAAGAGATCCAGCAGACTTTTATCGGCAGCAATATTAAGTAACTGACACAGCTTTTGATAGAGCATAAAAGTGCCGCGCGCCTTACCTTCTAAGCTGTAACCTGCAATATGCGGCGTGGCAAATTCAGCCAGTGGCACCAGTTCAGGCATCGGTGTTGGCTCGCCTTCCCACACATCGAGTACAAGTTTAAGATCATCACGCTGGCGTTTAACTCTGATAAGTGCTTTGTTATCTATCACATCACCGCGGCAGCAATTCACTAACCAAGTATTGGGTTTGAGCGCCTTTAAGTGCGCCTCATCGAATAAATGTTTGGTTTTATGCTCTCCCGTTCGCGTGATGGGCACATGCAAACTGATGATATCGGCCTGCGCCATGATGGTTTCTAAGCTCACAAAACTACGCGGATCGCCCTCTGCAGCTTTAATGGGATCGTTAAGCAGTACTTTAATACCATAGGCTTGCAAACATTTTGCCGTTGCAGTGCCAGTGTTACCCGCGCCCACTATGCCGACGACCTTGCCCTTAAGCGGCGAATTAAAGCGCTGCGCCAACTCCAGCATAGCGATAAAAGCAAACTCCCCAACCGCAGTCGCATTGCAACCTGGCGCATTAGAGAAGGGGATATTACGCTCGGCAAGGTAGGCTAAATCCACATGATCTGTGCCTATAGTGGCACTGCCGACAAACTTCAGTTGATGATTGTCCGAGAGCAACTCGGCATTCACTTTGGTGACTGAGCGCACTAATAACACATCGGCATCGCGCACTTGCGCTGCGGTTAACGTGCGGCCATTAACAGGAATAATTTCCCCGAGATCGCCAAATAGCGGTTCAACATAGGGCATATTTTCATCGACTAAAATCTTCATGGGCACCTGATCTAAAAAAAGTGGGAATGGAAGGCATCAAGATGCTCGGTATTCTAACAAGACTAATGGGATAAATCCTTGTCGATGCAACAGGTTTACAAAAAACGCCCATAAAAAAGGGAAGCCTAAGCTTCCCTTCTATCGTGTTTGATAAACAAACTTATTTGAATTTGCGCATCACTAACGTGGCGTTTGTACCGCCAAAACCAAAGCTGTTACTCATGACTGTAGTCAGCTCAGCATCACGATACTCACGCACGATAGGCATATCTTTCGCCGCTTCGTCCAGATTTTCGATATTGATGCTTGGGGCAATAAAGCTGTTTTCCATCATGATTAAGCTGTAAATCGCTTCATGTACGCCTGCGGCGCCTAATGCATGACCTGTCATAGACTTAGTCGATGCAATCGGTGGGCACTTGTCTTTGAAAACTTCACGTAGCGCTTCTAATTCACGCACGTCGCCCACTGGCGTTGAAGTGCCGTGAGTGTTGATGTAATCGATTGGGGTATCGACATCCATCATCGCCATTTGCATACAACGCACAGCGCCTTCACCCGATGGCGCCACCATGTCATAACCGTCTGAAGACGCGCCATAACCAATCACTTCAGCGTAAATTTTTGCGCCGCGAGCCAGAGCATGCTCTAACTCTTCAACCACTAAAATACCGCCGCCGCCAGAAATCACAAAACCATCACGGTCTGCATCATAGGTACGAGAGGCTTTTTCGGGTGTGGCATTGTACTTGGTTGACAGTGCGCCCATAGCGTCGAAGCCCATGGTCAGTGTCCAATCCACTTCTTCAGCACCACCGGCAAACACCATGTCTTGCTTACCCATTTGGATAAGTTCAACGGCGTGACCAATACAGTGGGCGCTGGTTGCACAGGCTGAACTGATAGAATAATTCATGCCTTTAATTTTAAATGGCGTGGCTAAACAAGCGCTGGCCGTGCTCGACATGATGCGAGGCACAATATACGGACCTACGCGTTTAACGCCTTTTTCACGCAATGTATCGGCAGATTGTACTTGGTTAGACGATGATGCGCCGCCTGTACCCACAATCAAACCTACGCGCGGATCTGAATACTGCTCTTCAGTTAAATTGGCATCGGCAACCGCTTCTTGCATAGCAATGTAGGCATAAGCTGCCGCATCACCCATAAAACGCAATGCCTTACGATCGATATGCTCAGCAGGGTTTAACTTGATGTCACCCCATACATGGCTACGTAATTGCATCTCTTCAAACTGAGCTGAATGCGTAATACCACTGCGGCCCGCTTTCAGTGACTCGGTCACTTCTTGCTTGTTATTACCGATACTTGAAACAACACCCATTCCGGTGATCACGACTCTTTTCATTTTATTGCTATCCATTGTGTACATGTCAGTACCTACTTTTCGCTGAGCCAATAGTATCTGTTTTGACTCAATTAAGTGGTCAGCTTTCCATAAAGGCGAGTAAAATAATGCCAATTATGAGACCGAGAGTAAATTTCTTTGACTGCAGAGCCCAATAAACCTTGCCAAATTAAGCGCGATTACCCGCAATTAATCAACCTTTATCCCGCAACAGCTCACACTGATGCACACTATCTCAGCAAATTGAGCATTTATCAGCAGCGGGTATTTGAGGCTCATTCACAGCAAAAACTCTTAGTATTAGGGCAAATTGGTTTAGGTAACGGGCTTGAACTCTTATCTTGGTGGCGCACTCAGACGAACCCTAACCAACGATTACTCCTTAACGTATTCGAACCCAATCCGATTAATGCTTACGAACTTAAATTACTTTGGGATCAATCCGCCTGTTTAACCAAAGTGCCTGAACTTGAGCCACTTGCCCAACGCTTACTTCATACAGAGCCGACGGCTATTATAGGTTGTCAGAGATTAATTTTTGATGATGGTCGTATCACAATCGACCTGCACTTTGGTGATATTCAATCCCAGCTCTGTTCACTCATCCATTCTCCGCTTCACCCCGTTCAGCACTGGCTGGTATTGCCCCATCTACAAAATGGGTTAAATCAGCAGATCCATTGGCAGATGGCAAAACTCAGTGACGATGGCGCCACTGTGGCAACTATTGGATTAAACGAATCAAGCGGATTAAGCGAAACTCCTGTGAGCCGTTTCCAAGCCTGCGGCTTTGAGGAGAGGGATTTTACCTGCGCTGCAATACAGACAAACCATCAGCCTGATGCCATTTTGTTACACGAGCGCCACGTCTTACGCCAGCAAGACGCTAAAGCCTATGCCTTTAATCCTATGGCTGCAATCTTACCCTCGGTGCCGCCCAGCTCGATTGCCATCATAGGCGGCGGGTTAGCCTCGGCGCATTTGGTGCTGTCTTTGGCGGAACGCGGCCAAAGTACGCAGCTCTTTTGTAAAGATGCCAAGCTTGGCCAAGGCGCCTCGGGCAACCGCCAAGGAGCGATTTATCCACTGCTGACACCGGAAAATGATGAATTAAGCCGCTTCTTCCAGCAGGCATTTTTATTTAGCCGCCGTCGAGTACAGGCGCTGACATCTGTCCCCGCCCCAAATCAAACGCCGATTTCCCATGATTTTTGCGGGGTATTGCAAACTGCCCACGATGAACGCAGCCAATTACGACTCGATAAAATTATTCAAAGCCAGAACTGGCCAAGTGAAATTGCCTATCGAGTCGATGCGCAGCAGGCTAATTCTCTTGCGAACATTAATATTGACAAATCAGGCTTTTTCTATCCGCTGGCTGGCTGGGTTTGTCCCTACGAATATGCCGAAGCCGCAATACAAAAAGCGCAGCAGCTTTCTGAGGTCAAACTCCATTTGGAGACTGAGATCCTTGAAATTGAGCATCAAAGTGAAGGTTGGTATTTAATCACCGCTAAGCATCGCTTTGGCCCCTTTGCGCAAGTTGTGCTCGCCAATGGCGCAGCGCTCACGCAATTTGATGCCAGCAACAAATTACAAATTAGCCCTTTTCGCGGCCAAGTCAGCCATGTGCCCGCTCAATTTCAATTGAGTCAGCTCGCGACTGTGCTGTGCGCCAACGGTTATTTAACCCCGAGTCACGAAGGACTCCACTGCCTTGGCGCGAGTTACGTTAAAGAACCTAAGCATCTAGATTTTTGCCCGCAGGAGCAACAAGAAAACCTCGCCAAAATGCACGAGAGTTATCCCAATCAGCCTTGGCTTGAAGATATCGACATGAGTGGCAACAATGCCCGTGTTGGCGTGCGTATGGTGACGCGGGATCATTTCCCTATGATGGGCTGCGCACCCGATGTGGCGCAAATTATTAAGGATTATGCGCAACATCAACTCACGAAAGAGAGTCGTCACTACTGGCAAACCACGCCAGCGCCGGTGCATCAAGGGCTGTATATTCTCGGTGGGTTAGGCTCACGGGGGTTAAGTTCTGGGCCATTGGCCGCCGAATGTCTCGCGGCGCAGCTTTGCGGCGAGCCAATACCACTCGATAAAGCTACTCTGTGTAAACTCAACCCTAATCGTATGTGGCTGCGAAAATTGCTCAAGGGCAAAGCGCTCTAGGCAATCAATCGCTAGAAAAATAACGTTTTTGAGCGCTATAAAAAAGGGATTAAGCCATGGCTTAATCCCTTTTTAAAAATGTTATTTTTAAACCAATTAAGCTGCTGTGATGGCTATCGCGTTATCAATGCTGCTAGGTTCAAGGCTGCTAGACCCGACACTACTGGATTCAACATGTCGAGGTTTTCGCGGCGCTCTGGGCCCTTTCACCCGAGTACGATTGTTGTTATCACGACTCTGACGGATGAGCGCATCGCCGCTTAAGTTCGAAGGTAGACCAGATACTAGGCTCGATGTCAGGCTTGCAGCCTCACGGTGGGATTTAGCCAATCTGTCGTATAGCAACACATTGACCGAAGCCGCAAGATTCATACACCCGACCGTAGGCACATACACTACGGCATCGGCTTTATCGATAATCTCTTGGCCAATGGTGCCATCTTCAGGACCAAACACATAAAAGGCTTTCGCGGGATGAACAAAATCCGGCAGCGGCGTCGCGCCCACCACCAAATCGACACAGATAAGCTGAGTGTCCGCCGGAACCGCGGCTAACAATGAAGTGACGCCAGTGAGCGGAATGCGCTCGCCAGCATCTTTAGTATCGACATGGTATTGCACTGCACCCGAACGCGCGGCTAACTCGTAGCGCCTGCCAGTGTAAAATACGCCATCGACGCCATAACAACCCGATGCGCGCATAATGCCACCGACGTTAACGGGCGTTTTAGGATTCACTAAACCGATAAATACCGCGCTGGCATCGAGCGTTTGCTCACAGGCTAATTCAGCACTCGGCATTTCTACACTCGTTACTTCGGTATTAGTCACGTGCTCGTTGTCAGTCATCGGCTGGGAGCTAGGCAACATCCAATTCGCCTATAATCTTTGCCTTCAGCTGTGCCCATGCCTGTTCAACCAAGGCATAATCGGCATCGTTTAATTCTTGGCGCGCGAGTGCTAGACAGTCGGTCATTTTTAGCATTAAAGCATCAAGATCCGTTTCACCCTGTGCTTCCAATTGTGACAACACTACGGCCACATGGCCCTGTAAGTAGCCACAGGCAAACAAAGCATCGTCATCACCATGACTAACAACGCTGGCGATCCACTGTTCTAATGCGTCTTCGTAATGCTCTAACATGGGTCTAACTCTCCATTAATACTGGATTGGCCGACACATCTGCTGCGACCAATAAATCTGGATTGGCCACCTGATACATGACGTAATCATGGTAGCCCGTCGTCACTTTATAATAGCCGCCAAGCTCGCTATCTAATTTAGGGTCGCCACTATCCACAATTAGTGGTCGTCCATCAAGTGCTTTTAGCTTAGTTTTTGTGGCAAGGATAATAATATTGTCTTTTCCGATGCGCCGAATCAGCTCGGGCGACAACTGTTGATTACCACGCCCTAAGATATGGCCTTGGCCACCAATTAAGGTAATCACCAACTTAGTCGGCTTATCTTGGGTCAGTTCGAGTAATTCATTCGCGGTTAAGTCACTGCCGACTAAACTTTTATTTTGAATAAGATCAACACCGAGTAGGGTATTATCCAGAGCTAACTCTTCCATCACAAAGGCAACCGTACTGCCAGAGCCCATGATGTACAATTCATCCTCCATTTGATTGATCACATCGGCGGCGATATCGGCCAGCACGAGTTCATCGACTTCCTTGCCGCCCATCTTCACCGCTTGTACATAACGCGGCTCGGCGGGCACTAAGAGCTCACCAAATCGTTTAGCGCGCACTGTGCCTTGGCGAAAAGCCACTTCGTCGATATCCATCACATCGGCGGACATCAAACTGACAAGTTCGCCATCGAGCAACATCTTGACCACCATGCCAGACGCATGGGGCGTAATACCGTAAACGCCGGAATGAATTTTCACCCCAGCAGGCACGCCGAGTACGGGGAGTTTGTCGTCGATAGTGGCTTGTTCAAATACGGAGTAAACATCGCGGGCCGTGCCATCGCCACCGGCAAAAAGGAGTAAATCCAGCGGTTCATCCAGCAGCGCACGCACAACGGCCTGCGTATCCAGTGCCTGAGTTTTATCCGGAGTTTGATACACCACTCGCGTGGTAAAACCGAGTGTTTTAGCGGCGTCTTCACCCATGATGCCTGAAGCAGTAATGACTTCAATGTCATCACTATAATCACGGATAACCTCGAGGGCCTGCATCATACGCAAGGCGGCTTTGGGTTCAGCGCCTAAGGCGAGCGCTTCTTCAGCAACGCCATCGCTGCCCTTAAGGCCAACACTGCCACCTAAGCCAGCTAATGGATTGATAACTAACCCTAAACGAAACCGAATCACCCTTTACCTCACTTAACGCAATCTTTTGATTTTTTTTATACTTTTATCTTAATGGATATGACTAGGCCGTATGGGCTGAAACACTCGGTTTATCCTTAGGGATAAAGAATACCGCCAGCATAGCGGCAAAGGCGCATACTGCGGCAAATACCCAAGACCAAACCGCCCCACTACCATCGCCCCAAATATAGCCGCAAATCCAAGTACCGAGCGCGCCGCCAACCCCAAAACTTAAACTGGCGTATAGGGCTTGACCTTGGCTTCTGTGACTCGCATCGAAATGTTTATGCACAAATTGAATCGATGCCGCATGGGTTAAGCCAAAGGTAAAGGCATGTAATAATTGGCTAAAACCAAGCCACAACACGCTATCTACCCCAAAGGCAACCAATAACCAACGCAAGCAAGTCATGCCGATGCTGACAATCAATAAGGTATTCACGCCATAGCGGCCGAGTAAACGCGGCGCGAACATAAACATCACGATCTCGGCCATAGCGCCAAGGGCGACAAATATGCCCGCCGAGGATTCGGAGTAACCTGCTTGCTTTAAATATAAGACGAAGAAGCCGTAGAAAGGTCCCGCGCTCATTTGCAGCAACATGGCCGAGACTAAGAACCAAATAATCGCCCGATTCCATTGCAATGGCGGCCGCACTTGACTGGTGTCACGCACTAAACGATTTGCAGGTAATGGCAACGCACTGGCTAACATGCCAATAAATAATGACAAACCAATATAAGGCAGCACTTCTGTGCCCCACTGACCAATGGCAAAGCCCGCACCGACAACAAGACAAATATAACCGACACTACCCCAACTGCGAATTTGACCGTAGCGGCTGGCATTCTCGCCTAAGGTTTCTAAGGTGATCACTTCAAGCTGGGCGAGGATTGCATTCCAAAAGAAGGTATATAAGGCCAAACTCAGCGCCATATACACAAAACCACCATGGTAGAAGAAACTCAAATACGCCAGCGCGGCGGCCCCTGCGCCCATTTTGATCAGCTCGGCACGCATCCCCGTTCGGTCAGCCACTTTAGCCCACACATTCGGCGCAACGATGCGCGTCGCCATCAGGATGGCGAGTAAAAAGCCAATTTCTTGAGGATTAAAACCGCGATTTTCGAAGAAGACCCCAAGATAAGGGACCATAGTGCCGAGAATAGAAAAGAAGAAAAAATAGCAGGCACAAAGCCAGCGCAATTGCCGGCTTGTGCTAGAAGAAGTTGACATTAACGCATTCCATTTATCTCATGCCACTCATTGTATCGTTATCGCATACCAGCTATTTCATGCGACTTATCGCATACCAAGCACTGGCGTATGACTACGCACATCCTGATTTTGCGCTCTGTGTCTTAGCAAGTGATCCATCAACACAATGGCAAGCATAGCTTCGGCAATCGGTACCGCGCGGATCCCAACACAAGGATCGTGACGACCTTTAGTGACCACTTCAGCCATTTCACCTTGTGCCGTCATACTTTGACCTGGCACGCTGATGCTGGAGGTGGGTTTTAACGCAATATGGGCAATAATCGGCTGACCCGACGAAATCCCACCGAGCACACCGCCCGCATGGTTAGATTCAAAGCCTTGCGGCGACATTAAGTCACGCCCTTCGGAGCCCTTTTGCGTCACGACACCAAAACCATCACCAATCTCAACACCTTTGACGGCATTAATACCCATCAGCGCGTGGGCGATATCGGCATCGAGTCTATCAAATACTGGCTCACCTAAACCCACTGGCACACCTGTCGCGATAACGGAGATTTTCGCGCCAATCGAGTCACCGGATTTTTTCAGCTCTCGCATGTATTCATCGAGCGCTTCAAGCTTGCTAGCATCGGGGAAGAAAAAGGCATTTTGCTCGATTTGGTCAAGATCAATGGTCTGCGCACAAATAGGACCCAGCTGCGACATATAGCCGTAGATCTCGATACCGTGAACTTGCTTTAAATACTTTTTAGCCACAGCACCCGCCGCAACCCGCATCGCAGTTTCACGGGCTGAAGAGCGGCCACCACCGCGGTAGTCACGCATACCGTACTTTTGCTGGTAGGTATAATCGGCGTGCCCAGGGCGAAATAAATCTTTGATATTAGAGTAATCTTGACTGCGTTGATCGGTATTTTCAATCAAGAGTCCAATCGAGGTGCCCGTAGTTTTACCTTCGAAGACGCCGGATAAAATCCGCACTTCATCGGGCTCACGGCGTGCCGTGGTATATCGGGATGTCCCAGGACGACGGCGGTCAAGATCATGCTGCATATCGGCTTCGGTTAATTCAAGCCCAGGAGGGCAACCATCAATAATGCAACCCAGTGCAACACCGTGACTCTCACCAAACGTCGTCACTACAAAATTTTGACCAATACTGTTTCCAGACATCCGCTTTGTACACCTTAGGTTATTTGTTCATCGCTCCGCGCCCAGCGAGTACTGGACAATTTATTTTCCCGCTGCAAGCCTAACTGGCAGCGGGAAAAGTCTCAACCTAATTTGCTATCTTAGGCTATTGTGCGTCGCGATAAATGCCGAACACTGACTGATTTTCGACCAGTTGATCGCGGGTCAATACAAATACACCATCGCCGCCATTTTCAAAGTTAATCCAAGTGAATGGCACTTCTGGAAACTGCTCAATCAAATGCACCATAGAATTACCGACTTCGACTACGAGCAAACCCGTTGGTGTTAGGTATTGCGCGGCATTGGCCAGTATGCGTTTGGTTAAATCTAACCCGTCGCGACCTGAGGCTAAACCGATGGCAGGCTCATGGTGATATTCATCTGGCATGTCGCCAATGTCTTCGGCATCCACATAAGGTGGGTTTGAAACAATCAAATCATACTGAGGCCCTTCTGGAATGGCCGAAAACAGATCCGATTGCATCGGGAATACTCTGTCCATCACACCTAAGGTTTCGATATTGATTTGCGCCACATCTAAGGCATCTTCGCTGATATCCAGCGCATCGACTTCGGCGTCTTCAAATTCATAGGCACAGGCAATCGCGATACAAGCGCTGCCAGTACATAAATCTAAAATACGTGTAACTGGCTTGTTATATAACCAAGGGCTAAAACGATTAGCGATCATTTCGGCAATCGGTGAACGTGGCACTAACACGCGCTCATCGACGTAAAATTCAAGCCCAGCAAAACGCGCTTTGTTGGTCAAGTAAGGCACAGGTAAGCGCTCTCTCACCCGACGAATGATCAACTCGACAATTTTATGCTTTTCACTGCTGGTCAAGTTACTTAAAATCACTTGCTGACCGATTTCTTCGGGTAAGTGTAAGGCATGGAAAACTAAGGCGATGGCTTCATCCCACGCATTATCAGTACCATGACCATAATACACATTGGCATCGTTAAAACGGCTCACGGCCCAACGTAACATATCGCCAATAGTACGTAATTCTGTCACAGCTTCATCTACAAAGATCTTATCCAAAACGTGCTCCCGCTAGTATGTTCGCAAACATTGTAACTGAACTCTATTCAGAGTTCATAGGATTCAATAGAATACCCGCCATGAATAAAGACGACGACAAAGAAGGCTTGGCGATGTTCTCAGCGCTTATCGATGGTATTAAACCCATCACCCAAAATAAGCGACACTTTCGCATGCCCTTAAAAACCAAACAGGTAATAGAACTGAAAGAGCAGCAACTGCATGCTAACAGTTATTTCTCAGATACTTATCAACCACTACTGCCTGTACAAGGGCCGATGCGTTGGTTAGAAGAAGGTGTTGACAGTTTAGAACTCAAACGCCTCAGACGTGGCGATTACCAGCCAGATTTACTGCTGGATTTACACGGCTATCGCCAATCAGAAGCCAAACTTGAGCTAGCAGCATTGATTCAAGCCTGCGTCAAACAACAGAGTCTGTGCTGCTGCATTATGCATGGTTATGGCAGTGGTATATTGAAACAACAAGTTCCCATGTGGTTAGTGCAGCATCCTATGGTGAAGGCTTTCCATCAGGCCCCTAAAGAATGGGGCGGCGATGCGGCGTTATTAGTGCTGATTGATATTGGTGAGCAACCGCATAGACGTTAGCTCGCTATCGGCTTAGGCTTTAACATTTCCTATTTAGCTGAAAACAAACGGCCCATTTAATGTGGGCCGTTTGTTTTGTAAAAGAGATATAAACCTAGATTAGCTAATACTATGCGGGGCGTGCTGCCACACGATTGAGGCTTGCTCGGCATGTTTATCAATGAGCGTAATGCCTGACGTCGCGAATAATGGCGGCTCAACGCCAGCCACTAACTCACTGACTAAGTAGCCCAGTAACGGCATGTGAGCAATCACGAGTACTTTATCCGCCTTGTATAACTCAGCATAAGCCACAACCAAGGCGGCTACATTGGCGGGATCGCCAGAAGGCACAAGATCATCGGCGACTAACCACTTACGCGGCTCAGGAAAATGCTGACTCAGTTCCTGCCACGTTTGCTGTGCTCGTAAGTAAGGACTAACTAAAACAAGATCGAAATCAGCCACACTACGAGCTAGCCAGTTGCTCATCAACACAGTATGGTGCCTTCCAACATCGGTCAGTGTTCTGTCTCTATCAGACTGAGCATTAAATCCGGCGTCACCATGTCTCATCAAAAATAGCTGCATACTTCTCTCGCGACTCAAACTTGTTTTTGTTTTATCCCAATTGTAGCCCTAAAATCCGTTTCAACAAACCTCACAAGACTTAATCTTTAGTCGATAAACACAAGAGATATTTGCTAAAAACCATTAAGACTATCAATATATAACAAGCTATCGTTACCGGAGTGTCTCTTTGCAAGCCTCTCAGTCCATATATAAAAGTCCAAATGATCACCGCCAGTATCGTTATCTTGTATTAGATAATGCGCTCAGGGTGTTATTGGTTGAAGATCAAGATGCTAGCCAAGCTGCCGCATCTATGGCTGTAGGCGTGGGTCATTTTGATGATCCCGCAGATAGACCCGGCATGGCGCACTTTTTAGAGCATATGCTCTTTCTAGGTACTGAGAAATTCCCAGACTCAGGCGAGTATCACGCCTTTATTAATCAGCATGGCGGCAGCAATAACGCTTGGACGGGCACAGAGCACACTAACTTCTTTTTCACCATCAATGAAGAAGTGTTTGCCGACTCCTTAGACAGATTCAGCCAATTTTTTATCGCCCCAAAATTTGATTTAGATTTAGTCGATAGAGAACGCCAAGCTATTGAATCTGAATTTAGTTTAAAGCTAAAAGATGATATCCGTCGGACCTATCAAGTACTCAAAGAGACAGTCAACCCACGGCATCCATTTTCGAAATTTTCCGTGGGTAACTTAGTCACCTTAGGCGGAGAACAGGCACAGGTACGTAGTGAATTACTCGATTTCTATCAAAGCCATTACAGCGCCAACTTAATGACCTTGTGCTTAGTCGCTCCGCTTTCCCTTGATGAATTACAAGATTTAGCCTGCCACTATTTTAGTGGGATCCGAAACTTGAACTTAGTGAAAAACTATCCTCAAGTACCACTATTTTCAGAAAAAGAACTGTTGAGGCAAATCGATATTGTGCCGCTTAAGGAGCAAAAACGCTTAAGCATCAGTTTTAATTTCCCAGGAATTGATCACTACTACAAACGTAAGCCTTTGACTTATATCAGCCATATTTTAGGCAATGAGAGTCATGGCAGTCTGTTGTCGTATCTGAAAGAACAAGGATTAGTGAACAACTTGTCTGCGGGCGGCGGTGTAAATGGTTATAACTTCAAGGATTACAGTATCGGTTTACAGTTAACCGATAAAGGGCTAGGCAATCTCGATGAAATTATCAGCTGCTGTTTTGAGTATATTGAACTTATCAAAACCCAAGGCTTAGATGAATGGCGTTATTTGGAGCGTGCAAACCTGCTCAAAATGGCGTTTCGTTATCAAGAGCAAGTTAAATCACTCGATTTAGCCAGCCATCTCAGCATCAATATGCATCACTATGAGATCGAAGACTTGGTCTTTGGCGATTATCGGATGGATGGGCTGGATATCCCTGAAACCATTGAGCTACTTGAGCTCATGGTGCCACAGAATATGCGCCTGCAGCTTATCGCCCAATCGGTTAAAACCGATCGTAAAGCTAACTGGTATCACACACCGTACAAAGTCCGCCCAATTGCGCCACAGTCCCTCGCTCGTTGGCAAGTGAACAATATTCGCCCTGAATTACAGCTACCGGCTGCAAATCCTTTTATTGTCGCCGACTCGATTGCCCGTCCGGATAAGAGCGATGTTGACGTGCCAGTGATAGTTGCAGAATCAACTGGATACCGCATTTGGCATAAGAAAGATGATGAGTTTAATGTGCCAAAAGGTCACATGTATTTATCGCTAGATTCAGAGCAGGCAAGTAAAACGCCAAGGCATGCCGCCCTCACCCGCTTATATGTTGAAATGCTACTCGATTATCTAACCGAGCCAACCTATCAGGCCGAAGTTGCTGGATTAAGCTATAACATTTATCCGCATCAAGGCGGAATTACACTGCATTTATCGGGCTTTACCGGCAATCAAGAAACGTTATTAGCGCTATTAATCCATAAAGCCAGAGAGCGCAATTTTACCGAAGAGCGCTTTGCCCTCATAAAATCTCAGCTACTGCGCAGTTGGCAGAATCAGACACAGGCTAAACCGATTTCACAATTATTTACTAGCCTGACTGTTACTCTGCAAAAAAGCAGTTATGAACCAGCACGCATGGCACAAATGTTGGAAGATATTAGCCTAGAAGATTTACATAACCATGTACGCGCCTTCTACGAAAAGATCTACCTTGAAGGGTTAGTCTATGGGGATTGGTTAGTCTCTGAAGCACAAGCTCTCGGCAAACGTTTAGAGCACATTTTATCTTTAGTTTCGACGCCGAGTGCAGAGTCCACCAGAGAATTAGTGAATTTAACAGGCCAAGGCACGTTACTGAGAGAGCTCGCAATAGATCATCAAGATAGCGCAATTATTGTGTATTACCAATCTGCCGTGGCAACACCTGAAAAAATGGCGCTATTTAGCTTACTGAATCACACTATGTCGTCCACCTTCTTCCATGAGCTGCGTACTGAAAAACAGTTGGGCTATATGGTAGGCACAGGTTACCTGCCGCTCAATCGTCATCCTGGACTTATTTTCTATATTCAGTCACCTACAACTGGGCCACTGCATTTATTAGAGGCCATCGACGAGTTTATTGCCGACTTTAATTATGCAGTGATGCAAATCACCAACGAAGAATGGGAAAGCACAAAGGTAGGTCTGATTAATCAAATCATGGAGCACGACGCGAACCTCAAAACTCGCAGTCAACGTTATTGGGTCAGTGTCGGCAATAGAGATTATCAATTTAATCAAAGAGAACTCGTCGTAGACGAAATCACTAAGCTCACCCGCACTGATTTACTCAAATTCATGATGCGTAAAATGCGTACTAAGCACAGCGATCGCTTAGTGTTATTTAGCACAGGTGAACAACACAGAACCCAAGCCGCGCTGATGTCAGACAAAATGATCACGGATCTTAAAGTTTTTAAGCAAACGGCAGAAAAGTTTAATTTCTAAACAAAAAACACTTTTGCTCACACATTTGTGAGCAAAGTTAGGTAAACAAACAGAACCGCTACAAATCAGTCCAACTATAGTCGTATCTTTCAGTGTTGGGCGTAATCCTGATGTAAAACATGGCTAGCCTATGTTCTACCACTTCAGCACCGAACAATTTTACTGCATCTACATGCTGTTAAAAGGATTTTCTGCAGACTCCACTTTGACAAACCGCTCACTTTCTGGAAAAGTGATGTAACACAATTGTTTCATGGCATCCTCGGATAATAAGAACAAACACTATGCCTAAAGCACTCTTGAGAATTTTCTTTCTTCTAGCTATTTCCCTATCGACCGCAGAAGCGCAACAATTACCAATAGCTTTAAAAACTGAGTCTTATGGCGTCCCAGAAGGCCTATCCCAGAGTACAGTCACATCGGTCATTGAAGATAATGATGGTTACATCTGGATTGGTACTTTGAACGGATTAAATCGATTCGACGGTGAAGAATTTAAGCATTTTTTTGCACATGATCACTCTGGTCTATCTAGTTCATTTATTCAAAGCCTATTATTTGACAATAAAACAATGTTAGTTGGAACTGACAATGGTTTAAATATTTACGACTCAGAACTTGAATCCTTCAAAAAACAGGAACAAATAAATGAAGCCATATGGTCTATAAATGACAATGGTGAAATTTATACTATAGGTACTAAAAATAAGATCATTGATATTAGAAAAGATAATTTAGAAATAATAAAAACATATCAAGATGAAAGCTTTAGCTTCATAAAGAAAGCAATTAAGACTAATAACGGCTACATTGTAAGAAATCATGATGGTAAAATTATTCATTATCACGAAGATTCAACAACTACTATTTTATCCCTACAATCTGTAGACATAGTAAAAGGCAAAAGTGGAGTTTATATTTTAACATCAGATGGTATTTATAAAAAAATATCAGAAGACATACCGAAATTTCTTGCTGGTGAGTATACAGGTCTAGCCGTGATTGATGGTCAAGTAATACAAACAAACCTTGAATCATCAGAGGTAACATCAAAAGGTTATGTATTAGAAAAGAAAGAAATCACTAATCAAATTCAAGCCTACAGGACGAATAACTATACAATAATTCCTTCATTAAATATGGGATTCATTCTAATCAGAGACAGCAGCAATGTTGTAAAGTCCCTAATAAACCCTATCGGAAATATCTGGTCAATAAGCTTATTAGACAATGAACGAATTGTGACATCTGATGATAGTAGTGAAGTAGAAATATATAATTCAAACTTTATCTTCGAGGATAGAATAGACACAGAAATATCAGGACCTAAATATATTATAAGAAACAGAGACTCTTTTATCATCGGAGGTAACAATGGCCTTTATGAGTTTAATGGGGATTTAAAAACAACAATATTAAGCGATAGCATTGTCACTCTATTTAAAAACCAAAAAAGAACCGAGTTAATTGTAGGAACAAGTAAGTCTGACATATACATAATTGATCTACTAAATAGAAAAAACATTCGTAAACTATCACTAAAGAATAAGCACCCAATATTCCAAATTCAACAGACTCTGGATGGCACACTTCTACTTGCTACTCAAGGTGGACTGGTAAGTATAGATACTAACGGCAACGAAAAAACAATTTTTGATGATGATTTTGTTTATTGCATAACTGAGACACCAAATGAATATCTTTTTGGAACTAGAACTTCAATCTATTCGACTAATAAAGAAACGTTAGAAATCAATAAAATTTATAACTCAAACAAACCAATTTACTCAATCGCAATTGATAATAGTAATGACTTTATGGCATCTTCCATAAATGAATTGATTTTAAGCAGAAATGGGAAATTACTAACACTAACGACTGACTATGGTAGTCAAGAAGAATACAATAATCAGAGTGGGATATTCTGGAATGGCAGTTTCTTTTTTGGTGGAATAACTGGCATTAGTGCCATAAATAAAGCTAATGCAATATCTTACATTGAAAACAATGTTATAAACACCAATATCAGTGAGCTTTTAGTATTTAACAAAACGGTTAATATAGGCGATAACCCACTAGAAAAAAGTATATCAAAATCAAAAATGATTGAATTAAAATATTCAGACTATCCATTTACATTGAAGTTCAACTCTCCGAAGTCAAGTCATAAACATATTGAGTACTTTTACAACCTAAATGGCCTATCTGATACATGGATTACTGCAAAAGGTACAAACTCTGCAACCTACACAAACCTCTCACCTGGTCATTATATTTTTAATGTATTTGGTGAAAACCCTGTCACCGGAGCAAAAGGTCCAGTAAATTCCCTTAACATTTATATATCGCCTCCATGGTGGCTATCTTATTGGGCAAAATTAATTTACTTCATAACTACATTGCTAATAACTTTTTTTATTATTAAAGCTGTATTACGAAAAAGAGAAGTGCAACGCCAAATAGCGCTCAGCGAAGAAAGATTAAAACTTTCCCTTTGGGGAAGTGGTGATGAAATGTGGGACTGGGACATAGAAACTGGCAATATTTTTCGCTCCAATATCTGGGGAGCTCTTGAATTTCCCCGTGATGGGCATCGTTCTGGAAAATCGGATGAAGAGAGTAATATACATCCTATGGATCAAGAACGTGTCCGTGAAGCGCTTAATAAGCATTTTTATGGTGAAACAGATCATTTTGAAGCCGCATATAGGGTAAAAGGCAAAGACGACAATTGGGTATGGATCTTAGACCGTGCCAAAATTGTAGAGAGGGATGACAAAGATAATGCCCTGCGAATGACTGGAACGATTAAAAATATTAGTCAGTTTAAACAAAAGGAAGAACAACTAAAACTCTTTGAAAAAGCAATTGAAAACATTTCGGAAGGTATGTTTATCCTCGACAACGAATACCGTTTTGTCGAAGTCAACGAAGCTTGCTGTAAAATTTCATTGCGTAATCGAACTGATTTTATTGGCAACTTACTCACATTTGATTTATATCCAGAAACCTTCTCCATCCAAATTAGAACCATGTTAAAACAGCAAGGTCGCTGGGCAAATGAAGTCGAAGCAGCCAGAGGAGATGACAGTCACTTCCATATGGAACTCACTATCGATGCGATCTATGATGAGTTAGGCGAATTATCACACTATGTCGGTGTTTTTTCTGATATATCAAGACGTAAGCAGCAAGAAGAAGAACTTAGAAAATTAACCAATAACGATCTCTTAACCGGACTACCTAATCGCTCCAACTTACAAGTGACCTTAAATAACCTAGTGAATCGAGAAATAGCTCATGCGCTTATGGTGCTTGATCTTGATAATTTTAAACGTATTAATGATTCCCTAGGCCATCAAATTGGGGATACTTTATTAAAGCTCGTTGCTACCCGCATTAAGTCCTTACTTCCTAAAAATACCAGTATTTATCGTCTAGGCGGAGATGAATTCGCCATTGTATTAGACAAGGGTTCAGATATAAGCGCCAGTGCAGCAATAGCTAACCGTATTATTGAAGGGCTAAAACCTGCATTTGACGTTAGCAATGAACAACTAGTCCTAGGATTAAGTATTGGTATCGTGCTGTTCCCAGAAGATGAACAAAGCGAGCAAGCATTACTGAGAAAGGCTGACATTGCTATGTACCATGCTAAGTCTGCGGGAGGTAATTGCTACCAGTTTTATTCTGAGTCCTTGAACCAACATGCAATTAGGCAATTAGAAATAGAAAATCTTATCCGTGAAGGCTTAAAAGATGATCTATTTGAAGTTTATTATCAACCTAAGGTTGATCTTAAAAGCGGTAAAATTGCAGGCATGGAGGCTTTAGTCAGATTAAATCATCCAGTACATGGTTTAATTCCCCCCAATGACTTTATTCCACTTGCTGAAGAAAACGGTTTGATTGTTGAAATTGGTGAAATTGTCTTACGCAAGGCTTGTTTCGCAGCGCAAAAATGGCGTGAACAAGGCATATTCAGCGGCAGAGTCGCCGTCAATTTATCGTCACGTCAATTTGCTCTGCCCGATATTCAACAACGAATAGAGTCAATTTTAAGACTCACCAAACTACCTGCATGTCATCTTGAATTAGAAATAACTGAGGGCACCGTCATTAAACAGCCTGAAACGGCAATTATTGTCATGCAGCAATTGGCTAAAATGGGCGTCAGTTTAGCACTCGATGATTTCGGCACTGGGTACTCGTCCCTTTCATACTTAAAACGCTTTCCTATTCATACTTTAAAAATTGACAAAGCCTTTGTTGACGATATAGATAAATCTGATCGCGATCTCAAAATGGTCGATTCTATTATCACCATCGCCCATAACATGGGGCTTTCTGTTGTGGGTGAAGGCGTAGAACAAGCAGCACAATTGAACATTTTACGGGCACTTAACTGTGAAGAAATTCAAGGCTATATTTTTAGCAAGGCCATAAAAGAGACCGAATTTACTCAGCTACTTCAAGAAGACATGGTAAAGCCAAACACTAATAGCAACATTACTTAATCATTTAACTCTCAATTTGATTTTGATTTACAACATTGGCACAACAAGTGCAACAGCGCTATTAGTGTCAATAATAAATCAATATTAACTACCCTGAGAGATAATTAGAATGATTAAAGGAATATTAACTGTTGTAGCATTAACATCATCGCTTGCTGCTGTAAGCAATCTTACTTCCTTAGATAGCATAGATACCTTCTCAGCAGTACCAAATGTTCGCTTCAAACAAACTGAAGTTGCTGCCGTACCAAACGTTCGCTTCAAACAAACTGAAGTTGCTGCCGTACCAAACGTTCGCTTCAAACAAACTGAAGTTGCTGCTGTACCAAATGTTCGCTTCAAACAAACTGAAGTTGCTGCTGTACCAAATGTCCGCTTCAAACAAACTGAAGTTGCTGCGGTACCAAACGTTCGCTTCAAACAAACTGAAGTTGCTGCAGTACCAAATGTTCGCTTCAAATCAATTGATGTTGCTGCGGTACCAAATGTTCGTTTTACCGAAACAACTTTTGCTTAATAAAAATTTTTATTAAGGAGCTAAAATGCTGAATTCAATCAAAAAAGCACTCGGTTTATCCAAGCCAGCGCGTAAAAAAGTTAAGTTGCCTGAAGGCTTGAATCACCTTGAAGTGATTTCAGCAAAAGGTTGGTGGAACTAATTTAAGTTCTGTAGCCATGAGTCTAACTCATGTACAGTGATAGTTAATTAAGCTAGCGCGGCTTAGAAACAATAAAGGGAGCATTGGCTCCCTTTAGTTTTAAGTGAATATAAAAAGTACTAATAGCCATATAGCCATGTAGCCATGTAGCCATGTAGCCATGTAGCCACGTAGCCATGTAGCCATGTAGCCACGTAGCCATGTAGCCATGTAGCCATGTAAATTACATAACAGATTGATAAATTAGCTATTTAATATCTCTTCCTCACTACAACGGATTTTCCTCAAAGCTAAATGGCGGTGTGTCGTAAAGAGCGGATAAGCCAGAGGCCCGAGCACAAAACCCAGCAGCACCCAATGCTTAACAGTAAGACCTGCGGTAAATGCAGCTAAGCCGAAGTACCAAGCCGAGATTAATGCGATAAAGATAACCAGCAAAACCACAAACCACCTCTTTAAAAACAACTAAATAAATCATAAAGGTAGAGAAATTAATTCCTCATCAAAATGCGAATGCTACTCGCGTAGTCTTGGTGATTGATGCACATGTTAAATACGTCATTTTAACGGCAGGATAAAAAGTTTTCCGCACTATGCATAAACGAGCAACACTCATTCATCGCTACGCTCTCAGTACAGAACAGGTAACACCGAAGTCTCGATAAAGGGCTCGGATTATACAAGATCCACATCCCCAATGTGAACATTTTTTAGGCAAAAGCATGCCTTGTGGCAATAAAAAAAGCGGCAACAAACTGCCGCTTTTTTGTTCAATTTTGATTAACTAAGACCTAGATTAACTATGACTTAGATTCACTGAAACTTAGAAAAAGTTCGCGTTTTCTTGAGCCATGGTTTTTAAGCGCTCACAAGGTTCGAATCTGTTACCGAATTGACTTTGATAACCTTCAAGAATTCGCACTAAGTTCGCGGCGCCTAAAGTGTCAATATAATGGAATGGGCCACCGAGGAATGGCGGGAAGCCAATACCAAAAATGGCGCCAATATCGCCATCTCTTGGCGATGCAATAATACCATCATCTAAACAACGCACCGCTTCATTGAGCATTTGTACGACACAACGCTCAGCAACCGCTTTTACATCTTTATTGGTGCCAGGCTTAATACCTAACACGCCATAAACACTCTCATCGACGACTTTCGCTTTCTTGCTAGAGTCTTTTTGGCCGTATTGATAAAAGCCTTTGCCATTTTTGCGGCCTTTACGATCGTCACCTAAAAGCTTGTCGAATGCCGCTGGCGCTTTAAAACGTTCACCCAATTCTTTCTCAAGGATCGGTGAAATTTTTGCGCCCACGTCGATACCCACTTCGTCGAGCAAAGTAATAGGTCCCACAGGGAAGCCAAATTTCACTAAAGCTTTATCCAAATGCTCAACACTTTGGCCTTCGAGTAGTAATTGCGCGGCCTCATTCATATACAGAGCCAGAATACGGTTCACGTAGAAACCCGCACCATCCTGCACCACTATCGGTGTTTTACCTTGCTTACGGGCAAATACGACAGTAGTCGCAATGGTTTCTGGCGACGTTTTAGCATGGGCAATCACTTCCACCAGCGGCATTTTTTCCACTGGCGAGAAATAATGCAGACCAATCACATTTTCAGGACGCGTCGCCGCCTCGGCGATTTGGCTAATAGGTAAAGATGAGGTGTTTGACGCAAAAATCGTGTGCTCACCACACTCACGCTCAATGTCTTTCACCATTTGATGCTTAAGCGCTAAGTCTTCAAATACCGCTTCCACAACGATGTCGGCATCTTTAACGCCTTTATACTCCGTGGTTGTAGTCATCAGCGCCATTAAGTTGTCACGGGCAGCAGGCGTCATATGGCGGCGCTTTACCCCTTTATCCAACAACTTATAAGCGTAGGCTAATGCATTGCTTAAACCTTTTTCACTGATGTCTTTGACGCGAACGGGGATTTTAGCCTTAGTGGTAGTCACAGAGGCGATGCCTCCGCCCATTAAACCGCCACCTAAGATCACCGCTTTCTTCACTTTACGCGGCGTAGCACCCTCAGCGCCGGTTTCTTTCTTCATTTCTGTGGTGGCGAAGAAAATACTGCGCAGCGCTGCAGATTCTTTTGATACCACTAATTCGGCAAAGTGACTCGCTTCGACTTCTAGCCCTTTTTGCATCCCCTTCGCAATCCCTTGACGCACGCAGTCAATAATTTTGGCTGGTGCTGGATAATTACCTTGGGTTTTCTTTTCGACTTGTTTAGTCGCTTGATCGAAAATAATGTTACGGCCAAAGCTCGTGCCTTCAAGCACTTGATTAACGAGTGACTTTTTAACAGGTTTCGGTGCACGTTTACCAGCAAGCACCATCTCAACTGCGGTTTGCAGCAAAATGGTCTGCGGTACAACATCATTCACTAAGCCCATTTTCAAGGCTTGTTTAGGACGGATTTGTTTACCGGTCAACATCATGTCTAAGGCGGTGGTAATGCCGACTAAACGAGGCAAACGTTGAGTCCCACCGCCGCCAGGTAATAAGCCAAGTTGAACTTCCGGTACGCCGAGCATGGTTTTACCATCGTCGCTACATAACCTTTGATGGCAGGCTAAGGCTAACTCTAAACCACCACCTAAACAGGCACCATGGATTGCCGCAACTACAGGAATTTTTAAGGCTTCTAACTCATTAAAAACCACATGCCCTTGCTGGGATAAGGCTTTGGCATCGCCCGCCGTTTTACAGGCATCGAGCATAGAAATGTCCGCGCCCGCGACGAAAGAATCTTTCTTGCCCGAGATCAGCACGAGCCCACGAATATGAGGATCGCTTTTAATCTCAGCCAGAATCTCACTGATTTCAGGGCCAAACTGTGCTTTTAGGGTGTTCATGGTTTCGCCAGGAACATCCATAGTCAAAATGGCAATGCCGTCGTCGCGGCGGGTTAAATTAAAGGTCTTTTCCATGCCGATTACTCCACTTCCACTATCATAGCCACACCCAAACCACCGGCCGCACAGGCCGTCGTTAAGCCAGTTCCACCACCACGGCGCTTAAGCTCACGACACACTTGGGTGATTAAACGGGTTCCCGTTGCCGCAAAAGGATGACCATAAGCGAGCGAGCCACCGAGCACGTTAAACTTGCTCATGTCGATTTCGCCAATCGCGCGGTTGCGGCCGAGTTTTTCTTCGGCAAATTTTTTCGAAGCAAACATCTGCATATTCGCTAATGTCTGTGCCGCAAAGGCTTCGTGCATTTCAATCAGGGTAAGATCTTCTAATTCCATTCCGGCACGTTTTAACGCCAGTGGCGTCGCGTAGGATGGCCCCATCAGCATATCTTGCCACACATCAATGGCGCTAAAGGCGTAACTCTTAATGTAACCAATAGGTTGATAACCTAAGGCTTTGGCTCGACCTTCACTCATCAGGATAATCGCTGAGGCACCGTCAGTCAGTGGCGTACTATTGGCCGCCGTCACAGTACCATGTTGTTTGTCGAATGCAGGACGCAACTTAGCATATGACTCCAATACTGAGTTTTCGCGGATATTGTTATCACGATCGATAAACTGCTTATACGGCGGTATATGCGCGACCATAACTTCGTCACGCAAATGGCCGGAAGCCCAAGTTTCACTCGCTAAGGTATGTGAGCGATGTGCTAAGGCATCTTGATCGGCGCGACTAATATTGTAGGTTTTTGCCATCTGCTCGGCGGTTTGTCCCATAGACAAGCCCGTTGAGTACTCTGCCACCGCAGGCGGCACAGGTAATAAATCCTTTAAACCTAAACGACGGAAAATTTGTAATTTTTGCCCAAAACTACGGGCTTTATTCAGATCGACTAACGCATGGGCTAATTTTTTCGATACACCGATAGGCAATACAGAGGAAGAGTCGGCGCCGCCCGCAATACCGATTTCGATATTGCCTGTCATGATAGATTCGGCCACGTTGACAGCAGATTGAAAGCTAGTTGCACAGGCGCGAGTGACACTATAGGCATCGGTCGACACATTCATGCCAGTACCGAGTACGATTTCACGGGCAATGTTAGGTGCAGCCGGCATTTGCACGACTTGTCCATAGACTAATTGCTCAATCAGCTTAGGATCGAGTTCAGAGCGCGCCAATAATTCATTGACCACCATTTTGCCCATATCGAGCGCCGATACACCGTGGAATGCCGTGGCTTGCTTTGCAAAGGGCGTTCTTAAACCCGCTACTATGGCGATACGTTCACCCTTGGCGTTCGTAACCTGTTGTCTATCACTCATTTGTCACCCTCTTTATGTGCGCAATCGCTGAGAGATTTCAGGCGGCGCTATCGATTTCCGTGTTTGACCCATTGTTTTACGGCGAAAAACGCCCAATAACAGGTCTGACCATTAAAGTGTGATCTGATTCTAACTTCTTGTCAGCAAGTTTTAAACACCTGTTTGTTTTTTTAACACTAGCCAAACCCTAAGGGAATTCTTTACCATAGCTGTTGTCTATAGCCCACACACGTATTTTCAACATAATAAAACGAGTAGCATCATGCCTTTGAGTCGCTTCCACGCATTACGCACTTACCTAAATAAGGTTGTTTTAGGGCAGCCAGTATTGACCGAAAATCTGCTCATTGCCTTAATTGCCAATGGCCACTTATTAGTTGAAGGACCTCCGGGACTGGCAAAAACCCGTGCAGTGAAAGCCTTATGTGACGGGGTTGAGGGCGATTTTCACCGCATTCAATTTACCCCAGATCTACTGCCCGCCGACTTAACCGGTACAGATATCTATCGCTCGCAAACTGGCACCTTCGAATTTGAAGCCGGACCGATTTTCCACAATTTAATCTTGGCGGACGAAATTAACCGTGCCCCAGCCAAAGTTCAGTCAGCCTTATTAGAAGCCATGGCCGAAGGCCAAGTCACAGTTGGTAAGCACAGCTATAAACTTCCACCGCTGTTTTTAGTAATGGCCACCCAAAACCCATTAGAGAACGAAGGCACTTATCCGCTGCCCGAAGCACAGCTTGACCGTTTTCTGATGCACTTAAACCTTGATTACCCAAGCGGCGAGACTGAAATCGAAATTCTGCGTCAATCCCGCAAAGAAGCGCTGACCCACGAATTGCCAACCACTGAGCCGATTGCACAAGCAGATGTGTTTGCCGCCCGTGACGAAGCCATGGAAATCTATCTTGCCGAGCCGCTCGAAAAGTACATAGTCGAAATCGTGATGGCGACCCGTGAGCCTTTACGTTACAGCGAAGACTTAGCTAAGTGGCTTGAGTACGGCGTCAGCCCGCGCGCAACTATTTCATTAGAACGCTGCGCCCGCGCCCGTGCTTGGCTGCACGAGCGAGACTTTGTTTCACCAGAAGACATTCAAGCCGTCGCACCGAACGTGTTAAGACACAGATTGCTACTTAGCTACCAAGCACAGGCCGAAGGTGTCAGCCGCGATCACGTGATCAACCACATCTTAAGTCAAGTTGCAGTACCTTAACGGTGAAGATAAAGGTGAAATAAGATGAGTGACACAGCGCGACTCTCAGCCTCGGTCGATGGCTTGCCGCTTTTTGCCGATGGCTTGTATTTAACCGAGCAAGAGCTGCTGGCGTGCCAAAATATCGCCCGTGCTATGCCTGAGCGTTATAGCCGTGCCCGCGCTAATTTAGCGGGCCATCGCAGCAGCTTAATCAAAGGCCGCGGTATGGAGTTTGCCGAGGTGCGCCACTACCAACAGGGCGACGATGTGCGCACCATTGATTGGCGCGTTACCGCTCGTACGGGCACAACTCACACTAAGTTATTTGTCGAAGAACGTGAGCGCCCTATTTTATTGTTAATCGACTTGAGCCAAAGCCTCTATTTTGGTTCGAGTTTATTGCTGCAATCGGTGCAAGCAGGACACCTTGCGGCCACCTTAGGTTGGAATGCGATTAACCATGGCGATCGGCTCGGCGCCTTGATCGCATGCGAGTCTGAGCATTTAGAGCTCAAACCCCGCAGCCGTCGTCAGGGCATATTGCAATTGATCTCAGGCCTGCGCCGTGTGCACGAAAATCAGCTCAATCATGTTGGCACTGGCCAGCGCGATCCTGACCATATCCTGCGTGCCTGTCAGCGATTACAACGTATCGCCAAACCCGGCTCCTTAGTTTGGATAGTGACAGATGGCAGCCATTTTAGTCCCCAATGTATCGCGCCCCTCACCGAGCTTAAGCGTCATTGCGATGTGGGTGCCTATCTTATTACCGATCCTCTGCGTCAAGGCACACTGCCGTTACCGCACAACTTTAATTTGCCGGTACGGGATGGGGATGAGGACTTAGTGCTTACCCGCCACAGTTATCAGGCTTGGCTCGACATTCAGTTGCGTCAGCAAAAGGACTTTATCGCCATGATGCAACAACTGCGCGTACGCACCCAGCTCATAGATGCGGGTGCTCCCCTAGCCCACCAATTGGAATTATTGCGTTAACTATGGATCCAGCAACAGTGAATTCAGAAATAGCAAATCCACAGGCAACAGTACCTATGCCTTCTACGGCGCCAAATCCAGCCCTTGCACAACTGCAGGATATTATTCATCCCGAACCGATCGGCGCTTGGCCTTGGGCAATCGGTTATTGGCTGGTTTTAGCACTTGTGATTGCCCTCATCACACTCTTAGTTATCTGGCTAAGAAAACGCGCCCGTTACTTAGCGCCGAAAAAAGCCGCGAAGCAGTTACTCAATCAGCTCGATAAACAAGCGACTTCCTATGCCTCTGACGTCAACAGCCTATTAAAGCGCACCGCCATGAGTTACCTCAGCAGAGAAGCGATAGCCTCTTTAGATGGTGAAGCTTGGGCGGCTTGGTTAGACAGCTATTTACCTGAGCATAAACGCCAACGTATCGGCCCCTTATTAGCAAAACGCCATCAGGCAACGCCATTGACCTTAGCTGAAGCCAATGAATTACATCAACTGGCGCAGGCTTGGTTGGCATCGAAAGCAAAACTGAGTACGCCTGAGCCGACTCTTGTTTTAGCTAAGGGCTACGTTCAAGCTAGTGGCGACGCTCGAGCTAAAAGCCAAGCGCCAACCCAGCAAACTGACACTGAAAAAGCGGAGGAACAATGTTAACAATTGCATGGCCTTGGCTATTGATATTATTGCCTTTACCTTTGATTTTTTGGCGCCAACACACAGTACAAGTGGATGGTGGCCGGCTGCAATTACCCGGAATAAGCCAAACGGGTAAACAAAGCTTAGCGGCCAACACGCGCCAAAGTCGCAAACGCTACTGGCTGATGTGGTGCCTGTTAGTGCTCGCTATTGCTCGTCCTCAATGGCTTGGTGAACCTATCGAACTGCCAAGCCAAGGCCGCGATTTGATGATGGCGGTGGATTTATCCGGCAGTATGCAGATTGAAGACATGGTGGTGAATGGCAAAACCGTCGATCGTTTCACTTTAATTCAGCACGTCGTCAGTGACTTTATCGAGCGCCGCAAGGGTGATCGTATCGGCTTGATCCTCTTTGCCGATCACGCCTATTTACAGGCGCCGCTCACCCAAGATAGACGTTCAGTGGCGCAATTTTTAAAAGAAGCACAAATTGGCTTAGTCGGTAAGCAAACCGCCATAGGTGAAGCTATCGCTCTAGCGGTAAAACGCTTCGATAAAATGGACGAGAGTAATAGAGTGTTGATTTTATTGACCGACGGCTCTAACAACGCGGGTAATATAGAACCAGAGCAAGCAGCGCAAATTGCCGCTAATCGTAAAGTTACTATTTATACGGTTGGTGTGGGCGCAGATGTAATGGAGCGCCGTACACTCTTTGGCCGCGAGCGGGTTAATCCTTCGATGGATCTGGATGAAAACCAACTTAAACATATCGCCGACGTCACCCACGGCCGTTATTTTCGCGCCCGTAACAGCCAAGAGCTAGACCAGATTTACCAAGAAATCGATAAACTCGAACCTGTGAGTCGCGATCAATTAAGCTATCGTCCGCAGGCAGATCTGTTCTATTGGCCGCTGGCACTGGCATTACTGACGAGTCTGTGGATTGCCTTAGGTCAATTGCCACTGTTTGCAGCGCGCCGCGTTAAACCCTCTGTCGCAACCACTTCACAGGGGAACATCAAATAATGAGCCTACATTTTATTCGTCCCGAATGGCTACTCGCACTAGTACCGCTAGCCTTAGCCTTGTTGAGTTTATGGCGGCAACACGAGAGCCACAGCGCTTGGAATCGTTATATTGCGCCGCACTTAGCCAAGGTATTGGTCACCCAAGGTAATAAAAAATCCCGCCGTCCGTTGCATTTATTAGCCTTCACTTGGTTGATTGCAACCTTGGCACTCGCCGGACCTGCCGTGAATAAACAATCCTTACCTGTGTTTGCCGCCGAGCAAGGCCGCGTACTGGTGATGGACATGTCCGTATCTATGTTCGCCACCGATCTTGCGCCGAATCGGTTAACCCAAGCAAAATTTAGGGCAACGGATCTTCTGCGTAATCTTAAAGAAGGTGAAACTGGTTTAGTCGCCTTTGCCGGCGATGCCTTTACTATCAGCCCATTAACCCGTGATACCGGCACATTACTCAATTTACTGCCGACGTTAAGTCCTGAGATTATGCCCGTTCGTGGTTCAAACTTAGCGGCAGGCTTGACCCAAGCTAAAATGCTACTGGCTCAGGGTGGGCATATTCGCGGTGATATTATCCTGATGACAGATGGCATAACTGCTGCCCAGTTTGATGAGGCTAACTCGGCATTAAGTGGCACCCAATATCGCCTCGCCGTCGTCGCTTTTGGCACTAGCCAAGGTGCGCCAATCCGTCTACCCGATGGACAATTACAACGCGACAGCAGCAACGAAGTCGTTGTGGCCAGCACTGATTTCGCTCTGCTACAAAAACTGGCCGTGAATAACAAAGGCGTTCTGATCCAGAATCGCACCGACGGTAATGATCTCGCCCAATTACAGCAATGGTTAAGCGATGCTGGCGATGCGAAAGCCACAGATCTTGATGGTGAAACTTGGCAGGATCTCGGTCCTTACCTCGCCTTATTATTACTGCTACCCGCCCTTTTCAGCTTTAGACAAGGAATCGTGGCCAGTGTTGGATTTGTCACTCTTGCTGGCAGCTTACTGCTCGCGGCTGTGCCTCAGCCAGCCCATGCCAGTGTATGGGACAATGCCTGGGACAATGTGTGGAAAACCACAGATCAACAAGCGATGCAGGCCTATCAATCCCAAGATTACGCAAACGCCGCTAAGCAGTTTGAGTCGCCCCAATGGCGTGGCAGCGCCCAATATAAAGCTGGTGATTTTGCGCAAGCACTAAAAACCTTCGAGCAAGATAGCTCAGCCCAAGGCCTCTACAATCAAGGCAATGCGTTGATGCAACTCGGTAAACCCGATAAGGCCAAGGAGCGCTATCAAGCCGCGCTTGAGAAACAAGCTGATTTCCCTGCGGCGAAGGCCAACCTTGAACTTGCTGAAAAGTTATTGCAGGAACAGCAACAACAGCAAGGTAAAAACGAGCAACAGGATAAGAACCAAGATCAACAAGGGGATCAGCAGTCCGGTGATCCCAAATCAGGTGATCAGCAGTCTGGCGACCAACAATCCGGTGACCAAAAATCGCAGGATAAACAGCAATCTGACCAAGATACCGCTCAGAAAGATAAGCAAGATCAAGCGGGACAAGAATCTCAGGATCAACAGGACAATGACGACGCGGATCAAAGCCCTGAGCAGCAAAAAACGGATGAGCAACAGTCTGAGCAAGATAAGCAAAATGGCAATGCTCAGGATCAGCAGGATGAAGCCAAGCAGCAAAATGGCGAGCAGGATGCGCAGGAAAATGAGCCGGTAGACAATTCACCTGTAGAAAATGAAGCTAAGATGCAAGCGCAGGCTAAAGCCGATGCTGAAGAGCAAAAGTCAGCAAAACAAGAAAAGCAAAGCGTTGCCGCCAAAGAAGCTCCTGAGCAAAATGCGCAAGATAAACAAGAGGCTGCTATGAGTGAATCGGTCGAGGCACCGCCAACCAATAGCGAGCCACTGCCCGCAGAAATGCAACGAGCACTGAGGGGCGTGAGTGAAGACCCGCAAGTGTTACTGCGCAACAAGATGCAGTTGGAATATCAAAAACGCCGTCAAAATGGCCAAATATCAAAGGATAACGAACAGTGGTGACGAGACAATTTTTTATCCTGCTACTCCTTGCCATCGGAGTAGCCCATCCCGCCTTTGCACTTAGCAAAATTGAGGCCTCGGTCGATCGCAACCCAGTGATGGAGGGCGAATACTTTGTGCTCAACATCAGTGTCGATGACGAAGTCGATACCGGTAAGCTAGACACATCCGCCCTACTGAAAGATTTTATTGTCGGCCGTACTAGCGTGAGCCGCAGCACGCAAATCATGAACTTCGATGCGGTCAAAGAAACCCGCTGGCAAGTACTGCTCGCGCCAAAACAACAAGGCCAGTTAACCATTCCAGCCTTTAGTATTGACGGCGTCAGCTCATCGCCTATTCCACTCAAAGTGGTCGAAACTGGTAGCCAGCCCGCGCAAATGAACAATCTGTTCATTGACGCCAAAGTCTCGACCGACGAAGCCTATGTTGGGCAGCTCATTACCTACAAAGTGAAACTCTATCTGGCGGTAGAATTACAAAGGGGCGTATTGAGTGCACCAGTAATCGAAGGCGCACAGATCAAACAAATCGGAGAAGATAGGGATGGTTCAGAGATAGTCGATGGCCGACGTTACCGCGTGATTGAACGCACCTATGGCATCATTCCCGATTTGCCCGGCCAAGTGAATATCAAAGGTGCAACCTTTGCTGGCGATGTGCTGGTAGAATCCCAACGCCGCGGCGGCATGTTTGGCTTTAATGAAAGCCGCCCAATGCAAGCAGGCGCGCCCTCACTGACAGTTCAAGTGAATCCTGCACCAACAAGCTTCCAAGGCCAATGGCTGGTTGCCGATTTAGTAGCGCTAAAAGAAAACTTCCCTGAGGATATTAAAAAGTTTACCGTCGGTAGCCCTATCACCCGCACTATTACACTGTTGGCTTCCAATGCCGATGAAAATAGTCTGCCTGATATAGTGCAAACTCTGCCCGATGAGCTTAAGTCATACCCAGAAAAACCTCAGCGGCAGACCTTTGTGCGCGATGCACAAATTGTTTCGCAGTACAGTATTACTTCGGCAATCGTTCCCAGCAAAGCAGGCACCTTTACCTTGCCCGAAATCAAAGTGCCTTGGTGGAATCCGCGCCTTAAACGTCAAGAAACTGCAACGCTGCCCGCGCGTACCATAATCGTTGAAGGTGGTGCTGTCAGTGATACGCCAGCTCAACCAACATGGGAAACCAACTCCGCGGCCGATAAGGGCTGGTCTTGGCTAACCATGGTTTTTGCTGCTCTATGGCTGGTCACTCTAGTCGCTTGGATTATCACCTTAGTCGCTTGGCGCCGCGCCTTAAAAAATCAAACGGCCGCCCAAATTTCAGTAAACTCTTCAATCAGTTCAGCACAATCAGTGACTGCCTCCGGCTTGAAAGGATTAGAGCAAGCCTGCGCCAGTGGCGATGTGAGTCGAATTATGTTGCAATTGCAGCGATATTTCAGTGAGTTACAGCAAACGCCTATGACATTAGATAAGATTGCTGAGCAGTCACCACAACTGGCAGCAGCGATACAGCAACTGCAAATCAAAGCCTACAGTGCGAAGGCCGATAAGAGCCACCATACTGACAGTGCTAATACGAGCAGTGCGAATTCTAACAATACAAATAGCCACTTAAGCGCCGAATGTACCGCCTTACTTAACGCGGTTAAGGCTTGTGAGCATAAACATTCCGCACCTAAATCAGCGCCATTAAGCCCACTGAATCCTAAGTAAATTAAGGATTTAATGAGAGAGAAGCGAGCTCAACTATGCTAAACATTCAGCCAACAAGCCGAAAAAATAAAAATGTTTGCTAACTGGCGTAAGAAATCCGTCGAGCCCGCGGTCTCTTCTGACATGCTAAGTAAACAACGACGATACAACAGCCTAGTCAAGGCGCTACATGCAGACATTTTCCGCTACGCCTATTGGTTATGCGGCGATAAACACGTGGCTGAAGACATTACCCAAGAAACCTTCTTGCGGGCGTGGCGCGCTTTGGATTCCCTCAAGGATGATAAAGCGGCGAAAGCTTGGCTGATCACGATTCTTAGGCGTGAAAATGCGCGGCGTTTCGAGCGTAAACAGTTCGATTATTCCGACGTTGAGCAAGATACATTGGAAGACAATATCTCCAATAGCAGTGAAGAGCAGACCGAGCAATATCTGATCCGTCGACAAATTGGCAAGCTGGATATCGAATACCGCGAACCACTCTTACTCCAGCTCATTGGTGGCTTTAGCGGCGATGAAATCGCCGAGCTGATGGAGCTCAATCGCAACACCGTAATGACGCGTTTATTTCGGGCGAGGAGCCAATTGAAAGAATTACTTGAGAAGAATGATGTGAGAGGTCAATCCAATGGATGAGCTTAAATTTAGACGTCAAGCTTATGAAGATCCTCATAATCAAGATGCTGACTTTCTGGCGCAGATCAATGCCAAGCCAGAAAACCAAGCCCTAATCAATGAGCTTAAAAACCTTGATGCCAAACTGAGCAATGCATTAAAAGTGGATGTGGCTGAGGATCTCGCCGACAAACTCATTTTGCGTCAGCAGTTACAACAGCACCATAAACAGCGCCGGCAAACGTTTTTTTTAGTGGCCATGGCTGCCTCGGTTGCGTTTGTGGTAGGCATCTGCTTCAGCCTATTACGCTTAGGGCCTATTGATTTGGCTGAACATGCACTGGCCCATGTCTACCATGAAGATATTGCCTTGCATGTCGATCAAAATGTCAATTTTAGTCAAGTCAATGCCCAGCTTGCGTCGATAAAAGACTTTGGCAATGCCAAATTTACCCAACAACCGGGCAAAGTGTATTACACCTCTTATTGCGATTTTCAAGGGGTAAAAAGCCTGCACTTAGTACTTCAGGGCGAGCAAAGTAAGGTGACGCTCTTTATCGTGCCACTCGAGAAACGTATGGTGTTGGATAAAACCTTCGCCGACGGTAAATATCAAGGAATGGGCTTTGAAACGCCCGATGCATTTATTTTGCTCATAGGTGAGGATCAAGCTGACCTTCGCTATATAAAAGACGAAATCAAGAATATATTTATTTAAGCTATTGTTATAAATTGCATTTAAAAATCAATCTCCGATATTTTCATGTTATCGGAGGTTAGATTTCAATCACACTTACATCTGCTAATGGGCGCACGTTCAAACATCTGGTAGCATGCTTGCCACTTTTAATAATAAAAAGATGGGAAAAGGCAAGATGACGATTGAAACCCCGATTTTAATCACATTTGTTGGTTACTTAGTATTGATGATGGGCATAGGTTTTTGGGCTTACCGTGCTACCGATACTGTTGATGATTATATTTTAGGTGGCCGCAAAATGGGCCCCGCAGTGACCGCACTCAGCGTGGGTGCATCTGACATGTCAGGTTGGCTGTTACTGGGGCTACCCGGCGCAGTTTACTTAAGCGGCTTAGGTGCAGCCTGGATTGGCGTAGGATTAATTATTGGTGCTTGGCTAAACTGGTTATTTGTTGCCAAACGACTGCGCATTTATACCCAACTCGCAGATAACGCCCTCACTTTACCGGATTTTTTCGAGAAACGTTTCCACGATACCCAAGGCTATCTCAAACTCGTTTCCGCAATCACTATTCTGGTGTTTTTTACTTTCTATGCCTCCTCTGGCATGGTCGGTGGCGCGATTTTATTTGAGAAAGTCTTTGGGCTTGATTACACCGCAGCCCTCGTGATTGGCTCGGCCATCATAGTCGGTTAC
This sequence comes from Shewanella sp. SM23, assembly GCF_025654295.1. Taxonomy (NCBI): domain Bacteria; kingdom Pseudomonadati; phylum Pseudomonadota; class Gammaproteobacteria; order Alteromonadales; family Shewanellaceae; genus Shewanella; species Shewanella sp. SM23. Next base: position 146,479 of record NZ_JAKKRM010000003.1, read on the forward strand.
ACCTTTATTGGCGGTTTCTTTGCCGTGTGTTGGACTGACTTTTTCCAAGGTAGTTTAATGCTCATCGCCCTATTGATTGTCCCTTTCGCCGTTTTCGCTCACCCCGAAAGCCATGCAGGTATTGAAACGATTGATCCCGCAATGTTGGCATTGGTCAATGACAAAACCACTGCCATCGGCATGTTATCTTTGCTCGCATGGGGCCTAGGTTATTTTGGTCAGCCACATATTTTGTCGCGTTTTATGGCGATAGGCAGTGCCGATGCCCTGCCCTTGTCACGCCGTATTGCCATGAGCTGGATGGTGTTATCTCTCATTGGCGCGTTAGCCACAGGTATCGCAGGCTCGCTCTATTTCGCCAAAGAGCCATTAGCCAATTCTGAAACAGTGTTTATCCATTTAGCTCAAGCAGCGTTTAACCCATGGATTGGTGGGCTATTAATCGCCGCTATTTTATCGGCAATCATGAGTACTATCGACTCACAACTCTTAGTCTGCTCAAGTGTCATCACCGAAGATTTCTACCGTAAATGGTTGCGCCCAAAAGCCGATGATCGCGAGCTAATGATGGTAGGTCGTTTAGGTGTACTCGCTATCGCTGTGATTGCAGGTGTGATAGCACTCAATCCTGAAAGTAGCGTACTCAGCCTAGTGAGTTATGCTTGGGCAGGCTTTGGTGCGGCCTTTGGTCCCGTAGTCTTGTTATCCTTGTTTTGGAAGCAATATAGCCGTAATGGCGCTATCGCCACTATTATTGTCGGTGCATTAACTGTGGTGATTTGGAAGCAACTCACTGGTGGCATTTTTGAAGTCTACGAAATCCTTCCTGGGTTTATATTCGCGACTATTGCGGGTATTTTAGTCAGTAAATTCTCTGCTCCAAGTGAAAAAATAACGACAGAGTTCGAACAATTTAAGTCTGCACTCTAATCTAGATATGCTTCCATATGTTTAAAAGCGCACAAGTGTGCGCTTTTTACATTTTGTATCCTTTTAAATACCCTACACACCATTACAAACCGTTAACTTCAATTGAAACCCATAGCAGCACCCAAAGCCCTTCATATCAAGCATCTGGCCAGACCATTCAAGCATACTAAAGTATCACTCTTGTTTTAAAGACTTTTAATTAACTGAAAATTAACATATTTAGCTTCTGGTCGGACTTGTTGAGGGTACATTGAATCCATAAGATGCCGGAGACTAATAAATGGATTTAAATACTTTCGGCGGACTAGGACCGAATAAAAATCCAATACTTATAAAAAATAGAGAGAATAATAATGAAAACATTCAACAAGACACTCATTGCCGTTTCTGTGGCATTAGCAAGCACACAAACCTTAGCTTCAGGTTTTCAACTAAACAGCCAATCAGCAACTGGTATGGGCCGTGCATTTGCGGGTGATGCGGTTATTGCCGATAACGCTTCTGTGTTATCACGTAACCCTGCTGCTATGGCATTATTCGATAAAGATGCGATCTCCTTCGGCTTAACTTATGCCGATATTACTGTTGATGTTAAAGACGTTAACTTTAAGGCCGGTGGCGTAGACTTAGGCAGCATCGATGACGCGGGTAGCTCTAAAATTATCCCTAATATTTTCTACATCCACCCAATCGACGATAAGTTCGCCGTAGGTTTTGCCGCTTTCTCTAACTTTGGTACCGGTACCGATGCCAGCTCACTTTCAAAGAGTTTACCAGCAGGCTCACAAGCACCTTATGATCTGCTTGGCGAAACAGAAGTAACAACGGTTAACTTTAACACCAGCCTTTCATACCGTATTAATGACATGTTCAGTATCGGTGCTGGTATTGATGCCATTTACGGTGAAGGTCGTTTAACCCGTAACATGGGCGCGACACCTCTGGTTGACGTCGACGCTGACGGTTGGGCGTTTGGTGGTATTGTGGGTGCCACAATTGAGTTAGATAAAGACAATCGTTTCGGTATCAGCTACCGTTTCAGCCCAACAGTGAATGTTAAAGGTGATATCAACACGATCAGCACTAAAGATCTATCTGCCGTTGGTTTAGGTTCAAAAACAGCACTAGCGACAAGCTTTGACAGCTTAGACGTACCCCTTGCGGATATTTTCCAAGTTGCTGGTTTCCATCAGCTCACACCTAAGTTTGCAGTGCACTACACTGCGCAGTACACCCAGTGGAGCAACTTTGAACAAATCACGGCTAAAGATGGCGTAGCCACTATTATTCCAGGTCAAGCGGGTGCAGGTACTCAACTGCAAGCTGGCGACGTTGCTCTGAAAGAATACCAATGGAAAGATTCATGGTTATTCAGCCTAGGTGGCACTTACACAATCAACGAACAATTCACCGTGCGCGCGGGTTATATGCATGACCAAGGCGTTGTGGACGAAATCAGCTCTATTTCATTCCCAGACTCTGACCGTAACTGGTATACAGCGGGTATGAGCTACCACATCAACCCACAAAACACGGTTGACTTTGGTATCGCTTATATTAAAGGTGAAGAAGTTCACCTGATCGAAAACAGCGCAATCGCAGGCCCTGTTAATGCGATTACTGAATCAAGTGGTATGTACTACTCAGTTCAATACAGCTACCAGTTCTAAGATAAATTCCTAACACCAAAGCCGCATTTTTTGCGGCTTTTTTGTATCTTAAGCATTTATTGCCTAAAGTTAATTCATACTCCTGTAAATGCAGCTACGGCTATGGCTAAAGTCATTGGACTCGGTGGAATTTTCTTTAAAAGTGTCGATCCCGTTGCCTTGGCAACTTGGTACAAAACCCATCTTCAAGTCCCTATTGAAAACTGGGGAGGCGCCGCGTTTTATCACACAGATAAATCAACTCTTGGCTACCATGTTTGGACTCCTTTCGCCCATAGCACGGACTATTTCGCCCCCTCAGATAAAGGGTTTATGTTCAACTTTGTCGTTGACGATTTAGAGCAAGCACTCCTACAAGTAGAGCAAGGTGGCGGTCAACCGATTGGTGGTATTGAAGATTCAGAATTTGGCCGCTTTGGCTGGTTTATTGACCCTGATGGCAATAAAGTCGAATTATGGCAGCCAAGCGCCATCCCTCCTGAAAAATAAATGCTTTAAACAGATATTTCAAAACTCATCTCTCAACATAATCTCCTCTGCCTTAAGCGGCATCTATTCCGAATAAACCCAGTGCATGACTGAGGTTTATTCGGTATCGTAGACTGAGTTCATCTAATCAAGAGATTCTTTTTATGGAAAAAAGTAACATCCTTCCTGCCCTGCTGTTAGGTGGTTTCCTTTGCGCTGGACTTGTTTATGTAGGCCAGACAGCAAGCTCAGCACTATTGCAAATGAAAGCCATGGAACGCACTGTCACGGTAAAGGGCTTAGCGGAAAAAGAAGTCAAAGCCAATGTGGCAATTTGGCCAATCAATTTCACTGAGGTCGATAACAATCTGCCTAAACTCTATGAGACGGTTCAGCAAAAAACCGATCGTGTTGTGGCGTTTTTAAAGGAACAAGGCTTTAGCGACAGCGAAATTACTGTCTCTTTGCCTTCAATTGAAGATCGCCAAGCCCAAGGTTATGTCGATCCTAACGTCAGATACCGTTACTCGGCAAAAGTGAACCTATCGGTTTATACCCCACAGATTGATCTCATGCTGAACACCCGTAAGCAAATGATTAACTTAGTAAAAGAAGGTATAGCGATCGCTAGCCAAGATTATGATAATCGCACTGAGTTTCTGTTTACCGATCTCAACTCAGTCAAACCTATCATGGTGCAAGAAGCGACTCAAAATGCCCGCGAAGTGGCTGAAAAATTTGCTAAGGATTCGGATTCTCGCCTCGGAAAAATTAAAAGTGCGAGTCAAGGCCAGTTCACCATTTCAGACCGCGACAGCAGCACGCCTTACATTAAACAAATTCGCATCGTTTCCACACTAACCTATTATTTAAATGACTAAATTTTAGGCTTAATTTGAAGCTCTGAAGCATGAGGAATAAGGCGCTATAGGCCTTATTCCTTATTCCTAAATTAGGTAAAAACACTACATTAAATTTTTCTAATAAATATTGATTGCCTATTGAAAACAACTCCATTAGAATTTTCTCATAAATTACATCTGGGGTGATATAAGTTATGACATCAATTTCTCGTGCTTTTTTCTTACTGCTGGCACTTTCCAGTACTCAAGCTCAGGCAGCCTCAGTCGAAACCATCGAAGTCTTAAATAAACCCTATCCGAATTGGGTCACCTTAGACGCCACCATTGAAGCAGTAAAAGCAGCGACGGTATCGGCGCAAACCTCTGGTCGTATTGTCAAACTCAACTACGATGTTAACGATGTCGTCCCCGAAGGAGCCGCCCTACTGGAAATTACCAGTAAAGAGCAAGGCGCTGAACTGGCAAGCTTTGAGGCTGATCTAGCCAAAGCGAAGGCTTTAAATGTCGAAGCTCAGGCACAATACAAACGTTATAAAGAGCTATTTCCCCAAGGCGCGATTTCTAAGGGCGCGATGGATGAAGCCACCGCCAATGCTAAAGCAACAGAGCAAGCCGTCAGTGCAGCACAAGCCCGTGTCATCAAAGCCAACGAATCCTTAAAATACACTGTCGTTTCAGCGCCTTTTAGTGGCATAGTCACAGAGCGTTTTGTCGAACTTGGCGAAACCGTAAGCCCAGGACAAGCACTACTTTCAGGGTTTTCCGCGAGTCAAATGCGCGCCATTACCCAAGTACCACAGCGTTACATTAACCAACTTAAAAATTCCCCCGAATTTCTCGTCCGTTTAAGTGATGGGCGCGAGTTAACCTCAACCGATCTCACTATTTTTAGCTTTGCCGATCCCGTCAGCCACAGTTATCAAGTGCGCATTAATCTGCCAGAAAATGAAGCCAATCTTCAACCAGGCACGTGGGCAAAGGCTTCCTTTAAAAATGGCGAGCGAGAAAAAATCCAACTGCCCACCTCAGCACTACTGACAATGAACGAACTGAGCAGCGTTTACCTTAAAAAAGGCGAAGAATTTGTACTCACCCAAGTCCGTGTCGCTAGTCCCTTAGATGGCGAGGTCGAAGTGCTGGCGGGCCTGAAGTCGGGTGACAAGGTTGCCCTTGATGCCTACCAAGTGTTGTTCAGCAAGAAGCAATAAATTCCCTAGCGACTTAAGCTTTGTCGAGGTTGTTTTATGAAACATGCTCCAGTACCACAAACCACACTTGGGATTTCCGGACGAATTGCCGCTGCCTTTCAAAATAGCGCCATCACGCCACTATTAGCACTTCTCGGGCTCTTACTTGGCTTATTCGCCATTTTGGTGACACCAAAAGAAGAAGAGCCACAAATTGATGTCACCTTTGCCGATGTGTTTATCCCTTTTCCCGGTGCGACACCCACGGAAGTTGAAAACTTAGTTACTCTGCCAGCGGAACAAGTAATCTCCGAAATCAAAGGCATAGATACTCTGTACTCGTTCTCCCAACCCGATGGCGCGCTGATCATCGTCATCTTTAAGGTCGGCGTTGCGCGCAATGATGCCATCGTCAGCTTATACAACCAGATTTATTCCAATATGGATAAATTGCCAAGGGGCGCTGGCGTGGGCGATCCGCTAATTAAACCCCGCGGCATCGATGATGTGCCCATTGTCAGTTTGACCTTGTGGTCTAAGGACAGGCAAGTGTCTGCTGAGCAGCTAACCCATGTCGCCCTTGGATTAGAAACCGAAATTAAGCGTATTCCAGGCACTCGCGAAATCGATACCGTTGGCCAGCACGATATGGTGGCCAACATACGTATCGATCCCGCCAAGATGAACAGCTTTAATCTGACCTACGATAAGTTAAGACAAAGTCTGAATGACAATAATATGGTCTCTATGCCTGCATCCTTAGTGCAAGGCAATCAAGAGATTAAAGTTCAGGCTGGGCAGTTTTTACAATCCATCGACGATCTCAAGCAATTAGTCGTCAGTGTCTATCAAGATAAACAAGGCAAAAATATTCCGATTTATTTGGCGGATATTGCTGAAATCAGCTTAAAAAGTGATATCCCGAAACAGAGCGTTTGGCACGCAGATAAAACCGACATTTATCCCGCCGTCACAATCGCAATTGGTAAACAAGCAGGCCAAAATGCCGTCGACATCGCCGACAGTGTGATTGAGCGGATAGCTAAAGTCGACAATGTGTTGATCCCAGCAAATGTCGAAGTCACAGTGTCACGTAACTATGGCGAAACCGCGGCGGATAAATCTAACACCCTTATTTTAAAACTGATTTTTGCCACCAGCGCCGTAGTCGTACTGGTCTTTTTAACCATGGGCGCACGCGAATCCTTAGTCGTGGGTGTAGCCATTATTATCACACTAGCGATCACCCTTTTCGCCTCTTGGGCGTGGGGATTTACCTTAAACCGCGTGTCCTTGTTCGCCTTGATTTTCTCCATCGGCATCTTGGTCGACGATGCCATAGTCGTAGTAGAAAACATCCACCGGCATATGGCGCTCGGCAAAAAGTCCTTCAGCGAGCTTATCCCAGTGGCGGTCGATGAAGTCGGCGGCCCGACGATTCTGGCGACATTTACAGTTATCGCAGCCTTGCTGCCGATGGCTTTTGTATCGGGCTTAATGGGGCCTTACATGAGCCCGATCCCCATCAACGCCAGTATGGGCATGTTAATTTCCCTCGTTGTGGCATTTGTGGTCACTCCTTGGCTCAGTCGTAAACTGCTGAAACATAATGACCAACACGATACTGCCCAAGCCTCGCACGAGGATGAAGCTGAAACTAAGATGGTGCGCCTCTTTACTCACTTAATTGGTCCTTTCCTGCTGGGTAAAAATGCCCGTAAGGCAAGAGTGGGACTGGCTGCCGGCGTATTTGTGTTAATCGGCATCGCCGTCGCGCTCCCTGTCGGTCAGCTCGTGGTGCTTAAAATGCTGCCCTTCGATAATAAGTCCGAGTTTCAAGTGATGGTGGACATGCCAGAAGGCACTCCCGTAGAGCAAACACAAAGAGTATTGCAGGATTTGAGTCGCTACCTAACAACCGTCCCTGAGGTCGAGCATCTGCAATTGTATGCGGGCACTAACGCGCCAATGAACTTTAACGGCTTAGTGCGCCACTATTTCCTGCGTCACAGCCAAGAGCTTGGCGACATCCAAGTGAACCTAGTGGATAAGAAACACCGCAAGCGCGACAGCCACAGCATAGCGGTATCGGTGCGAGACGAACTGCAGCAAATTGGCGAGCAATATCAAGCCAATATCAAAGTGGTTGAAGTGCCACCAGGACCACCAGTGTGGTCGCCGCTGGTTGCAGAAGTGTATGGCCCAAGCCCCGCAATCCGCGAGCAAGCCGCTTACGAGATGCAGGCGCTGTTCCATGAAACCAAAGATGTGGTCGATATCGATATTTTCTTGCCCGCAGCCCAGCAAAAATGGCAAGTGATGATCGACCGCAGTAAAGCCAGCCTGATGGCCGTGCCCTACAGCAATATTGTCGACTTGATTGCCACCTCCGTTGGCGGCAAAGATGTGAGTTATTTACATCAAGCCCAGCAAAAACAACCGATACCGATCCGCCTGCAATTAAACGAAGGCGCGAAAGTCGATTTAGATCAAGTGCTGAATATGAAGTTACTGAGCCAAACGGGGCAATCCGTGCCTGTGTCTGAGCTGGTAACCATCAAACGCGGCAAAATCGATGCACCGATTATCCATAAGAATATGATCCCTATGATCATGGTTGTCGCCGATATGTCGGGACCACTGGACAGCCCGCTCTACGGCATGTTCGATATGGCGGGCAAAATCGATGGCGTCGATGGCTTAGGGTTTGATCAGCATTATATTCACCAACCCACAGGGTTAGACTCAGTCACCGTGCTCTGGGATGGCGAATGGAAGATCACCTACGAAACCTTTAGAGACATGGGTATCGCCTATGCGGTCGGTATGATTGCGATTTATTTATTGGTGGTCGCGCAGTTTAGATCGTATCTGGTGCCGCTTATCATCATGGCGCCAATTCCACTGACTGTGATTGGCGTAATGCCTGGACATGCCCTGCTCGGAGCACAATTCACCGCGACGTCCATGATAGGCATGATAGCGCTGGCGGGGATTATTGTGCGTAACTCGATATTATTGGTCGATTTTATTAATCAAGAAACCGCATCCGGCGTGCCCTTTGAGCGGGCAGTGATCCACTCTGGCGCCGTGCGAGCTAAACCTATCATGCTGACTGCATTTGCAGCCATGATAGGGGCATTGTTTATTCTTGATGATCCGATTTTCAATGGCTTAGCGATCAGTCTGATCTTTGGTATTTTTATCTCGACCATACTGACCTTAGTTGTCATCCCTGTGCTGTACTACACGGCCATGAAAAACCGTATGAATACTGTTCAGATATAAACACAAAATTAACCACAACAAAGGCCATCACCAAGATGGCTTCAAGGAGTAAGGTATGTCATTAGAACGCAGTATTATGGCTTTTGCCGGATTTATGGTGTTACTGTCACTGGTGTTAACCGCCTATGTGCACCACAACTTTCTGTGGTTAACCGCATTTGTTGGCGCTAACCTATTCCAAAGTGCTTTTACCGGTTTTTGTCCTGCCGCCATGGTTTTACGAAAATTGGGTGTAAAATCAGAGGCTGAAATTGCTAAACAAAGCTAAGCCACATACAGTCACTGCTTAAGAGTTAAAATAAGAGATAAGAGTTAGGTGAGCAAGTACACGCTTGGCCTAATACAAGCGTGCCAAAAAGCCGTCAAGGAGAGATAAAGTGACCCACAACCTCGTAACCCGTGGCCAAAGCCTAATGCGCTTAGCCCTATTAAGCTTACAATCACTGGTACTCATGCCACTACTGCTAATGCCCATGATAGCCAGCGCCGCCGACCAAGATCCTGCAATAGCATGGGATAAAATTGCCGCAGGCGCTATGGTGCTCGATGTTAGAACGCCTGAAGAATTTGCCGAAGGTCATTTAGCGAATGCGGTCAATATTCCCTTTGAGCAAGTGACAGAGGAGTTTGCTAAGCGTGGCATCGCCAAAGATGCTCCCGTCGTCTTGTATTGCCGCAGCGGTCGTCGTAGCAGTATTGCGACCGAAGCCTTAGTCGCTGCCGGATACACCCAAACCTATAATGGTGGCGGTTACTCCACCTTAATTGAGGCGCAAAAAACACCCGCTAAGTAATTTACTACCATCAAATTGGCTCTAGTGTGGGGAAGTAAAGATAAATCACTTTAGTACTCTCACCTCGCTCTAGCCATTCAAGGCTTAACGGCTAAAAGCGCCCTAGGGCGCTTTTTTATTGTCTAAATAGAATATCGAAATTAAGCAGAGGTAAATAAGTAAGCACCTACCCACAATCATTTTTGAAGAGACACATAATCCATCCTAAAAATGAGTGGCAGATTTAAAAACACAAAAAGATGTCGTTAACCTGCAGTTGGCACAAAAATAAATCACCTTAAGGTTGCAGCACTGGCGTATTGACACCGCTGCAACCTATTGTAAGCAGGGGAAGTGAACCTCAACGCTCTACATTCTTGCAAAAGGATGAGAGAAAAGACGCATTAGCCCCCCGAAGTATTACCGGGCTCTTGAACTTCAAACGGGTCTTTAACAAGATCTTGATGAGGTTTAACTGCCTTGGTACCAGGCAATAGTTCAAAACTAGGAGTAAATCTAACCAAAGAACTCCGCAGCAAATCAAACGGCTTGCGGTCACCTTCAAGCTTAGCTTTACCTTCCTTAATCAACTGGTCAAATGTTGCTTTCCCCCCCATAACGGTTTCTAGGTCTACACGGTTGACTCTAATAGTCAGATCCGGATTCTTAGCCAACTGTCCCTTGATGTTCGTCAGTGTTGAATTGCTTAGCTCAACGATAAACATCTCACCATTATCAGGCGTGATCAGATTAATGACTGCCTTGACTCCCTCCACTTTGGTGCTATCCATGCTGATACCCATAAAATTCAACCAAAGCTCGGTGGTCATACCGCGAATGGTATCCGGACCGCTAGATTTGGGTGGTACACCACTTGGCAGACCATGGCGCAGTTCATAGGCTGCAGCCAGGAAGCTGTTACGCACGCTCGGGCTTTCCTTCTGATAGCCTATCTGCTCATAGACATCTGCCAACAAGTCTTTGGCAGAAACATTCTCAGGTTCGGCATAGACTAATTTATTGAGGATCTCAACAGCTTCGAAATACTTGCCCTGATCCTGCAGTTGCTTACCCTTAGTCATTATCTTCTTAGCGCCACCCATCATCTCGACATAAAGCGGTGCTGATTCTCTGGGTGAAAGCGGCATCAGAGTCGCGGGGTTTGCATCCCAGTAACCAAGGTACCTGTTCATCACAGCACGGCTGTTATGCTCGATAGAACCGTGGTAGCTATGGGCCGCCCACTGTACTTGCAGGCTCTTAGGTTGTTTATAGACGTTGTGGATTTCGTTTATCGTCACACCTTTGTTCGCATGGTGCAGTACGTTGTTGTTAAGGTGACCATAAGCATCACGCTGGGTGCGCATTATTTCCTGTATGCGTCCGTTACCCCAACGTGGCCAACTATGTGCAGCGAACATGTATTCGGCCTCAATACCGTAACGATACAGTGCCACATTGATGTGCTTGGACCAAGCCAGTGCATCACGCACTAATGCGCCACGCAGGGTGTAAATATTGTGTATGGTACCGGTGATGTTCTCTGCAGCCCAAAACGCTTTTAGCTGCGGGAACCAAGTATTCATTTCAGCAGGCGCTTCGGTGCCAGGAGTACTTTGGAACTCCATAATGACCCCATCGACGGTCAGCGTCTCGAAGTCTTTTTCTATATAGCGTGACGGTTGAATTAGACCTGTATTACCCGAAGCGGTATTTTTCCCAATTGATTGATCAACATGACCAAACGGGCTACGTGGAAGTAGCACGCCGTATTGAAAGAATGAACGGCGGATCATTGCATTGCCTGCGTAAACGTTCTCGGAAACAGCATGTTCCATAAAGCCACTCGGCGCGATCACTTGCACCTTGCCACTCTTGACATCAGCCTCGTCAATTACACCGCGTACACCACCGTAATGGTCCAGATGTGAGTGCGAATAGATCACCGCGACTACTGGCCGAGGACCGAGTTTTTCGTTGATTAACTTCAACGCTGCTGCGGCAGTTTCCTTCGCTGTCAGCGGATCAAACACGATCCAACCCGTGTCGCCCTTGATAAAACTGATGTTGGCAAGATCGAAACCACGGACCTGATAAATCTTGCCCGGAACCACCTCATAAAGGCCATAAGCCATGTTCAAGATGGCCTGGCGTTGCAACGAAGGGTGGATGCTATCGAAATCCTTACCCTGCAGTAGGTATTCGTAACTACCCATATCCCAAGCCACGTTGCCAGCCTCGGCCATAATTTGCTTATAGGATGGCGCGACAATGAAGCCCTTCTTGGCTTCCTCGAAATCACGCTTATCTTCAAAAGGCAGGGTCTTGCGTAGGCCATTCTGCAGTTCGACCGTAAACGTCGACGGCATTTTACCTTTGGGATCGAAATGCTTACCTTCCATGGCACCAGGGTCTACCAGCACGCCTCCGCCACCTGCTGCTAAAGTGTCACCGCAGATAAAGAGCGTTCCGACCAAAAACAGGCTAAACACATTTTTATGTCGCATATGATTTCCTTTCAAGTTTGAAGAGTAAAATAGCAAGCAGACATCTTGTAAAGTACTCATACGCGTTTATCCCATGAGACCTATGCAGTCTTTAAGGCCAGTAAAAATGCGTATTTTTAACTACATATTAGTTATCAGCTTCCTAAAATATAACATCCGACAAAACGCGCATGTGCGGGTTCCAAACCTATTGTTTCAAGCTGTAAAACATAAGTTATTTGTCATAAATGTTAATCGAATGTAAGGATGGCACAGGTGCACTAGTATTTTTATTTTTTCCTTTGAAACTTGATCAAAGTCATTAATTTAGCGCAAATAAACAGTATAAAAAATCGGATATCATGAATATAAAAAACCCGTTTCTACACCTAATTCAAGAATAAATGCGTATGCAGGATTAGAGATTAGAACTGAAAAAACTACCTGCATTGGATCAAAAAAATTATTAACGTTCACCACGAGTATCATCCTGAAACGATGGAAACTGAAGTGGCCATACAATACTTAACCTTCCTTATCCATAAATAAAATATGGCTCTCAATACGCAAAAAGTTGTGCTCAACACATTAATCTATTTGTTACGGAATCATCTGTATCATAAGCTTGGAAATTTAATTTTTTTGCTATGCCACTAAGCAGTGATATTCATCCACCGTTTTATCACTTTCAGAAGTCTTATAACGATTAAATGAACTTATTAGCCATAACAAACAAATAATAGAGCAGTGCTATAACGGACGATTGTGGATCTCAAAATACCTAAGATTACCTATGCAAAATATTGATATTCAAAAATACTTAGTAACACGGTACATAAAGCCCAAATAGCTAAACGTCTTACCAACGTACTTTAAAGTACAATGTTGCAATCCAGTTATTTCAAACTGACCGAGATATTAGCCGTCGTCAATCCATTGGCAACTGCCACCCTATTGACAGTCTTTTGCAACAATTTCGCATAATCAATCACTTGAGAAAATCTTATCATTATGATGAAAACTTAAAGTTTGTTTTTGTTATTTTTAATTACAAAAAAATATATATATAAATTTCAATGCATTGCTAACAGCAAAATCAATCAAAAACCCGTATATGAAGTCGTAAATTCGCATTCACTTATTCACGTTTATCACATAAAAAAACAAATATTTTAATAGAATTTGGTTACAACTCGTTACAATTTGAATTTATATGCACTATAAATGCCTATTAAATCTAAATACTTACCAACCGCCATACTGTTAACAAATCATTTACAAATACTGTGGTCGCAGATAAATTCACTAACCGAGTAGCATCTGAGTCGTAGTTATTCTTATGAAACATAAAATAATAATGATTAACACTAAATTGACCATGGAAGAAGAACATGACAATCAACAGAACCACTAAAATAGCGTTAAGCCTTTCAAGCTTAGCTATTGCGATCTCAGCCGGTGTACAAGCAGCACCACAAGCCCCAGGTTTTGCCGCAGCATTACAAGCACAAACCTCCCCACTGCCAAAGCGTTACATTGTGAAGTTTAAAAACACTGATGCCGCGGCCATCATGTCAGCCAATAGTGTGCAATCAACGAGTGATCTGCAGTCACTCAATGACGCGACAACAGATACGCTACCAACCACAATGAATTATCAGCCACAAATGGCTGAAATCAGTGCCCAACATACCGCATTAAATAAAGTACAAGCGAAGGAAATGAAGCGTATCGGCCGCAGTAACAGTTACTCGGTGAAACTCGATGCCAAAGGGATCAATGCCTTAAAAACTCGTGCTGATGTGGAATATGTCGAAGAAGATATGCCACGCCGCTTTCTAAGTGAAAGTACGCCTTGGGGCCAAACTTTTGTGGGAGCAACCCAGCTAAGCGACAGCCAAGCGGGCAACCGCACTATTTGTATTATCGACTCAGGCTACGACCGTAGTCACAGCGACTTAGGTGGCAATAATGTCACAGGGACCAATAACTCAGGCACGGGTAACTGGTTTGAGCCGGGCAATAATAACGCCCACGGTACCCACGTTGCGGGGACGATTGCGGCGATTGCCAACAATGATGGCGTGATCGGCGTTATGCCAAATCAAAATGCCAATATTCATGTGATCAAAGTGTTTAATGAATCTGGCTGGGGCTACTCTTCATCCTTAGTCGCTGCCGTAGACACTTGTGTCACCAACGGCGCCAATGTTGTCACTATGAGTTTAGGTGGTTCAGGTTCTAGTACCACTGAGCGTAACGCTCTGGCCGCCCACTATAATAATGGTGTTCTCCTGATTGCTGCTGCGGGTAACGCGGGGAATAGCACTCACAGCTACCCAGCATCCTACGATGGCGTCATGTCTGTCGCCTCTGTGGATAACCATAAAGACCACTCAGCATTCTCCCAATACACTAACCAAGTGGAAATATCAGGCCCTGGTGAAGCCGTTCTATCGACTGTTACCCGTGGCGAAGGCCGTTTAGCCGATATCACTATCGGCAGTCAGTCTTACTTTGACTCAGGTGTCGTGCCGCACAATCGCCTGATATCCTCTGGTGGCAGCTATGTCCCCGCACCATTTAACGGTACCAGCACTGCAACTTTGGCAGAATGTACCGTTAGCGGCACAAGCTTCAACTGCGGCAACATGACCAATAAGATTTGTTTAGTGGAACGTGTTGGTAATCAAGGCACTAGCTACCCTGAAATTAACGCAGCTAAAGCCTGTAAGAATGCGGGTGCCAGTGCGACGATTGTTTACAGTAACGCGGCATTACCCGGCTTACAAAACCCCTTCCTTGTGGATGCTAACAACGAAATCAATATGGTTTCTGTATCTGTTGATCGTGCAACAGGCTTAGCACTGCGCAATCAACTGGGCGCCACAGTCACTGTCAGCAACCAAGGCAATAAAGATTACGAGTACTACAACGGTACATCTATGGCGACACCGCATGTGTCAGGTGTTGCGACCTTAGTGTGGAGCTACCACCCAGAATGTAGTGCGGCGCAAGTCCGTAACGCATTGAAAATGACAGCCGAAGATCTTGGTACTGCGGGTCGTGACAACTACTATGGCTATGGTTTAGTTAATGCAGTTGCAGCAAAAGCCTTCCTAGACGCATCTTGTACTGGTCCAACGGGTCCTGTCGATCCAACCGAACCGGGCGATAGTGTTCTCGTGAACGGTGTGGCGAAAACAGGTTTAGCAGGCGCAACAGGTGAAGAATTACATTTTTCATTTGAAGTTCCAGCAGATGCAACTAACCTAGGCTTTGTGATGAACGGTGGCACAGGTGATGCGGACTTGTATGTGCAATATGGCGCGGCGCCAACCACCACTAATTACGATTGCCGTCCGTATAAAAGTGGCAATAGTGAGTCTTGTCCAATCACCAACGTACAATCAGGCACTTACTATGCCATGGTGAAAGGCGATTCGGCTTTCACTGGTGTGTCGTTAACGGCGAGCTACACAGCGTCTAATGGCGGCGGTACGCCAACGAGCTATAGCAATACTGATAACTATAATATTCCTGATAACAAAGCGGCGGGGATCACTAGCCCAATCACGGTTACTCGCACAGGTGATTCAGGTACTGTGACTGCAGTCGTGAACATAGTCCACCCTTACATTGGTGACTTAAAAGTGCAGCTGATCAGCCCTTCAGGAAAAACGGTTACCCTGCATAACAACACAGGTCTTGGTGCAGACAATATCAATAAGAGCTATACCGCAGATATGACAGGTGCGAATTCGAACGGCGTATGGAAGTTAAAAGCCGTAGACAGTGGCCGTGGTGATGCTGGTTATATCGATAGCTGGGAACTGAGCTTCAAATAAATCAAAATCGATACTCTTACTGATACTTAAAAGTGATAAACGGAAAGAGCCTGCAATTGCAGGCTCTTTTTTTACAAAACATGTTATTCAATATCTTTGAGGATTTCAGGTTCAATCAACACGCTGGTTTCATTATCCGATAACCAAATTTGGCCTTCACTAATCGAAACTTGCAATGCCATATTACGCCCAACAAAGGCTTCCATCGCCGTGACGGACTCTTCGGCAATATTCCACACTTTTAAATTCTGATAACGCTCTAACGCTTGCTGATTCTGTTTCCACCAAATCGGTACACTGCGACCACCATAGGTAAAAAGCTGCACGACTTTGGCACGGCCGCTGGCCTTTCGCAGCCATTTTTCATCGGCCTGACCAAACTCAACCCACAGATCAATTTCACCGGATAGGGTTTTGTCCCATAGCTCTGGCTCGTCATCGACGCACAGACCTTTACTAAAACTTAAGGTTTCGCTGGCATTCACAATAAACGCGAGTAAACGCACCATCATGCGGCCATCGGTTTCGGAAGGATGCTGGGCAAGCGTCAATTGATGGTCTTGGTAATAATTCCGATCCATATCGGCTATCTGTAAATTGACTTTAAACACGGTCGCCTTGAGGGCCATAGTCATCCTAAATGCAGAGTGAAATCCTGAAACAGCGAAATCCTAAAATAAGGCTGCCGAGTCTACCTGAGACTCGGCATTAGCTCAAACGAACAATAGAATACGCCCATGAAATCGAACAAAACGTGCAATCGAACAGAAGGTTAAATCGAACCCAAGGCTGAATCGGTAAGAAATTAAATCGCTCCGGGTCGCAGATGTTTAGCCATGGGAAAATGGGCTTTCAACAAGCTGATTTTTTGCGTATCCGCTACCAGTAGCATGCGCGTACCCAGCTCATACTGTTGACTCAATTCACTGAATGCGGGTAAAAAACCGCGATCTGCGTCGCGGCGAACAAGTTCAGTGAGTTCGACGCTCAAATCCCCTTGGCTGTATATCCAATCGAGGCGCTGTAATAATGGCATGGCGGCGAGCGGCAATAAGTCCACAGACGTTGCATCATCCAACAAAAGGATTTCGCCGCGGCTGACTAAGTTATTAAACGCATTATGGTAATGCTCGGTGGTACGACTATCGAAACGGTCGCCATTGGTATCGAAAAAACGCTCCCAAAATAAGCGGCGTTTCGAGGTTGAATCGAGTTTATCTTGTACTTCGACGCGTCTATCGGCGACAAAATCGAATAACGGTTTGAGTGACTGCGGTAGGCTAGATTCTAAACGCGAGCGAATCGTGCGTGCAAATACCGGTGCAGCGCCCGCAGTGCTGATCGCGACCATTAAACGACCTCGATCCACAATAGAAGGAGTGATGAAGCGGCAAAAGGCGGGATTATCAACAGCATTAACCCAGATACCACGCGCGGTAGCTAAGGTCGCTAACTCGGCATTAAGACTGTCGTTTGCCGTAGCTAAATACACCAAATCATAATTTTGAATGTCGGCATGGACGACTTCACGCTGGGATAACAAAATGCGGCCAGCATCTGCATAACGTTGCACCTCAGGGTTCACCTCTGGCGCTACCACGTGGATATTGGCTTCAGTACGTGTCAGCAGTGCTAACTTACGGCTCGCCACATCGCCCGCGCCCACCAGCAGGACATTTAAGTTAACCGTATCGACAAACAAGGGGAAATATTGCATTAGATGAGATCCTGAACGCTTAGTCCTGCACCACTGGTAGTTGACGCTGTATCCAGCCCTTATAGCCACCAATCATAGAGGCAACGTGGGTGTAACCCATAAGTTGCAGATTATGAGCAGCCAAGGCGGAGCGCGCACCACCCGCGCAGTAGAGTAATATGGGGGTATTTTTATCGGGAAAACGCGCTTCAATATCACGCTCTAAAATACCCCTGCTTAAATGTTTCGCTTGGGGTAAATGATCTTGCAGCCACTCACGATCCTCACGCACATCAACAAGGTGCCAGCGGTCATCGGCCTGATAAGCTTCGATTGTCACTTCGGTGATATTAGGCAGAATAGCGTCAACAAGGGCGGAAAATGCATTGGGATGCTGCATCACTAACTCCTAGATAAGATATTGAATGACATAATGAATGTCAGCTTATCAGCAAAGTGTAATCTTCTCATCCTGCAGACGCAATCTTTCAGCCTCACCGCAAAGCTGAGAAAGTTGCCAGTGAAAGACTAGTTGTGGCTCTCGCTGCGCTCTGAGCTACATTGCCAGCAAAGCTCAAAACTGCCTTCATTAGTCTCATGGCATTGCACACACTGCCATTGCGGACTTTCAACATCCAACGCATTCAATTGAACTTGTGCCGACGCGTATTGGGACTCACCTACCCATAACTCGACGTTTTGCATCCCAGTAGGGAGTTCACCAATGCCGCCTAATAACGCTTCACCTCTGAGTTCAACATGAATGCCACAGGCCTCCAATAAACCTTTCCATGTGTGGGCCTGCAATAAATTACCACCAGCAACTAACACTTTACGTTCTTCCATGCGACATCCTACGGCTACAACTCTCTAGAATATGGGTTGCCGACATCCTACTGCTAAATAGCCGAGGCTGTCGAGCGCTGATTTTTACATCAGTTGTTAAATAAATTAACATTCACTTTTTACAGCATAACTGACTATAACTTTGTGAGTTTGCTAGCAGAATGTCAGATACGCCTCAAAAAATTGATGCAAAAAAAGCCACCTCGTCGGTGGCTTTTTAACTCCAAATTAACCTTTAAGGCATCATAGGAGGTTGATCTGCGCCTTCTTTCTCAATCTCAACTGGCATCATGTGTTCACGATTGATACCCAGTTTAACGGCCAAGAAGCTCGCCACATAGATAGAGGAATAAGTACCCACAAAAATCCCCAACAGCAATGCAGTCGCAAAGCCATGGATCATAGTGCCGCCCTTAAGGAACAAGGCCACAACAGTCACCAAAGTCGTGCCCGTTGTAATAATGGTACGGCTCATAGTTTGACTGATTGAAATGTTAACTATTTCTTCAGGATCGCTCTTACGCAGCTTAAGGAAGTTCTCACGGATACGGTCAAATACCACGATAGTATCGTTAAGTGAGTAACCCACCACAGTCAACAAGCCCGCCAATACGGTCAAGTCAAATTCCAATTGAAATAACGAAAACACCCCTAAGGTCACGATGACATCGTGCGCCAGTGCCGCTACAGAACCAAACGCTAAGCGCCATTCGAAACGAAACGACACATAGATCATGATACAAATCAGCGCAACTAATACCGCCAATGCACCTTGCTCTGCCAGTTCTTTACCCACTTGTGGGCCAACAAACTCAACACGCTTCTGCTGCACTTGTGGGTCAACTTTCTGCGCGGCTTCCATGATAGACTTAACCTGCACATCACTCTTAACGCCTTCTTTCACCTGTAAACGTACAAGTACGTCACGGCTAGAACCGAAGTTTTGCACGATCGCACCTTCGGAATCTGGCGTCGTCAGTTGCACACGCAGCGCATTCAAATCAACCGGCTGAGTAAACTCCATTTCAACAACAGTACCGCCAGTGAAATCAAGACCCCAGTTAACGCCATTAGTTGCGAGCGATACCAGCGAGCCCAGCACTAACACTGCCGACATAATGCTAATAGGCAGTGCATGGCGGAGGAAGTTTACTGTATGTTTTAAGGATAAAACTTCAATCATTGTCACTTCCCCTTAGATAGACAGAGTCTTCACGCGCTTACCACCCCAAATCGCGTTAACGATTGAGCGAGTACCCACGATGGCGGTAAACATAGAAGTCGCAATACCTATCATTAAGGTCACAGCGAAGCCTTTAATCGCACCAGTACCTACGGCAAACAAAATGAGCGCAGTGATGAAGGTGGTGATGTTCGCATCGGCGATAGTTGAGAAAGCATTACCATAACCTTCATGGATTGCCTGCTGTACGCTACGTCCTGCACGAAGCTCTTCACGAATACGCTCATAAATCAGCACGTTGCCGTCAACCGCCATACCGACCGTCAACACCATACCGGCAATACCGGGTAGGGTTAACACAGCGCCAGGGATCATAGACATAACGCCCACAACCATGACTAAGTTTGCGGTTAAAGCCAGGTTAGCAATAAGCCCAAAGCTACGGTAGTAAACCAACATAAAGAGTAAGACAACTGCCATACCCCATACCATAGCTTGCACACCGCTTTGAATGTTTTCAGCACCTAAGCTTGGACCAATGGTACGTTCTTCAACAATTGATACAGGGGCAATCAAGGCACCCGCACGCAGTAATAGCGCAAGGTTTTGTGCTTCACCATGACTTAAGCCAGTGATCACAAAGTTACGGCCTAAACGTGCTTGAATAGTAGCAACCGAAATTACTTCTTCAATTTTCAGCATCTTAACGCTGCCATCGGCATTGCGTTCACCACTGTCTTTATACTCGATGAACAAAGTCGCCATAGGCTTGCCTATGTTGTCTTTGGTCACGTCAGAGAAAATGGTACCGCCTTTAGCGTCGAGGTTGATACTGACCTGAGGACGACTGTACTGGTCAAAGCTAGGTTGTGCGCCAGTGATATGATCACCCGTCAACATCACTTCTTTCTTCAATATCACAGTGCCACCTTCGCGGCGCTGATACACTTCAGAACCCGCAGGTACACGGCCTGATTGCGCAGCATTCGGATCGGCTTTGTCATCCACCATGTGGAATTCAATTGATGCGGTTGCACCTAAGATTTCCTTAGCACGAGCCGTATCTTGCACACCTGGCAGCTCAACGATAATGCGCTCGGCGCCTTGACGTTGTACTACAGGCTCAGCCACACCTAACTCGTTAACACGGTTACGAATGGTAGTAATGTTTTGTTGCAGTGCTTCTTCTTTAATCTGCTTTAGATAAGCTTCACTCATCACAGCTTGCAGCGCGAAATCTTCGCCACGGCTAGCATCGGTGAACACCATATCTTGATTGCGAGTCTTAAGAAAACGCTCGGCAGTCGCTAAGTTTTCAGCATCACGGAACTTGATTTCAATTCCAGTGGCATTAACACGAATACCAGCATAACGAATGGTTTCTTCACGTAATTGTGAACGGAAATCAGCGACTTTAGCTTCTTCCATCTTACGAATCGCTTCGCCCATGTCCACTTCCATGAGGAAATGCACACCACCGCGAAGGTCAAGACCAAGCTTCATTGGGCTACCGCCCATGGACTCGAGCCACTTAGGCGTCGCAGGCGCTAAGTTAAGTGCCACAGTAAACTTATCACCTAAGCTGTCAGCAATCAGTTCTTTAGCCAGTAGCTGTTGATCCGCATTTTGCAAACGGACCAACAACTGACCTTTTTCAAGCTCAGAGCGCTTTACCGCAATGCTCTTACTGGCTAACAGCTCGTTCACACTGGCTTGGGTAGATGCTGTTACTTCAGCACCTCGAGTCGCCACCACTTGCACCGCGTGATCTTCACCAAAAAGGTTAGGTACGGCATAGAAACAACCTATGGCGATGACGAGCATCACCATAATGTTTTTCCACATTGGGTATTTATTTAACACGCCTGAGCCCTCTTGGCTTACAACGACTGGATAGAGCCCTTAGGCAATACAGCTGCAATATAGTCTTTTTTGATCGTGATTTGTGTTGTGTCGTTCAAGCTCAGTAACACGTAATCGCTTTCGTCGCTGATTTTTGCAATCTTGCCTAAAATCCCACCACTGGTTAACACTTCATCGCCTTTGCCTAATGAAGACATTAGATTTTTGTGCTCTTTAACGCGTTTTGATTGCGGACGGAAAATCATGAAATAGAAAATCAGGCCGAAAATCGCCAGCATGAAAATCAGTTCCATCGTGCCGCCACCTTGTGGTGCGCCGGCAGCGCTTGCATATGCATTTGAAATAAACATAGTTTTTCTCTTCTTATTAGCAAAAAATCAATCGACTAACTCTGGTACTTCGCGACCTTGACTGGTATAGAAGTCCGCCACAAAGGCGTCTAATGTACCCGTCTCAATCGCACCGCGCAAACCTTCCATTAACATTTGATAGTATCTCAAGTTGTGAATGGTGTTTAAACGCGCACCCAGAATCTCATTACAACGATCTAAGTGGTAAAGATACGCCCGTGAATAATTTTTACAGGTATAACAATCACACTTAGTATCAAGTGGTGACGTGTCATCTCTATGACGCGCATTGCGTATTTTGATCACACCTTCACTCGTAAACAGATGACCGTTGCGGGCATTACGGGTTGGCATCACACAGTCAAACATGTCAACACCACGACGTACACCTTCAACTAAATCTTCTGGTTTACCGACCCCCATCAGATAGCGAGGTTTGTCTGCAGGAATTTGCGGGCAAATATGCTCAAGAATGCGATGCATATCTGCTTTAGGCTCACCTACGGCCAAACCACCGACGGCATAACCGTCGAAACCAATATCGACTAAGCCTTTTAAGCTTTCGTCGCGTAAATCTTCATACACACCGCCCTGAATAATACCGAAGAGTGAGTTAGGGTTCTCTAAACGGTCAAATTCATCACGCGAACGTCTTGCCCAACGCAAAGACATCTGCATTGACTTGCGCGCTTCATCTTCAGTGGCAGGATACGGGGTACATTCGTCAAAAATCATCACCACATCACTGCCCAATGCATCTTGAATTTGCATTGATTTTTCAGGATCTAAGAAGATTTTCTCACCATTTATAGGCGAACGGAAATGCACACCTTCTTCGGTGATCTTACGGATATCGCCAAGACTAAACACTTGGAAACCGCCCGAGTCCGTTAAAATAGGACGCTGCCAGTTCATAAAGTCATGCAAGTCACCGTGCTTACGCATGATTTCTTCGCCTGGGCGCAACCATAAATGGAAAGTGTTACCGAGCAAAATATCCGCGCCAGTGGCACGTACTTCTTCCGGTGTCATGCCTTTCACTGTGCCGTAGGTTCCTACCGGCATAAAAGCGGGGGTTTCTACTGTGCCACGATCAAAAATTAACCGACCACGGCGCGCACGCCCGTCGGTAGTGTCTAATTCAAATTTCATAATTCACCTCGCCAGATAAACAGTCTGACTACATTTTTAATGGCTAATGCCATTTTGATTAACAATAGAGATGGGGACAGCGTTAAAAGGTTCAATCTTTTAACGAAAAAAATTGCCGCACCATCTCACTTTGGGCGGCTATTTTAAAACAAAATCTTGGTCTAGTGGGCTTTTTTCGTCACAAACATCGCATCGCCATAGCTAAAGAAGCGATATTTTTGCGTGATAGCATGTTGATACGCCGCCATAACATGATCAAAACCGGCAAAAGCACTCACTAACATGATCAAAGTTGATTCAGGTAGATGAAAATTTGTCACCATAGCATCGACCACTTGGAATTCATAACCTGGGTAAATAAAGATATCGGTATCGCCGCTAAAAGCTTTGAGCTCGCCAAGGCTTGCGCGTGCCGCACTTTCTAAGGAGCGCACTGACGTCGTCCCTACGGCCACCACACGTTTACCCGCAGCTTTGGTTTGCGCGATTAAATCAACCACATCCTGCGGCACATTCGCCCACTCGGAATGCATCTTGTGTTCAAGAATAGTATCGACACGCACTGGCTGAAATGTTCCCGCGCCCACATGCAAGGTCACAAACGCGACATTCACGCCCTTGGCTTTTAATGCATCAAGCATGGCATCGTCAAAATGCAAACCCGCCGTTGGCGCAGCAACTGCACCAGGGTTTTGGTTATACACGGTTTGATAGCGCTCTTTGTCGGCATCTTCATCGGGTCTATCGATATAAGGAGGCAAAGGCATGTGCCCTACTGCTTCAAGCACTTCTAAGATGGTTAACTCTGATAACAACTCAAGTTCAAACAAGGTATCGTGGCGGGCGACCATCTTCATTTGATAGCCACCGTCGAGATGGATTAACGAATCCACTTTCGGGGATTTAGAGCTGCGAACATGGGCGAGGATGCGCTTATCATCAAGCATACGCTCAACTAAAATTTCTAACTTGCCACCACTGGCCTTTTGACCAAACATGCGCGCGGGGATCACTCGGGTATTGTTGAACACCATTAAATCACCGGGATTAATCATCCCCAGCAAATCGGTAAACTGTTTGTCGCCTAACGCGCCAGAGTTGCCGTCTAAGGTTAACAGACGAGATGCATTACGCTGCGCCATAGGATAACGAGCGATCAGCTCATCGGGGAGATCGAAAGAAAAGTCTGCAACGCGCATATTGGCCTCTAGATAGCTTAGAACGGCGGCTAGTCTATGGTTAGAGGCCAATAAGATCAAGATTACTTATTGCCAGTGCCCACTTCTTGCTCGGGTTCCACTGGATTGATGCCATCTTGGGGCTGATTGTCATCGGCATCGAATTTTAGCCGCGAGCGACTAAAGTCATCCATGCTGAAACGGTGTTGTTCAAAGGGGATTTCTATTAGCACTTTTTTGCGCTTCTGCTGCTCGTCTTTACCAAGCATTTTGGTGAACCAGTTCCACATCATCCATGATCCTAAAAAAGGTTATTGATTTTATTTCACTTTCCCTTATCGATTACTATGTCAACGTTTAAGTCAGCCATAATTATTCACGGCGAATCAAATGTTATTATCAATAAAAAGTGAAAAAATACTGCATTTTTAGCTTCGGCGCTTTCCTAAGCGCGCTTGTGCATGATACCGTGAACCGACGTGGTTAACCAAGCACAAATAATGAACTTTCTTACACACTTACATCTCGCCGACATCAGTAAAACCCACCTTGCTGCCAACGTAGCAGGTAACTATATTCAAGCGCCAATTGCGCAAGCCCCAATGGAGTTACGCCAAGCTTTATGGCTAAACCAAGAGATTAATACCCTCTGCGCCAGCCATGAATTGACGATTGAATTAATGGAAGCTTTCCCTGCGCCCTTAAGAAGCATAGCAGCAGAACTCATGGCGGTGAGTTTCGATCACTATTTAGCTTACTATTGGGAAGAATATCACCACCAACCCTTGGATGAATTCAGCAGCAAGGCCTATGACGCGTTAGATGCTTTCGCCACGCAAGGCGTTGATCCATACCATCCAGAGGCATTATTTACACTCTTGCCCACAATGCGCAGCGCCGATTGGCTAGGCAGCTACACCACCGAAAAAGGATTACAACAAGCCTTAGCACAAGTGGCCAAACAGCATCCGCAAGCCGCACTGTTTAAAGATGCCCATAAAGTCGTCAATAAAATGCAGATAGAAATCGAAACCGCGTTCCGCACTTTTTATCCGCAACTAATGGCTTATACCCGTATTTGGAGCCGTAAGACGCCTGCAGAATATTTGCCCTCCCCCCTCTAAGAATAAGCAAGCATGAGATTATGCTGTGTGCCTGCGTAAATTTTGCTAGTATGGCCGTGCAAAAATGAGGACAAGATGCAGATATTTGATTACCAACCCCCAGCTGTTCCTTGGCTAGACATACGCTATAAAGATAGAGATCTGATTATCATCAATAAACCTTCGGGATTATTATCTAATCCGGGTCGAGCAGCTCACACCTTCGATTGCGCGTTAACCCGCTTACAAGCCCTTTATCCAGAAACGATTTTAGTGCATAGGCTCGACTGCGCGACCTCGGGCATTATGGTGTTCGCCCGTAATAAAAAAGCGGAGTCGCATTTAAAAACACAGTTTCAAGATAGACAGAGTAAGAAAGTCTATATTGCCGAAGTGATGGGACATGTGCTGCAAGATCAGGGGATTATTGACCTCGCGATAGTGCCAGACACTGAACATCCGCCCTATCAAAAAACGCTACAGGCGGGAGAGACTGGCGGCAAAAGCGCCCTCACTCACTACCGTGTATTAGAGCGCCGAGAAAACAGCACCTTAGTCGAGCTTTCGCCAGAAACAGGCCGCACCCATCAATTGCGTGTGCATATGCTTGCCCTAGGCCATGCGATTTTGGGTGATGAGTTTTATGGTGATGCCGAGGTTATCAAGGCCAAACCGCGTTTATGTTTACATGCACAAAGCTTAAGTTTGACCCATCCCTATTCGGGTAAATCGCTGTTTTTTAGCAGCAAACATCCATTTACTGAATAACTTAAGCCACTCGTTACAATTCCATAAAAGCAAAAGGTCGCGACTTAGCTCTTAGCTATCGTGCGACCTTAGTTATTTACTGATTCGACTGTCGTCGTTTAAGCGACGCGTATACCTTGACCAAAATCGACATCAGCCGCTAATTTTTCCGCTTGGAAATAGCAGCCCTGCTCATTACAAAATTGTAATTGCTGCGACGATGTCACGATAAAGAATTCACCAAAGAAATTGCCACCAACATCCTCTAGCTTATGGCCCTCAGGGGTTTGCGTCATATAGACTTCATCTAAACTATGGCAGCCATCGCTAAACCAAGTTTCTAAAAAATATTTATCGTCTTCTTTATAGAGGGTAATTTTGTCACCCAATAAAGGACGCCCATCTAACCAACGACCTATAATTTCACGATTTTGCATATCTGTCTCCCGCCAATGAAGGCGACGGCGTTTTTCAATCCCAGACATCCTGATATCCTTATGCAATACCCAATCACCTAAAGTGAATGTCAGTTGTGGTAGTACATTAAGCATAGAACCCATTTAACTCTTTACTCCCCACAGCAGCAAATTACTTCAAATCGCCCGTCAAATGTAATTTTTTGGTTAATTTAAATTTGCTAAATATTTAAAATATAAAAGATAAATACCTTTGACTAATTAATCGGCAGTGTAGCTCAATCTAAAAATAAAAACGCGATCTTTATCACTATTTACTTATCGCTAAAGTAAAGGCAGCTAAAAGACTTATCTTCCTAGATGAATGAGTTTGTTACATCTTTTATTGCCAATTTTAATAGGGTTTCTGATATAACCCATAAGTGAATTACCGCACAAATAAGACCAAGTGATATTTCAATATCCCTACAAAACAAAAATAAAGCAGGAAGCGCTATGCATAACATTCATCGTCGTCACTTTCTTAAAGCAGCGGGCGCAGCTACCGCCGGACTCGTCACAGCCAATATTGCCCTCAACGCCTACGCCAGTAGTGTCGCCCCTAAACCGCAAACGGGTAAATCCGTTATCGGACTCATAGCACCCAAGATGGACGTGGTTCGAGTTGGCTTTATCGGTGTTGGCGAGCGTGGCTTTAGCCATGTCGAGCAATTCTGTCATTTAGAAGGCGTTGAACTTAAAGCTATTTGTGATACTCACCTAGCGGTGCTGGACAGAGCCGTGGATCATATCGTTAAACAGAATCGGCCAAAACCGGCAGTCTATACTGGTAATGACCTGAGCTATCGCGATCTCTTAAGCCGCGATGATATTGATATTGTGATCATTTCTACTCCATGGGAATGGCACGCACCTATGGCGATAGAGACGATGGAAAGCGGTAAACATGCCTTTGTCGAAGTACCGTTAGCACTCACAGTAGAGGAATGCTGGCAAATTGTAGATACCGCCGAACGCACTCAGAAAAACTGCATGATGATGGAAAACGTCAACTACGGCCGTGAAGAACTTATGGTTCTCAACATGGTACGCCAAGGTGTGTTTGGTGAGTTGCTCCACGGTGAAGCCGCTTATATCCACGAGCTACGCTGGCAGATGAAGGAAATCGACCATAAGACGGGCTCATGGCGAACTTATTGGCATACCAAGCGCAACGGTAACTTGTACCCGACCCACGGTTTAGGGCCAGTTTCCCAGTATATGAACATCAACCGCGGTGATAGATTTGATTATCTAACCTCGATGAGTTCCCCAGCCCTTGGCCGTGCGCTCTATACTAAACGTGAATTCCCCGCCGATCATGAGCGTAATCAGCTCAAGTACATCAATGGCGATATCAATACCAGCCTGATTAAAACAGTTAAGGGCCGGACCATCATGGTGCAGCATGACACGACGAGCCCAAGACCTTACAGTCGCCACAATTTAATCCAAGGGACAAATGGCGTGTTTGCGGGTTTCCCGAATCGTATCGCCGTCGAAAATGGTGGCTTTGGTCAAAGTTACCACGAGTGGGATATGGACATGCAAAAGTGGTATGACAAATATGATCACCCTCTGTGGCAACGCATAGGCAAAGAAGCTGAGATTAACGGCGGCCACGGCGGCATGGATTTTGTGATGTTATGGCGCATGATTTATTGCCTGCGCAATGGCGAGGCCTTAGATCAGGATGTGTACGATGCAGCGTCTTGGTCGGTGGTGAATATCTTAAGTGAACATTCAGTCAATGACCGCAGTAACTCAGTCACCTTCCCAGATTTTACCCGCGGCGCGTGGCAAACGGCCAAACCCTTAGGGATTGTAGGCGCATAAGTAGCAGCTTTCGCCAAACTCACAACTTTGCCCTGCCCACCATAAGGATAAGTGCCTCGGCCTTATCCTTTTTCTTAAATGAAGCCTAGAGATGCCCGCACCATCAATAGCAAGCAATTAGGGATAAGCAATTAGGGGCAAAAAACTCATGATAAGAAACCAACTATAAACGCTAATAGTAGCCAATTTCTTTGATTTTCAAAGAAAAATCACCACTCTGCTGGGCACCAATCACTAACCCTAGACTGCAGACTTGGCTTAAATCTATTGCCACTCGGGAAATCGGTTTACCCCGACATTGGGGCAAGAAGTCACTGAAGGGAATTTCTATCCGCTGCCAATTCAAGACTCTAGCGCCACTCACGCCAAACGTTTGATGACTGGGCGCGGGCATAGGCGCTTGATAAACCGTGCTTTGGGGGGTGTCGACATCCTTTAAATTCACTTTATAGTCTTTAGGTCGGTCGCCATCAAGTTCGACATAGATCCCAGTAAACCCACTGACATCTATTGGGTTAAACTCACAACGCACCGAAGCAAACCCGCCGCCATTTGCCAGTGACACATGGCCGCTAAACTCTCCATAGCCTAAAGGTGACACCGTCATCTTACTGCGGGACAAACCGCCCATCACAGTGTCATTTATCCCATACCAGGGCTTTGCAGCATCTCGCACTCTAAAATCAAAAAAGATCATAACGACTCCCATAAAAAAAGCAGCCACCTAAGTGACTGCTTCCATAATACTTTTCAATACGAATAACAGCACTCGTTAACTCAGTTTAGCTTTATTCTCAGCAGCTTCACAAGCAGCAGCGGTAAAGATAACGTCAGTTGAGCTGTTCAATGCGGTTTCGGCAGCATCTTGAACCACACCAATAATAAAGCCGACAGCGACCACTTGCATGGCGACATCATTAGAAATACCAAACAAGCTACAAGCCAGTGGGATCAACAGTAATGAACCACCCGCTACACCCGAGGCGCCGCAAGCCGAAATAGCGGCTACAACGCTCAATAACAATGCGGTGAGTAAATCGACTTGAATGCCTAAGGTATGCGCCGCAGCTAAGGTCAATACCGTAATAGTGATCGCCGCGCCGCCCATATTGATGGTGGCACCTAAGGGAATAGAGACTGAGTAAGTGTCTTCATGCAGATTTAATTTTTCACACAGCGCCATATTCACCGGAATATTCGCCGCACTCGAGCGGGTAAAAAATGCCGTCACGCCACTTTCACGCAAACAACGAAATACCAACGGATAGGGATTACGTTTAATCTTCACGTAAACAATTAAAGGATTAACGATTAACGCAATAATGGCCATCGCACCTAATAACACAGCCAATAACTGCGCATAACCCGCAATTGCGGCAAAACCGGTTTCAGCAAACGTCGCAGCAACTAAACCAAAAATACCAATAGGTGCTAAACGAATAATGAAATGCACCATTTGCGAAATGCCGTGGCTCATGTCGGCAAATACTTGCTTAGTCGAATCGCTAGCATGATGTAAGGCTAAACCTAAACCCACACCCCAAGCAAGAATACCAATATAGTTGCCCGTCATTAACGCATTCACTGGATTATCAACCAGTTTAAATAATAAGGTATGGATCACTTCACCAATACCTTGTGGAGGACTTGTACCTTCCACACCAGCAACCAAAACTAAAGTCGTGGGGAAAATAGAGCTTAAAATCACAGCAGTTAACGCCGCGGCAAAGGTACCCAATAAATACAGGATCACAATTGGGCGCATATTGGTTTGCGTATTTTTCTTTTGATTGGCAATCGACGATGCTACTAAGATAAATACCAGTATTGGAGCAATCGCTTTTAGTGCTCCAACAAATAAACTGCCTAAGAAGGCGATATCTTTTGCGCTATCGGGTGAAAAACTCGCTAACACCACACCAGCGATAATCCCTAATAAGATTTGTAATACGAGACTGCCATTAGCCAACTTAGCTAATAATGATGATTCTTGTTTCATGGTTTAACCTGTCGTTATTATATTTCGGTTGAGATCCCCAACGCGCACCTTCGGAAATGAGGCCAATAAGGTTTTTATAGGATGTGACTAGACTTGTCTAGTTTTGCGGGGAAATAAGCTAACTAAATTACCCTTGTCCCGCAAAAAGCATACAAAAAACTAACAAGCGCCTTATTGGCGCTGCTTCATGGCTAAATCGGCACCACGCAACATGGCATCAATCAACTCGTGGGCATCGAACTTAGTCAGCGCTTCATTTGCCCCCACTTGGTGGGCCTGACTCACGCTTATTTCGCTGGATAAAGACGTGTGTAAAATGATGTATGCCTTGGCGGTCAGTGGATTATCACGCACCTCAAACGCCAGTTCATAACCATCTAGTCCCGGCATCTCAATATCACTCACCAGAATATCTATGGGGTGATGCTCTAGTGCCGCTTGTTCCATCATGACTAAGGCTTCTTTACCGTCGGCGGTCACTCGATAAGGGATGTTGATCATATCAAGAGCGTCGGATAACTGCTTACGTGCCACCTTAGAATCATCCACTAACAGGATATTCATGGGTTTGAGTTTCTCACGCTGCACATCGGTCAAGATTGCCCGATTTGCCTGTGGGTTATTCGGGAAAATTTTCGACAGCAATAACTCAACATCGAGCAATTGTACTAACTGGTCCTCAAAACGGGTCACGCCAGTCAAGTAAGCATTCTTGCCCAAATTGGCAGAAGGCGCCTCAATATCGCGCCAATTACATTCAATAATCTTATCGATACCACGCACTAAAAAGCCAATGATCATCCGCTGACAGTCAGTGATGATGATGTAGCATTTTTCCCGCTCTTCAGGAGCTATCGGCCGATAACCAATCGCAGCCGCCATATCTATGATAGGAATCGTATGGCCACGAATAGTTGAAGCGCCAAGAATCGTCGGATGAGATTGGGGAATTTTGCTTAGCTGTGTGTACGGCACCAGCTCACGCACTTTCAACGTGCCTAAGGCAAACACTTGAGTCTGTGATAACCGAAACAGTAGTAATCCCT
Organism: Shewanella sp. SM23; assembly: GCF_025654295.1. Classification (NCBI taxonomy): domain Bacteria; kingdom Pseudomonadati; phylum Pseudomonadota; class Gammaproteobacteria; order Alteromonadales; family Shewanellaceae; genus Shewanella; species Shewanella sp. SM23. The sequence continues at coordinate 177,446 of NZ_JAKKRM010000003.1, forward strand.
GTGACTGACTTGCCTTACTTTTCATAATTAGATAAATAACTCACTAAAAACAACCTTCGGATAGCTTAACCTTAACACAGTAAAATTTTGATGACTAAGGTCAAACGAATGAAACTATTATTACCTATTTATTAATAGGTTCGACGCCAATCGCCGACAAATACTTAGTCTTGCAATGCATACAAGACATCAAAGGCGAATTGATCCCAACCTTCGGCAGTAAAAGCGATATCGCGAATATTACGAACTTGGCTCACAGCATGTAATGGCGCTGCACCATTGACCATCAAGTAATAGGCCATGATAAGACTGGTGCGATCCTTGCCAGAGCGACAATGGATCACTACAGGCAGCTCATCGGCTTCACATTGCTGAATAAAAGCGAGTGCCTTGGGCAACTGAGCGACACAAATCGCCACATCCCCATCTTGGGGCGGCACATTGCGCGAAAAGGGAATACATTCGTAACGTAAATCAAGCTGCTTAAACGCACTCGGCTCGCAGCCCTCGCCCCCATTGACCGACAGAATGGCACCAATACCGGCCTCTTTGAGCGCTTGTAAATCCCAAGGATCTTTATTAGGGCCACTGCGCCCTGCGACTTTACCTTCAACTAACCAGAATAAGTGTTGCATAAACCTTACCTACGACAAGTGAGATGACAAGGAACGCCAGAGATAAGCTAAGAATAGCTTGTTTCCAACGACTTAAGATTTTTTACCCCAAAATTCAGCATTGGCAGGCGGTAACTGTTTACGTTTTTTTTTACCCATACCTTCAGGCTTGGCGACAGGTTTAGCTTGTTCTAACAGTTCGGCTGGCATTTCATCATCGGCTTCAAAACCGACAATTTGCTCACGCACTAACTTAAGTTTGTTCTTTTTCTCTATCACGCCAAAGTGGTGATAATCCTCATGGGAAATCAAGGTCACGGCCAAGCCTGCTTCACCGGCGCGGCCACTACGGCCAATACGATGCATATAATCTGCAGGGCTTCGTGGTAAATCAAAGTTGATCACCACAGGCAGTTTATCGATATCGATACCACGGGCGGCAATATCGGTCGCAATTAACACACTGATCTCACCATTTTTAAAGCCATCGAGCACCCGCGTACGCGCACCTTGGGCTTTATCGCCATGGAACACTTCGGCTGTGATCCCACGTTTAGACAGCTTTTGCGCTAAGTGATTACAAGTATTTTTAGCACTCACGAAGATCAACGCCTGTGACCACTGATGTTCTTTAATCAGATGCGCCAATAATGCGGTTTTCATCGGACGATTAACCGTAATCACCCGTTGATGAATCGTGCTTTCTTGCTCACTTTGCAATTGATATTCAAGTGGATTATTAAGCAGTTTTGCCGTTAACTCACGGACTTCTTCAGGGAATGTCGCAGAGAATAATAAGGTTTGTTTCTTGACGGGCAAAGCGTCGAGCACTTGAGCTAATTCTTCAGTAAAACCAAGGCTTAACATGCGGTCAGCTTCATCTAGCACTAAGGCGCTGACACGATTGAGTTTGATGGCATTACTGGACAACAGATCTAACAAACGACCCGGCGTTGCTACGAGTACGTCGGCACCAGAGCGTAGACTCTGCATTTGCGCATTCACCGACACACCGCCAAACGCAGCCACAATTTTTAGCTTGCCATTGAGATGTGAGGCATAGGATAAAAAGCTGTCAGCGACTTGTTGTGCTAATTCACGGGTTGGGACTAAGACCAAACAACGAACACAAGCGCCTGTCTTATCCTCTGTTTTTGCGTCAACAAGTTGTTGCAACAGCGGCACGGCAAAGGCTGCCGTTTTACCCGAGCCCGTATTAGCACCGGCTAACACATCGCGCCCCGCAAGCACAGCGGGGATCGTCGCCGCCTGTACTGGTGTAGGCGAAACATACGCTAATTCGGTTAATCGATTTAGCAAAGGTGCAATAATGCCGAGTTGGGCAAAGCTTGCCGCAGAGGAAGAAGCCTGAGTCATAGAAAGTTTAACTGCTCACCAATATCTTAATAGGCGGCTATTCTAGCTTAAATATCGAGGCAATGCTTGGCAGTTTCCAGCGTTAATAACTGCTGTTTCATCGCAAGCCCATAGGCGTAACCCGTTAACTTGCCATTTTTGCCTATCACTCTATGGCAAGGCACGATAATCGCAATCGGATTCGCACCATTGGCCGCGCCCACGGCGCGCACCGCCTTAGGCCGACCAATTTGCTCGGCAATCTGCCCATAGCTGCAGCTCTGACCATAATCTACATTGAGCAAAGCTTGCCAAACTTCACGCTGAAATTCAGTGCCTTTAGGTGCGAGCTTTACATTAAATTCAATCAGTTCACCTGCAAAATAACGCGCGAGCTGCACTTGAGTTTCACTAATATGCGCCTTAGCTTGATTGAGGACATCCTCACTCACCTTAGCAAGCGCAATCTCAGTGCGATCCGAGCCGACAACCGTTAAATGACTCAGCCCATAGGCATTGGCATTTAACTGCAATATTCCGGCAGGACTCATAAAAGTATCTACGGCACAGGGCTGATACGCAGCAATACTCGGCGCTTGGCTCAATTGACGAATCGCATGCTTCATAATTTATCTCTCTATTTATGTCTTACATTTATCTCTATCAATTTAGATCGTTTTACGTCGTTATTGATGCCAAAGTTGAAAGGTTAAATAACTGCCCCAAGGCGCGATCTCTTGACTCAGTTGCTGGCACAGCTGCAGGTAGTTAACCGCACCCGCAGCGGCTTCATCCAGCCTATGGGTCTTGCCATACAAGACCAGCAAATGCTTTTTAACAATCAAATCGGTATGCAAAAACACATTGGGATCGCCCAAACCGCGAAGCTTGGCATAGGCTATCGTCCATGGACCTATGCCCTTAACGCTGAGCCAATCATCGACACTCGCCTCAGGATGATCGCAGATAAACGCCGCGAGCGCATTGAGAGCTAATTTACGAGCGCCGGGCATTTTTAGCTCTGTTAGACTCGCCTCACGAATGGCCTCGGGTGTAGGAAATAAACGATACTCGCACCCATTGAGATTAAAGCGCTCGCCATAGGCTTCAACCAATTGATTAAGTAGCTTAGTCGCCTGCACTACCGTCACTTGCTGACCTAAAATCGCGCGGCAGGCCGCCTCAAATAAGGAGCCTGCACCGGGAATGCGTAATCCCGAAAACGGTGTTAATCCTAAACTTGGTAGCGCACTTAAGCCTTGTTCAATCTGCAGCATATCCGCATCGAGATCTAAAATGCGTCGCACTTCAGTGACCAGCAATTGCAGCTCATCGACAGGGGAATCTTCGGTCAACATTATCGCGAGTTTGAAGCGATTTAGCTTAGGCTCATGGATAATGTGCACTGTGCCGCGCATCTTACCTAGGGCAAAACAGCGACCATATTCGAGCCCATTATCGCCAGCTTTGGCCTCATCTACCACGGACGCCTCATCGCCAACGACATCGCTCGCTTGTGGATGACTCATCTGCGGTGTGAACCATTCCATCCCTGTTACTGCACGTAATCGATAAAACGCCAGCTGTGATGTCCAATCCAATGGCGGCCGATAATACTGATACAAGGTTAATCCATAGTGAGGCACAAATTCACCCATAGTATCAATCTCACCTAATCCTGTTGATGGCTCAATCATGGACTCCTTTGCCGCTTTGGTTAATGCACTCTTTCTTAACTGGGTCGGCGTCAATTGCAAGGTTTGCTTAAACGCCTCATTGAAACGGCGAATACTGTTGAAACCCGCCGCCATCGCGACTTGAGTGATAGGTAATTGGGTTTGGTGCAATAATTGTTTAGCAAACAGTAACTGCCGATATAAGGCATATTGTTTTGGCGAAGTGCCAAAACCTTCGGTAAAGAGCTTATTGAGATAACGACTGCTGATCCCTAATCGGTCAGCCAATTGTGTTACTGTCGAGGCTGGCTCTCCCGATGACTTTCCCGCTAAGGCACCCGCTTCGATTAAGCTAATGGCCCTCGATAACGTTGTGCCAGTCCCCTTCCAAGGATTCGATCCCGGCGCACTGTCGGGCCGACAACGTAAACATGGGCGTAATCCCGCCTGCGCGGCTTTAATGGCCGAATCAAAATAACGCACATTTTGCTCTTTTGGTGCCACAGCAGGACACACAGTTCGGCAATAAATGCCCGTTGTTAAGACGCCCACAAAAAACTTACCATCAAACCGCGGATCACGGCTCATCCTCGCTTCACGGCAAATGGACGCAGAAAGTTGCCCCGAACTGGACTCCAGCGAATGCACCGAATCTATTTCATCACGCTTATTTGCACTCTCAGACGCTCTATCTGTACTCATTTTTCATCACGCCCGACAATATTCGCTCACAATTAATTTCTTGTTCATTACTTTACGTAAAACTAGCATATAGCACTAGCGGAAAACGGAACTCAATCATTTCAATGCTTTTAGGGCATGAAATCTTATATACCCAAGCTACCTGAAGATACGAGTTTCAGAGCGTTTAGGGTGCTTCAATTCAAGGCGCATCAATGACAGAATGTCGGCCACCTTTTGAATTGGTGCAACACGGAAGTGGAGTGTCCTAGACGCTCCGTCCCGGCGGCTGATGTTAACCACGGGGTAACGCACTTTATGCCGTGTTGGTTATTTTTAACTTAGTCCACTAGGTCTGCAAATAACCGCCTTGCCTAAAGTGCGTTAAATTCCCGCTGAATCCTGCATCTTCAGGTTGTTTGGGTATATGCTAGAGCCAACTATTTTTTATCTCACCATAGAGTTAATTCATGTTTAAACGATTTGAATCCTGGGTTGAAGCCCTACCCGATGATGAACCCACTAAACCACCCACAGGGGTTTATGCTTTTTGTCGCCACTACACTAAGGGCTACGAACTGCCGCTGATCTTAATGTCAGTGCTGACCGCCATGCTGGCCATGCTTGAAGTGTCACTGTTCGGGTTCATGGGCCAATTAGTGGATTGGCTTGTGAAAAAAAATCCCGAAACCTTATTCCAAGACGAAGGCACGACCTTAATGCTGATGGGAGGTATGGTGATAATTGTGATGCCAATATTGGTATTACTGCATGCGCTTATCATGCATCAAACCTTGCTCGGCAATTATCCTATGTCGATCCGCTGGCTTGCACACCGTTATTTGCTAAAACAAAGTGTATCGTTTTATCAAGATGATTTTGCTGGTAGAATCGCCACGAAAGTGATGCAAACATCCTTAGCCGTGCGCGAAACTGTGATGAAATTGCTCGATGTGTTGGTATACATTTTAGTGTATTTCACCTCTATGCTGGTGATGATTGCCAGCGCTGATCTGCGCTTAGTCATACCTATGCTCGTCTGGCTTGCACTGTATGTTGGTCTGCAATGGTACTTTGTGCCTAGACTAAAAAGTGTCTCTACCGAGCAAGCCGATGCGCGCTCAACCATGACAGGCCGTATCGTCGACAGCTATACCAACATCACCACAGTGAAGCTATTCGCCCACACGCAAAAAGAAGCCGAATACGCCAAATCCAGTATGCGGATATTTTTAGACACGGTTTATCGCCAAATGCGCTTAGTGACGGGCATCAGCGTCAGCGTGCAAATCATCAACTATCTGTTGGCCTTTAGTATTGCAGCAGTATCGATAGCCCTATGGACCGATAGCGCAATCACGGTCGGCGCCATCGCCATTGCGGTCAGTTTAGCACTGCGCTTAAACGGCATGTCACAGTGGATAATGTGGGAAATCAGTTCGTTATTCGAAAATATCGGCACGGTTACCGATGGAATGAACACCTTATCGAAAACAACGATCATCCAAGATGAGCCAAACGCCAAGGCGCTGGTCGTCAATCATGGCAAGATTGATTTCAACCAAGTGTGTTTCCATTACGGTGAGCAGACTGGCGTGATTGAAGATCTGAATCTGAATATTAAAGCAGGTGAAAAAGTTGGCTTAGTAGGGCGTTCTGGCGCGGGTAAATCGACCCTAGTGAATCTACTAATGCGATTCTACGATGTTGAAAAAGGTCAGATTAATATTGACGACCAAGACATCAAGATGGTTATGCAAGATTCACTGCGTTCGCAAATTGGCATGGTGACCCAAGATACCTCCCTCTTGCACCGCACCATTCGCGAGAATATTCTTTACGGCAATCCCAGTGCCAGTGAAGAGCAACTTGATCGCGCGATTAAACAAGCTCAAGCCTATGACTTTATTCAGGAACTCAGTGATCCTAACGGTAATCATGGCTTAGATGCCCAAGTGGGTGAACGTGGCGTAAAACTCTCTGGCGGCCAAAGGCAACGTATCGCCATCGCGCGGGTTTTATTAAAAAATGCGCCTATTTTACTGCTTGATGAAGCCACATCTGCGCTAGATTCTGAAGTCGAAGCCGCCATTCAAGAAAGTTTATATGAATTAATGCAAGGCAAGACAGTGATCGCGATTGCCCATCGACTTTCTACTATTGCCGCGATGGACAGGTTAATTGTATTAGATCAAGGCCGAGTCGTTGAGCAAGGCACGCACCATGAACTCATCGCCGCAGGCGGGATTTATGCTCAATTATGGGCCCACCAAACCGGTGGATTCTTAGGTGTAGACTAAGCCAAAGGTAAGATGACGAAAGGCGACACTCAGCAGTGAGTGTCACCTTTTTTATCTCAAATAAGTTTCCACCTAATTCTGCCCTCTTCCCACAAAGCTTCACTCTTACACTCGCCCGCATATTCACCGCAACGATACGCTATTCAGCTATTACAATAGCTACCGTAAGAACGGTTCACTTCAAATTGCGCTAGTTTAGCGATTGGAAGCATGAGATAAATCGCGATTAACGATTCAACTTATCAGTATTGAAAGTGGCAGCATTCAAAGTGCCAACACACTGAACAATCCGAAAGGTGAGTTTTAGCCCTGGATTAGCGCAAGGTTAAGCAGGAAAACACTTAAATAATTCTTATCACACGATTGAACAGAATGACTTCACCACACTAAGTAAGCCTCTCGAAGCATCATTCATTTTTATTTAGGTGGTTTGAATTGGTGGGTAAATTCGGCAAATAACTCGGGGCGTATGACTCGTAAATGAATCGGGGAGATCTCGATTTAATATTCAAAATTCAGACACAAAAAAACCACCTTGAGGTGGCTTATTGTCTTTAACCAAAGTTTCGATAAACCTTGATTAAAATTGGTATCCCCTAGGGGATTCGAACCCCTGTTACCGCCGTGAAAGGGCGGTGTCCTAGGCCTCTAGACGAAGGGGACCCGGACTTATGATTTAACTCGTAACCGAGCTTTGTAACACATTCACTTCAGTAGGCTAGGAAGCAAATGCCTTGTTCTTACCAAACAACACGTTAGTTATTTGYTAGGAACCAAAATGTGGTATCCCCTAGGGGATTCGAACCCCTGTTACCGCCGTGAAAGGGCGGTGTCCTAGGCCTCTAGACGAAGGGGACCCGGACTTATGATTTAACTCGTAACCGAGCTTTGTAACACATTCGCTTCAGTAGGCTAGGAAGCAAATACCTTGTTCTTACCAAACAACACGTTAGTTATTTGCTAGGAACCACTCTCTATAAAATATAGATGGTATCCCCTAGGGGATTCGAACCCCTGTTACCGCCGTGAAAGGGCGGTGTCCTAGGCCTCTAGACGAAGGGGACCCGGACTTATGTTTTAACTCGTAACCGAGCTTTGTAACACATTCACTTCAGTAGGCTAGGAAGCAAATGCCTTGTTCTTACCAAACAACACGTTAGTTATTTGCTAGGAACACAAAATGTGGTATCCCCTAGGGGATTCGAACCCCTGTTACCGCCGTGAAAGGGCGGTGTCCTAGGCCTCTAGACGAAGGGGACCCGGACTTATGATTTAACTCGTAACCGAGCTTTGTAACACATTCACTTCAGTATGCTAGGAAGCAAATGCCTTGTTCTTACCAAACAACACGTTAGTTATTTGCTAGGAACCAAAATGTGGTATCCCCTAGGGGATTCGAACCCCTGTTACCGCCGTGAAAGGGCGGTGTCCTAGGCCTCTAGACGAAGGGGACCCGGACATATTAATTTGAACTTAACGTTCCCGTTTAACATCTACGGTATCATAGGCACTCTTCTAAGTAGCGAAGTGTGCCTTGGGTGTATTAATTTAAACTTTCGTTTCTGCTTAATAAGGCAGTAAATTGGTGGAGCTACACGGGATCGAACCGTGGACCTCTTGCATGCCATGCAAGCGCTCTCCCAGCTGAGCTATAGCCCCAAATTTTTGTCAACACAGCTAACTTTAGCAGTATATGTATCAGCAGAAATTTAGACTTTGTTCTTACCAAACAACACGTTAGTTATTTGCTAGGAACCACTCTCTATAAAATATAGATGGTATCCCCTAGGGGATTCGAACCCCTGTTACCGCCGTGAAAGGGCGGTGTCCTAGGCCTCTAGACGAAGGGGACCCCGGACATATTAATTTGAACTTTTCACTAGAAAAGGTTCCCGTTTAACATCTACGGTAAGTTTGGTGGAGCTACACGGGATCGAACCGTGGACCTCTTGCATGCCATGCAAGCGCTCTCCCAGCTGAGCTATAACCCCAAACCTATCGAACTACATTTAAGTGCACTGCAAGCATTTGCTCGACTGTGTCTCAACTGCGTGGCGCATTCTATGCAGCGCACCTAAAAGTGTCAACTCGTTTTTTTAGGAATTTATTCTATCTGCTACAAATTCAATCGCTTTGGATATTCTTTGCTCAGAACGGCTTCTTCCAATTAAAAATAGTGTGATATCTAAGCCTGGAGACTGCCCTGCCCCTGTTACTGCAACACGTAAAGGCATACCGACCTTACCCATACCCACATCTAATTCAGTCGCTGTATCTTCAATTGCCTGATGAATAGCTTCAGCTGTCCACTCAGTTAATGCCGATAATTTCTGTTGCACCAGTTGCAATGGCTCTAACGCAACACCGCGTAAATGCTTTTTCGCCTGTGCTTCATCAAACTCAGCAAAATCTTCATAGAAATAGCGGCTAGATGCGGCTAACTCTTTTAGAGTCTTAGCGCGCTCAGCTAATGCAGTGACCACTTCAGCTAATGCTGGGCCATTTGACAGATCAATTTTTTGATCGTCCATGTGCCATTGTAAGTGTGTTGCCACATATTCTGGATCTAGGCTCTTTATATAGTGTTGGTTCAACCACACCAGTTTATCGGTATTAAAAGCAGAAGCGGCTTTGTTGATGTCACTCAACTTAAAGAATTGCTTCATTTCTTCTAATGAGAAAATCTCTTGATCGCCATGTGACCAACCTAAACGTACTAAATAGTTCAGCAGGGCTTCTGGTAAATAGCCATCGTCACGGTACTGCATTACGCTAACAGCGCCATGGCGCTTAGACAACTTAGCGCCGTCATCACCTAGAATCATAGATACGTGTGCATATTCTGGGATCGGCGCCCCTAATGCTTTAAGAATGTTGATTTGACGCGGGGTATTGTTGATATGGTCTTCACCACGCACCACACAAGTGATCCCCATATCCCAATCGTCAACCACCACACAGAAGTTATAGGTTGGTACGCCGTCGGTACGGGCGATGATCAAGTCATCTAATGCATCGTTAGAAAATTCAATCCGACCACGAACATGGTCATCAAATACCACTGAACCACCGATTGGATTTTTAAAACGCACCACAAATGGTTCATCAGTCTCGCGAGCGGGTAAGTCGCGACAGCAACCATCATACTTTTGTGCTTCACCGTTAGCGGCCTGTGATTCTCTTAAGGCATCGATTCGCTCACGTGAACAGTAACATTTATACGCTGTGCCCTTTTCTAACATTTGAGCAATGATTTCGTTATAACGGTCAAAACGCTTAGTTTGGTAATATGGGCCCTCGTCCCATGTCAAACCTAGCCAGTTCATGCCTTCTAAAATCGCATCGCAAGCAGCTTGAGTCGAACGCTCAATATCAGTGTCTTCAATACGTAATACAAACTCACCGTTATTTGCACGGGCTTGTAACCAAGAATAAAGTGCCGTACGGGCACCACCAACATGCAAGAAACCGGTAGGACTAGGGGCAAAACGCGTCTTAGTTGTCATAATGGGACACTAACCTATATAAAGTCGTCTAGATAAAGACAATCACGATAAAAAAAGTGGGCTTATTCTAACAGTCAAAGCAGGCGCTGCAAATGGGACAAGCTTCACAGTATCACTTATCTGGTTAAATCGTGTCGCGAATCCCTCCCTTTTATAGGGAAGCCAATATAAAGCGATATATAAAGGTGGCACTATTGCGATCACCACCATTGATGAATGCTAACACTTGAGATGATTTTTCAGGCTTTATATTTCAACCCCTAAATCTCTACACCTATATTCCTTCGACTATAAATATCTGCGCCATCGAACACGCGTATCTATACACTATCAATATACTCATGCCATTAATGCACTAATTTTTAAAAATCACTCACTTCCTCAGCACTTTTACCACAAAAAAGTCCGGTGAATGGAATGAGTTCAACCCATATTTAATCGCGAGCGTCCGAATTACGTACCATTGACTGGCGAATTAAATAACACTTTGATCGGCGGCGTGATTAGCATTAAGCCAATGTGGACAAAAATAGCGCGACCAATGCTTTTTTCACTAAAAAGCGTTGACACTAAATCGAACCTCCCTATAATACGGCTCCACACAGCGAGGTCGMTTAGCTCAGCTGGGAGAGCACCTCCCTTACAAGGAGGGGGTCACTGGTTCGAGCCCAGTATCGACCACCATATTTTCTACAAAGAAATTATGGCATACAAAATGTTATATCCCAGGTCGCTTAGCTCAGCTGGGAGAGCACCTCCCTTACAAGGAGGGGGTCACTGGTTCGAGCCCAGTAKCGACCACCATATAACTTAATGTATTAGTGTGTAAAAGTCATTCCCAGGTCGCTTAGCTCAGCTGGGAGAGCACCTCCCTTACAAGGAGGGGGTCACTGGTTCGAGCCCAGTAGCGACCACCATTCTTTAGTGAAGAATGACTTAAAAATTGTGTAGTTTAAGAATTCCCAGGTCGCTTAGCTCAGCTGGGAGAGCACCTCCCTTACAAGGAGGGGGTCACTGGTTCGAGCCCAGTAGCGACCACCACATTCTGCAATACACATGTTATATCCCAGGTCGCTTAGCTCAGCTGGGAGAGCACCTCCCTTACAAGGAGGGGGTCACTGGTTCGAGCCCAGTAGCGACCACCATATTCTGCAACACACACGTTATATCCCAGGTCGCTTAGCTCAGCTGGGAGAGCACCTCCCTTACAAGGAGGGGGTCACTGGTTCGAGCCCAGTAGCGACCACCATATATCTCCCCCAATAAACTTTACCCACGCGCTGACTCAACTATGCTTGATCTCAATCAGCGAGTAATAAGTTATGCTATTCGGCATTTTATATTTCGTTAAATACTAAGCACTATCGACACTCAGCCTGATTTCATTCTGCTTTAGCATTTTTGGAGATCAACATTATGGCCAGCGTCAGTCAATCCGCTTCTCTTGCCAATATTGCCACTTATTTAAAGCATACCCACGCCTGCGATGAGCAAACGGCTCTAAAAGAAGCGCGGGAAGTCATGCATAATCTCGTCAGCATGCGCCAAAAAGGCTTTATTACCGGTTGGTACTTTGATGAACAAGGCCATTTAGCCTTGTTACCTAGCGATGCTATCCTTAAACGTATTCTTTTAGAGGATGACTAACAGCATCAAATGAATTGTGTCTTGATTGACTACGATAGCTATCGACTTAACCTCCATAGACTTCACATCTCACCTACACTTCTTCTCCTAAAGCAACCCACCACAATATTTGTCGTTATATCGCATACTTTTACGGCTTTTTTTGATCTCAAAATAACTAAGTTTGTTTAATTTATCTGCAACGACAAGAGCCGTCAATTTGGGGCCGATCTTCACTATGGGTGGGTTTCCACCCAAACACAAAATCACTGTGAGCGAGATCTCACCCAACAAACTAAAAGTGTGACAAACATCAAATGAACTACACTTTAGTAACCAAACACTTACAGAAGCCAGTGTAAGTTGGCGTGGTATTTGCCTTTAGTAAGACAGACCTCAGGGAAATCAAGGCTGTATTCCTACTCAAACTTGGTAACAAACTAACCAAGACTGAGGACAAATCCTAACAACAGAAAAAGGAACTCAAGATGATATTGAATCAACAAACTGGATTGACCCGTCCACTCAAAACCTTAGTCAAAATGCTCGCTGTTGCCTCCGTATTTGCGACCAGTTTTAACGTATTTGCAGAACCGATTGAAATTAAGTTTTCACACGTAGTGGCAGAAAACACACCTAAAGGCCAAATGGCACTTAAATTTAAAGAACTCGTTGAACAACGTTTACCAGGTGAATACAAAGTCAGTGTATTTCCTAGCTCACAGTTATTTGGGGATAACAACGAACTAGCGGCACTGCTGTTAAACGACGTACAATTTGTCGCGCCTTCACTCTCAAAGTTTGAGCGTTACACTAAACGTCTACAAATATTCGATTTACCTTTCCTATTCAATGATATGGATGCCGTGAACCGTTTCCAACAAGGTGAAGCTGGTCAAACATTACTGAACTCCATGAGCCGTAAAGGGATTGTCGGTCTGGGTTATTTACACAATGGTATGAAACAGTTCTCATCTAACACACCACTTAAAAATCCTGCTGATGCAAAAGGCTTAAAATTCCGCGTTATGGCATCTGATGTTCTAGCAGCCCAGTTTGATGCTGTTGGTGCAATCCCTGTGAAAAAACCTTTCTCTGAAGTATTTACCCTACTTCAAACCCGCGCTATCGATGGTCAAGAAAACACTTGGTCAAATACTTATTCACAAAAGTTCTATGAAGTGCAAAGCCAAATCACTGAAAGTAATCACGGTGTTCTCGACTATATGGTCGTTACCTCTGACACTTTCTGGAAAGGTCTACCTGCTGACAAACGTAAGATCATCAAAGAAGCTTTAGACGAATCTATCGCATTAGGTAACAAGATTGCCGCTGAAAAAGACAATGAAGACAAACAGTTAATCCTTGATTCTAAACGTTCACAGTTAGTAACGCTGTCTCCTGCTGAACGTCAAAAATGGGTTGAGGTAATGAAACCTGTTTGGGCTAAGTTTGAAGATCAAATCGGTAAAGATGTGATTGATGCTGCTGTAGCTGCAAATAAATAATAATGATGATAGCCGCTTAAGCTCAACCGAGCTTAGGCGGCCATTTCAGCGAGGGGATTATGGCTGTGATATCGCGAATATTTGGTTATATTGAAGAAGGTGTGCTCAATTTATTGATCACTCTGATGACGCTGCTAGTGTTTTCAGAAGTCGTCGCTCGCTTCTTCTTCAACACGGGTTTTCTTTGGATCCAAGAACTTACATTAACCTTTTGCGGTTGGTTTGTGTTATTTGGTATGTCCTATGGGGTTAAAGTCGGTGCCCATATTGGTGTCGATGCGTTTGTTAAAAATTTAGCGCCAAAGGCTAAAAAGATAGTATCTCTTATTACTGCCTTTGTTTGTATCGTCTATTGCGGACTCTTTTTAAAAGGCAGTTGGGATTACTTAAGCCAGATGTATCAAATCGGTTTGCCTATGGAAGACATTCATTTCCCACAATTTATATTAAAAAGCCTTGATCCAGATTTTGCTTGGAACACTTTAAAAATCGATATTGAAGACGGCGCAATACCGATTTGGTTATCTCAAAGTATTTTAATCATTGGCTTTTTTATGTTGACTTGGCGTTTCGTCGAACTCTTTATCGCCATTCTGCGTGACCAAGTCTCAGGCTTCCAATTTGCCGATGAAGCGAAAGAAAGTATGCATTTAATCGATGAGAGCGCTAAAAACGCTAAAGTAGATCCAGTCTCTGACCAAAAGGAGGCTAAATAATGGCTATTGCAACCCTATTTACCGCCCTATTCGTATGTATGTTTCTCGGTATGCCTATCGCTATCGCATTAGGTTTTTCCAGCATGCTGACGATTTTATTGTTCTCGAATGACTCCTTAGCTTCAGTTGCACTCAAGCTGTATGAGTCTTCATCAGAGCATTACACTTTACTCGCAATCCCCTTCTTTATTCTGTCATCCGCCTTCCTATCAACGGGTGGTGTCGCTAGACGGATTATCGATTTTGCCATGGACAGTATTGGACATGTCCGTGGTGGATTAGCAATGGCATCCGTTATGGCATGTATGCTGTTTGCTGCAGTTTCTGGATCATCTCCTGCGACTGTTGCGGCAATTGGTTCTATCGTCATAGTCGGCATGGTAAAAGCTGGTTATCCCGAAAAATTTGCTGCAGGCGTGATCACGACCTCTGGAACTCTCGGGATTTTGATCCCACCTTCAATCGTCATGTTAGTGTATGCCGCAGCAACTGAAGTGTCGGCTGCAAAAATGTTTATGGCAGGCTTAATCCCAGGTTTAATGATGGGATTTATATTGATGATCGTCATTTATATCGTTGCCCGCTTTAAAAACTTGCCCTCACGTCCTTTCCCTGGCGTTAAACAACTGGGGATTTCAAGTGCCAAGGCAATGGGTGGATTAGCACTCATCTTTATCGTATTAGGCTCTATCTATGGTGGCGTCGCTAGCCCAACCGAAGCATCAGCTGTGGCTTGTGTATATGCTTACCTTATTGCGGTATTTGGCTACCGTGATATCGGGCCATTAAAAGACGTGGCATGGCGTAATCAAGGTGAAAACTTAGCCAAAGCAACTGCGCGTAACTTAGGCCATATGTTCTTAGGACTGATTAAAACGCCTATCGACAAAGACATACGTCATGTTGTGCGCGATGGTGCCAAGGTCAGTATCATGCTGCTGTTTATCATAGCTAACGCTATGCTATTTGCGCATGTATTAACCACAGAACGTATCCCTCACATTATTGCTGAGTATATTGTTAGCATGGGTTTACCCGCTTGGGGATTCCTGATCATCGTTAACTTACTGTTGCTTGCTGCTGGTAACTTTATGGAGCCATCGGCGATTGTACTCATTATGGCGCCAATTCTGTTCCCTATTGCAACGCAATTAGGCATAGATCCTATCCACTTAGGTATCATAATGGTCGTGAACATGGAGATCGGTATGCTAACGCCGCCGGTGGGACTCAATCTCTTTGTCACCGCTGGGATCACGGGGCGCAGTATTGGTTGGGTGATTCAGTCGGTTCTGCCTTGGTTACTCGTGATGCTAGCCTTCTTAGCCCTGATTACTTACGTACCACAGATTTCACTCTTCTTACCTGAATGGTTGGATTCGATGCGTGGATATTAGTCTGCAATTCAAGGTTGTGAGATTACCCCTTGATTACAGATAGATTTTAAGCGAGCCTAGTCAGGCTCGCTTTGTTTTATTATGCGCAGTATCAGTTATTGATCCCGTTGCTTTATCAGGATAACCACCATGTTGCCCATGACGCCTAAGGCCAAGAAACGCCTCTTTCTGACCGTTGTGTTACTTGCAGGCCTATTTGCAACCCTCAAACTGACCTACTGGGTGCATTTGCATCAAGGTAAAATCGAGATCCAAAAGCAATCGGAGAAACAACTAAAGGAATTAGTCAGTTTTCTCGATGGTGCACTATCGCGCTACGAAAGTATTCCCCACGTGCTCTCGACTAACCCAATGCTCGCCAATGTCCTGAACGACCAGCAGAATCCTGATAAAGTCCAAGAGCTTAATTTATATCTCGAAGAAATTCAGCATGTCACCGAAGCATCCGATATCTATCTGATTGATGCCTTAGGTATCGCCATTGCCGCCAGTAACTGGCAACAAAGTTTTTCCTTTATTGGCAAGGACTACTCCTTTAGACCCTATTACACAGATGCTATCTCGGGCAATCTAGGCCGTTATTACGCAGTGGGTACCAGCTCAGATAAGCGCGGATTTTATTTCTCTTACCCTATTTATCAACAAGGTGGTAAAGGCATACTTGGGGCCATCATAGTCAAAGTTAACATTGCCGACATAGAGCAACAAAGTACCAGTATCGCGATTGCGGGTCAGTATCAGTTCCTTATCAGTGATCCTGAAGATATCGTCTTTATTTCCAGTATCGATGAATGGCGGTTAAAGTCACTAACTCCGCTTACCCAAGCCAAACAATATGCCCTTAATGCCTCAAAACGCTATGCAGAACGTCCCATAGGAGAGTTGTTGATGAAGCCGCCCTATGAAAGTGGTAGTCAAGCTATGCTCTACCAACTGCAAACGGGTACAGACCATGAACAATACATGGACATCCACCAATCAATGGCTAAAGCAGGCTGGCGAGTACACATCTTAGCGCCAATCAAACCTTTACTGACCTCTTTGCCCGCGCTGATGTTACTGTCAGCTAGTATTTATCTTTTGCTTGCACTCAGCATCCTATTTAACGCCGAGCGCCGTCGCAATCTACACCGAATGCAACTAGCGCAAAGCCTGTTAGAACAGCGAGTTGAAGAACGTACTCAGGACTTACAGCAGGCCAACAATCAACTCAAAGATACTCAAGATGAGCTGATCCAAGCGGCAAAACTGACAGTGATAGGCAGTTTATCTGCCAGTATTAACCATGAACTCAATCAACCACTCGCGGCACTTCGCAGCTATGCCCAAAATACCCAAACTTTTCTCGCCCGTGATATGCAAGATAAGGCACTGGATAATATCAAGATTATTATTGAACTTACCGACAGATTAGCCGATATTGTTGGGCAATTTAAAAGTTTTACCCGCAAGAGCCAAGGCGCTGATAGCGCAACCGATATTGGCCGCTGTATCAAGCAAGCCCTGACCATAGTTCAACCTGCTATTGATAAACAGGGTGTTGAACTCGATGTGCAATTACCCAACGGCAACGATCAGGTTTGGGGCGATAAGGTTAGATTACAACAAGTGTTTGTCAACATTATGAGCAACGCTATTGTTGCTATGCAACAATCGGTTAAACGCCAATTGGTTATCCGCGTGACCAGTGAAGATAAGTTTTGCATCAGTATCCAAGATTCAGGCCCGGGTGTACGTGAAAGCCAAATGGAGAAAATCTTCGAACCCTACTTTACCACCAACGAACGGCACGGACTGGGGCTAGGCTTATCGATTTCACAACGCATTATCGAATCCATGCAAGGCCAAATTAACGTTGCCAATGCCGAAGAGGGTGGCGCTATTTTCCAGATTATTTTACCTATTTACTTGCTCGAGGAACGTTAGTTTTATGAGTGTGCCCAATTCAATTCAAGATTATTCTGTTCTCATCATCGACGATGAGCCGCACATAGGCACAGTTCTCGTTCAACTATTTGAACTGGAGGGCATTAAGGCGCTCGCCACCACAGAACCCAAAGGTATCGCTAAGTTGCTGCATAAAGATTGGGCGGGAATGGTGATATCGGATGTCAACATGCCACAATTAGACGGCATCAGCTTAATGCAACAAATCCGTCTGCAAGATCCCGCTCTCCCCGTCGTCCTACTCACTGGTTTTGGTGATATTGCCATGGCAGTCAATGCCTTAAAACAAGGCGCCTACGACTTTCTCGAAAAACCCTTTAATAACGAACATATACTCGATGTGGTTAAACGCGCCTTAGAAAAACGCAGTCTGACCTTAGAGAACCGCAAGCTTAAAAAGGATCTCGAAAGCCAAAGCGTACCGGGCCCTCGTATTTTGGGCAACAGTGTCGGCATCAACCGTATGCGCCACATCATAACGCAAGTGATAGATACGCCTGCGGATGTGTTAATTGAAGGCGAAACCGGTACAGGTAAAGAACTTGTCGCCCGCTATTTACACGACCACAGCAGCCGCAGCCAAGCCAACTTTGTCGCCATCAACTGTGGTGCAATCCCCGAAAACCTGATTGAAAGTGAACTCTTTGGCGCCGAAGCGGGGGCCTTTACTGGCGTCGATAAGATGCGCATTGGCAAATTTGAATATGCCAATGGTGGCACGTTATTTTTAGATGAAATTGAAAGTACGCCACTGTCGCTGCAAGTAAAACTGCTGCGAGTGCTTGAAGATCGTAAGGTTGAACGTTTAGGTTCTAACAAGAGCATCAACTTAGATATTCGTGTGATTGCGGCTACAAAAGTCGATTTAAAAGGTCTGTGTGACACCGGGGAATTTCGCCAAGACTTGTTGTATCGCTTAAATCTGGTGACTGTGCCCATCCCTCCCCTGAGAGATCGCCGTGAAGATATTCCGTTACTCTTTTTACACTTTGCCCGCGTCGCATCGGCACGCTATCACAAAGCGCTTATCGCCTTAAATGCGGAGCAAAACGCGATACTTACTTCCCACGACTGGCCAGGCAATGTGCGTGAGTTACGTAATCTCGCTGAACGCTTTGTGCTGCTGGGCGGAGAAGCTGCTTTTGCCGGCACGTTAGGCAATACTCCAAGCCTGCACTCGAGTATGTCCCTGCTACAAAGGGTAGAGTTTTTTGAACGGGTACTGATTGAAGAAGCACTTAGCCACAACAAGGGCAGTATTAAGCAGACCATGGAGCAGCTAGAACTGCCCCGCAAAACCCTCTACGACAAAATGCGTAAATACGATTTAGACCGCAAACAATACATTAATTCCGATGACTAAAGGACATATTTAAGCTTTAGACTAACGCCCGTTTGACATGAGTTTGATGGTAATGCAAACGGGTGATTGCTAAGGCGATCAAGGCTAATAAGGTTAACGATCCCATCACCACACCGCGCCACTGCGCCTCATGCCAAAACATCATCAAATAAGGGCCGCCAATCGCAGCACCTAAGTAATAACAACATAAATAGAGTGACGTCGCCTTAGCTCGATCACGACTGGCCCGCATTGCAACAAAGGAATTACAGCAACTGTGGGTAAGGAAGAACCCACAGGCGGTCATTAAAAAACCTAAGCTAATGGTCAAAGTGGTATCAAACAGGGTCAGTAAACTGCCGAGCAACATCACGCACCAAGACCATTGATATAATTTATGTTGACCAAATTTGGCGAGCCATTTCGCAGTGAAATACGACGCAATAGTCCCGCTGGAATAACACAGAAAAATCAAGGTGGCTTGGAAACGACTCCATTCATAGGGTGGAGCCATCAAATGCAGTTGAATAAAGCTAAATTGATTCACCATCATCATAAAGGTCAAGCCGCCAATCGCGTAGACCAAACGCATTTGCGCATCGGTCAGATGATGACTAAAGCCATGAAGATCTTGCGCTAAACGGGCGCGTTTTGATAAGGAAGGCTCAGTGTTACTGGGTGACATCGACTGCGCATCGGCAAGTGAAGGCAGCAAATAGTTCACTAAAGCCACCCCCGCTAACGTCACTAGAAACAGCAACCACATAGATTCTTGCCAAGATAAAAACTGCGACATTAAACCACCGAGCAGACGTCCAACAATCCCGCCAATACTGTTAGCCATAATATAAATACCTGCGGCTTTCAGCATAGTGCTCGGTGATAATTGCTCCTTAAAGTATGCCATGGCAATCGCAGGGACAGCAGCGAGTAATGCACCTTGTAGCAATCGTACTAGCACTAACCCATTAAAATCCGGTGCCCAAATTAGTAGTAAGTTAGACAATGCCAATAACCACAAGCTGACAATGATTGGAGTGTGTCGACCGATACGATCTGACAGTACCGCATACAAGAGCAATGAAAAGGCTAAGGAAAAACTGGTTACCGACAGGATTAACGTCGCTTTAGAGCCTGATACCGCAAAATGTTCCGCAATCAGCGGCAACATGCCTTGCATTAAATACAAGTTGATATAGACCACCACTGAAGCGACGCAGAGCGCCCACATCAATCGGGTGTCACGCTGTTTATTGTCAATCATAGTATCTAATACGGCTTGCACGGGAGCCTCGACCAAGTAATCACTCATAGGATAGACAAAGATTATCACTGGGCATAACATAACAATAATAGATAATATCTATCGTAATCATTGATTTTTGTTATAGAAATAGCGCGCCAAAAGTACACTTCTTGCCACTGATAAAATAGTACGAGCCCGATTAATGGATATTCGCCAACTCAAACATTTAGATGCCCTTGCCAATACCGGCAGCTTTACCGCCGCAGCCAAGAAACTGAATATGGCTCAGCCCGCGTTAAGTCAAAGTATCAAGCGCTTAGAAGTCGCACTCGGCGTCACCTTAGTCAATCGTACGAGCAACAAAAATGATAAACTGCTCACACTCACGGCCGAAGGTATAGTCCTGCATCAACACGCCACTTTGATCCTAAAACAAGTTAAGCAGGCCGAAGCGCAAATCCGCGCCATGGCCAATCTCACCTCGGGAGAGGTCCGCATTGCCGTGCCGGGCATGCTGGGTTCTTTCTATCTCCCCTCGCGCTTAATGGCTTTTCGGCATAAATACCCCGAATTGAAACTATCACTGTTTGAAGGCGGGACACGGGATGCACTGCGCATGTTGCAACAGGAAGAAGTGGATATTGCGATCATTACCGCCCAAGACCTACAACCCGAATTTGATAGTCAGCTGTTGATCCGTGAGCAAATGGTGATCGCCATGGGTGCCGAACACCCTTTAGCGGAACATAGCGCTGTGAGTCTACATGACTTTTTCGACCATGAATTAGTGATGTTCAAAACAGGTTATTTCCACCGAGAGTGGATACTCTCTCAAGCCAAAGAATTAGGCAAAAAGCCCAATATTGCCTTCGAGACCAATTTGATTAATCTGATTAAACAGATTGTTTCCCAAGGATTTGGGATCACCAGTGTACTTGAGATGGCGATAAGCTCAAAAGATGACATTTTAGCCAAACCCTTCGATCCACCGGTATTTTTAAACCTCCATATTGCATGGAAAAAGCAGCGCCCCGTCAGCCAAGCAGACCGCGCCTTTGTCGATTTTTTAATGTCAAATCGCTAACCCAAACCAGCAAATACAAAAAGGGCTGATATCAATATCAGCCCTTCTCTCTTACCATTAAACCTTCCGATTTTCTCTGAGGGTTTAGCCTTGTTTACGACGACCAAAAGCAAAAGGTAGCAACAACAAGCTTAACCAACCTAAGGCACCACCATCATCTTTCTTGGCTGGTGTTTCAGTCACAGATACAGACACAACACTTGAATCTTTATTGCCGTGGTTATCAGATACTGTCAGTTGGAATGACACCGTCTGAGCAGAGCCACTCACGTTTGGTGCAACGAGATTAAGCTTGGCCGCATTAGCGTCAAAGTTAAAGCTAGCGCCCCCTAACTGAGTCCATTTGTAGGTCAAAGGATCATTGTTGGCATCCGACGACTTGCTCGCATCGATGAACAAAGGTTTACCTTCTTGGACAGTGGCAGGAGCTTCAATCACAGCGACTGGCGCCACTTCTGGAACATCAAATTGATACTCCTGCTTTAAGATTTCAGCCGAGTCGTTATTCACTTTGTTGGTCAATGCCACTATGTTGCCTTGACTCGCCTTACGTGGCACTAAGTCAAAGGTGACATCTAATGCCGCAGCTGCAGAAGCCATTTCGATAGTCCAAGTGATCTTATTGCCCACTTGCGCACCTTGATGGCTAATATTAGCCACTTCATGACCTTCTGGTAATAACGCCTCTAGGGTGTAAACACGGGTTTCTTGCGTTTTGTTCGCTTCGATACGTGTCTTCATCACTTTAGCGGTACCAGGTGTTAATTCACCACTTAGTACATTACCTAAAGGCGGAAGTACATCGTCACCAACACGCTCAAATACTACTGGCAACTTAATAGGGGCAATTTTATCATCACCGGTGGTTAAGGTCAGCATAGCCAAACCATCATCCCCGACTTTTAACGCTTCCTTCCATGCAAATTTGATATTAAAGTCCTTATTATCACCGGTAAGGCTTGCGGTTAAATTATCTCCTGCTGTTTCATTGTTATAAAACGTTAATTGCTTCAAACCAAATACATCATCCGCTGTCGCCGTCGATGCTTCATAGTTTTGTACAATCACGATATAAGTGCCTTTCTCTGGAGCATTAATTAGCACACTTTCTTCTGAACCAATTCTCGCTGATGAGGCGACTCTCGTTATCTTACTGCCATCGTTTTTATCTCGCAGTACATACATATCCAAATCAGGAGATGTGGTATAGCTGATTGATGCACGAAATAATAATGCGTTGTCATCCACATCAAACTTAAAGAGTTGCACTCCATCATCTAAATCATCCAGATAACTTGAATTATCTGAGTCTTGTTTAACACTCGACTCGATAGTACGACTCAGCTTCAATGCCGTCACCTCTGCACCAACACTCGCAAAGTCAACCGCTTTTAACTGCGATAAATTAAGCTCATCTGCATTACGTGTTGCATCAATACTTACTAAAGTAGGCAGGTTACGTTTCGCAATTTTAGTGGCTATAGGCATAGTTGCCGTTGGGAAGCTAGCTGATTCAAGCACTAAATTACCAAATCCCCAATCAGCCCCCACTTGTGTCACATCGGCGGTCACTGTAATGGTTTGGCTCTCGCCTTTTTTCAGGGTAAAACTCTCTGGCGATACAGATAACGCGAATTTATCGGTAGCTGCGACGCCTTTTGCCGTCCACGCACCGTCTTCAACCGCAGTAACTGTACGTGTCCAACTACAGGAATTTACACAACGAGAATCCGCCATACTTGGCACATTGAGTTTACGTGGATCGCCATTGACAGCAGGGTTAGCAATTTCATAATTCAGTGCGCTTTCATCCATCAATAAGCCCGTTTTTGCGGCTAAATCAACTCGAATACGACCTGCTCCCACGTCGAATGGATCTGCAACAGTTTTGCCGTCAGCTTTTTTCATTGCTTGGGCTGTGGTCGCGGTCAGCATAAGCGCAGAACGGATATTATCTGGCGTCCAATCCTTGTGCAGTGATTTGAGTAAAGCACCTGCCCCCGCAACGTGAGGACTTGCCATTGAAGTACCTGACATCAACGTGAAATCAGCCGGAGCTGTACCCGTTTTATCATGGCCAAACTGTTGATCCGCATTGGCGGCATAAATATCACTACCAGGGGCCGCAACAAAAGGCACAATCACATCATTCGTACCATTAGGACCGATAAGGGAGCTGTCAGCCAAGACATCTGCTTCTCTATTCAATATTTGAGGCATAGGTGCTAATGTCAACTCGTGAGCTGGATTTGCCGCAATGGCTGCAACTAACTCTAAACCATCGGTATTGCCAATAAAGACTGCAGGAACATTTAACTTTTCAAGTGAGCTCATTTTTAAATGCTTATTACCTTCACCGTCTTTATTAAAGACGATCACTGCCTTTGCACCCGCCGATAGAGCTCCTGCTACTTTTACAGTGAAATCACATGTTCCACGCTTAATAACAGCAATTTTTTCCTTAAAT
The DNA here is from genome assembly GCF_025654295.1 of Shewanella sp. SM23. Taxonomy (NCBI): domain Bacteria; kingdom Pseudomonadati; phylum Pseudomonadota; class Gammaproteobacteria; order Alteromonadales; family Shewanellaceae; genus Shewanella; species Shewanella sp. SM23. The sequence goes on from NZ_JAKKRM010000003.1 coordinate 200,912, forward strand.
GCATCAGCAGGAAAATCTTTACATCCCTCAACATTTGTCGCATCAACCGTTCCCGCAAAAATAGGAATACCTTTTACAACCTCGGTTTGAACAGGACCAGAACCAATTGTGAAGTCATAGGTTTTACCACTAAACTCTAGTTCTCGTACAACTTCACGACTGTGTGTAGAGTTTGCTACTGATGTGTACCAGGGGGCATTTTTAGGGGTGGAATAAGGTACTTGCTCTATATCTGTGCGAGTATTGCCAGCTGCAACAGCAACAAAAATACCCGCATTACGCGCGGCTAAGAACCCTTGCTCTGTTGCACTATTCCATGGGTTACCACCACCACTGATGGAAAAGTTAATAACATCCACACCATCTTTAATCGCATCATCAATGGCTTTTAGAATAGGTACGGTTTCACACCCATTGTATTTATCCCCTTGGTTTCCTGGCGCACATATTTGATAGGCTATAACATTGGCATGAGGAGCAACACCGGAAATCTGGGCGAACTTAACACCACTGGGTATGCCGTCGCCTTCAAGTTTTCCAGTCTCCCCATCTAAATAAGGCACATCCAATAAAATATTGCCCACTGCAGTGCCAGCCACATGGGAGCCATGACCGCCATAATCTTCACCATTTTTTTCTGGCGGCGTAGCGCCAAAAATATCAGCGTCATCATAAATGTTGGTAATTTCAGGATAACTGCGCACACCAATCAACTTGTCATTACACATGCTCGCAAAATCAGTTTTACAATCACCAATATAGATACCTTGACCTAATGGGTTTGTGTGATCATAGCCATCTTGGCCAACATCAGCGAATGACGCATGATCTGAGTTAATGCCAGAGTCGATTATACCGACGATCACGCCTTCACCCATGGCTTTCGTGCCCGTCGCGCTGCCATCCCATACATTAGGAGAACCGATAAGCGCTTGGCTGACATCGGTTTCAAGCTGTTCTACACGCTCACGCTCGATAAACACAACCTCAGGCAGTTCAGCCATTTTGATTGCCTGAGCCTGAGTCATACGTACAGCCATACCATTAAGCGCATACTGATAAGTCGTGATGGGCTCGAGGCGACTGCCAATAGCTGCGCTCGCATTGGTTATAAAACGTTCCTGTTTAACCTCAAGGAAACTGGCATAACTCTTAACCTCAGGTGCTGCAACATTGAGTTTTACATTACCAGAACTTTTACTCTGAGAGGTTGACTGTACTCGCTGAGGGCTAGTTGCTTTAAATCCAAGAATGTCGCCTTGATAATTTGCCACCGCGCTATCACGCAACCTAACAATATAAGTATATTCTTCATCGGCTAAATCAGCTTCAGGGACAAATTTAGCTTCTGAATTTTTAAGCGTTACAGTCGTTATCTGGCCGCGAGCCGAATCGCGCAATAACTCAACTGGAATATCTAACTGCAAGGTTTCACCCGTAGGTGATAATACGGTTTGTGCATTTGCCGACGACGATAACAGTGCCATAGACACTGCTAATGCTATTTTAGTTTTCATTGTGACTTCCCTAATTCTTATAAGTTGTATGATTTATAAAACTCAGGTTTGGGTGGCATGAAAACGCTGCGGCAACCAAAAACATCACCCGTAACTGACATTTTTTATGAATAACCATTCAATTTACTGTGATGATGATCACTGAGTTTTATCGCGATAATTTGTAACACGTGATGATACAAATTAAAACAGTAAGTTAACAGAACGTAATTCAGTAAATGATGAACAACCTTATACCTTGTTAAAATAAATCCATAGAACCTTTATCAGACTGTTTTATGTCCCAACGATAAGTCGTAGTATAAAAATCGATAAAAACAAATAATAAACATTAAATCATATAGTTAAACTTAATCTTTAAGTGTCAACTCAAAAATACCCTTAGGTTAAACAGAATAAGTCCCCGTAAATAAATATTCTTTTTTATAAATATCATTAGTTACAAAACAAACTCAAAATACCTTTTAATAAACAATAAAGAACAAAAAGAATAACCTTTAACAAACAAAATATATACATTTTGTTTTTGTATAATATTTTATAAAATGATATCCCTTATAAAAATCAACTAACTTATGCATTAATATTCTTAATCCTCTATAGAGCAAATTAATATTTAATCTCACATTTACAGCATAGCAAGCGGATTAATGATCACAAAAAAGCCCTTTCAATATGGAATTGAAAGGGCTAAATCTTCATCAATATAAAAACAATATTATTGCAGTTGTGGCCAGTGGTTAATTCGCCATCACCGCCTTCATTAACACTTCTGTCGTGAACTTATCATTATTGATAACTGGGAACCTGTCATAGGTTTGGAAGATCACTTGGTCTTGAAACTTGATCATCGCCACTACGCCATATTGGATACTTTTATCGATCGATTTAGCGGGCAATGTAAATTTAAATGGCACAGGTGCTCTGGCGATATTGAAGGTTTTTTGTGCGACGATGACACCTGGAGTATTCAAATCAATAATGGCAATAATGATTTGGCAGCCTTGAGGTAATGGGATCTTCTCTAGATAGCCAGCGGCGCCATTGATGATAATCGGTTGTTCAGGTGTTACAGTCACACAGCCATTGAGCAAGACAGCCATGAGAGAGAACAATATAAACGATTTTATTTTCAGATACATACTAACGTCCTTTTACCATGCGTATCAGGCCTTCTTGAGTAGAAGAAGCCATTAACTCGCCTTGTTGATTGAAAAACTGCCCTCTGACGTAACCTCTGCCACCGCTAGCATTAGGGCTATCGATACTGTAAAGCAACCACTCTCCCATATTAATCGGGCGGTGGAACCACATCGCATGGTCGATCGTCGCCATTCGTACCCCAGGACTTAAGAAGGATACACCGTGGGGCTGAGCTGCCGTGACTAAAAAGTTAAAGTCTGAGGCATAGGCGAGTAAATATTCATGAATATGGGCATCATTTGGCATAGGACCATTAGCCCTCATCCAAACATAACGGTACGGCTCGGTTTCTTTAGGCGCAAAAGGGTGCAGGGGATTGACCAATCGCATCTCAATTGGCGCATCGGCCATAAACTTTTCAAGTATGCTCGGCGGTACTTTATCCCGCATCGTCAGCGCCAATTCCTGCTGATTCAACAAACCTTCAGGTCCGGGCACTTGAGGCATAATAGCTTGATGACTAAAGCCTTCCTCAGGTTCTTGGAAGGAGCAGGTCATATGAAAAATGGGGCGACCTTTTTGAATAGCACTAACCCGACGAGCGCTAAAACTACCGCCATCACGCATATTTTCTACTTCATAAACAATCGGCAACTTCTCGTCACCTGCACGTAAAAAGTAGGAGTGTAATGAATGGATCTTACGCTCAGCAGCTACTGTCTGTTTTGCGGCGCTCAGTGCTTGGCCCATCACTTGACCACCAAACACATGCCCAAAACCCAGATCTTGGCTTTGACCACGAAAGAGGCCAATTTCAATTTGCTCAAGGGAAAGTAATGATAAAAGATCGTCTAATACCTGACTCATGGGATCCTACTGCGTAATTAGCAATTAATCTTAAAGGGTAACTCAGTTAGCCTTAAGCTGACCAGTCTTCTATCGATTATTCACAATCAAATCATCACTCCAACGGTGAGGAATTAAACGAGGCACGCTGGATTATCTATGTTATTTATTGTGGTTAGCATTTACGGCTTTATTGAGCCACTTACTGCATTTAAATCGCTATAGATGCAGGCTTAGTTCAAATACAAGCATGATGAATCAATCGATTTTAATGTGATGTTCTAGCGCACTTAACTTAGACCAAGACAACACTTTATCCTCTCCACAGGAGTGCAAAGTCACGGGGAAGGATTGGTGTAACTGTGGCCACTGCTGCGCGAGGTTATCTGGCGTAAAAAGACCTTCATTAAAATACATAGGCTGAAACTCGACAAACATGCCGTGGCTAACACTGCCCGCTCCGGCGAGTAGATGTTGACCATTTGGCGCCTGTTCACTCACCAAGAAAGCCGTAGTAGCCGTTAATGATTCAAAGGAAAATAGCGGTTGAATCGCACTCGCTAAATGTTTGGCCGTCATCGCGGTTACGGCCTGAGGGCATAAACTATTGACTCGAATATTATGAATTTCACCTTCTAATGATAAGCTATTCACCATGCCAACCAGCGCCATCTTGCTTGCACTAAAACCAACTTGGTGCAAGTCACCGAACAAGGCCGAGGCTCCCGTTGTCATCATTATCCGGCCAAAATGCTGTTGTTGCATATAAGGCCAAACAGCTTGAGTGAGATAAAAGCTGCCATTGAGATCGACATCCAATTGCCGTTGCCACTGCTCAAGTTTAATGTGCTCAAAGGGACAAGCACCATAAACGCCCGCGTTATTAATCAAGATATCAATGCGATGCCAGCGTAGGATCACCTCTTCGATCATGCTATTCACTTCATTTCGCTGACTCACATCAAGCACAAAATAAATGCAATCTCCACCGAGTTTAATAATGCTGCAATAGGTCTGCATTAATTCTAAGTTGGCTTGGCTCGTCTGAGCGCCGTCGGTGGAAATTGACTCATAAGACGATAACGGCTGGTCGACGAGTATCACTTTTGCCCCCCGTTCAGCCAACATGATGGCATACGCTCGACCTAACCCAGCCGCAGCCCCAGTGACTAATGCCACCTTATTGTCAAAACGCATCCAAATATGTCCTTATCGGCATTGTTGTAGCGGCAAAAAATAACGAGCATAGGGTAACAACCGCCTATGCTATCTACTAAACAGAGTATTTAGCGTTACGCCTATGTCATGGACAGCACAAAGCCTCCATCAACATTAACTATGGAAACACAGACTTTTTTGATTTTCTTTGAACTTAACGACAAATCTCATCCTGCATCAGTGAACATATGTGCGCCAATTCAAACTCTGTTAAATGCGTTTATTAGATAGTGCTCACTTTCGTGTTAAATCTTGTTATGCTATGCGCTAATTGAGCCCTTGCTCGGTACCATTCCCATTTACCAATAATGACTGGACGCCATGAATCCTTGGATTTTAGCAATAAGACCCCGTACGCTACCCGCGGCCATAGGTCCCCTACTGATAGGCAACATTCTCGCCCTGCATCTTGAGAGTTACAGCTGGTTAATCGCTGCCACTTCAATGTTGTGTGCTGTCTTATTACAAATCGCCGTCAACCTCGCTAACGACTATTTTGATTTTAAAAACGGCATAGATACAGACGAGCGCTTAGGGCCCGTTCGCGTGACTCAAAGTGGTTTAATTTCACCAACAAGCGTTCGCAATGCCATGATATTTTGTCTCTTAATGGCGCTTGCCGTGGGATCATATCTGATTTGGCACGGAGGCTGGCCCATCGCCATTCTCGCCGCAGCAGCTATTTTAGGTGCTCTTGGCTACAGTGGTGGCCCCTATCCCCTCGCCTCCCATGGGCTCGGTGAAGTAGCGGCATTTGTCTTTTTTGGGTTAGTGGCAGTGGTGGGCAGTTATTATCTGCAGGCGGGCAATACGACTGTTAATGCGTGGTTATTAGGTTGTGCGATTGGCTTATTTAACGCTGCGATAATGTTGGTGAATAACACTCGCGACATCCGTACCGACACCCAAGCGGGCAAACATACTCTAGCGGTACGTATTGGCGAAGCTCAGGCAAAAGTGCTTTACCAAGCCTTAATCTATTTGCCCTTTGGTCTAGTCATCGCTGGCTTTTTATTCGGTATTTTACCCGGTTTACCAGTACTACTTGCGGGATTATCTCTGCTTATTGCCCGCAAACTCAGTAGCGATTTTTATGCCGTTTCTGGTGAAGCCTTAAATCCGTTACTCGGCCGCACAGCTAAGTTAACCATGATTTTCAGTACCTTGTTTAGCGTGGGTTTAGTGTTTACCGCATAAGAGTAAATCCGCTAAGCTAATGCTACACCACAGCTCAATGCTGAATATAAAAAGGTTCATATCTTCGATAGATACGAACCTTTTTTATTGGCCGCAGCACGACTTCAATTTGGCTTATTATCGACGAGGGAAATCCTACCCCATTTATTGCCAGATATAACCAGAGATCAGCGTGTTTAACAAAATACCATTAAAGTTGCGTTCGGCATGGGATGAACCATTATGGCCTGCACCAAAACACACGTGTAGCGGTAATAAATGTTCTTCCCGCGGATGACTAAAACGCGCTTCAGGGGCTGATTGCCAATGAGTTAACGCTGTTTTTACCTCGGCAGAACTAACACTTGTCGTTAAAGTTTGCGTCAACCAATGATCAAATTCTGCACTGCGGCTTTGCACTGTGAGATCGCTTGAGAAAAATGCCCGCATATTGTGAAACGACATGCCAGACCCCACGATCAACACCCCTTGGTCCCGCAGCGGCGCTAAAGCCTCCCCAATCGCTATATGGGTTTTAGGATCGAGGCTGTGGACTAACGACATCTGCACCACGGGAATATTCGCCTCAGGATACATCAACTTAAGTGGTACAAAGGTACCGTGATCAAATGCGCGTTCGCTATCTAAGCGGGCTGCGATGCCCTTATCCGCTAGCATATTCGCAATCTGTGCGGCTAATTCTGGCTCACCGGGTGCAGGATATGTCAGCTGATAAGCCTCAGGTGGAAATCCATAGTAATCATACAAAATACTTGGCTTTGGGCTACTCGACAAAGTCACCACAGATTCTTCCCAATGGGCAGTGATCAACACAATCGCCTTCGGAGTTGGCATTGGCGCTGTTACTGAAGTTAAAAATGCACGCAACTCCCTATGATTAACATCATTGAGCAAAGGCATAGGGCCACCACCATGGGGCACAAATAGCACAGGCATACGACTCGCGTTAACTTGCATCATAATCCTCTCGTGTTGATTAACTTATATCTGTACTACTGGCTTTAAACTCAGCATTTCTCGCTTAACTCACTGTTCTACATAACACTTCAATGCACGCTTAAAATGCGGAGCGATTCAGCACCAACTGCCGCTGAAATTGCACTAAACGCTCAATAATTTCATCCAGTTTGATAACCAGAAAGAGGCCAGCCGATAAACTCAATGCCGGCAGTGCATTAATCGGCGCTTCATAGTTAAAGTGGAAATAAATCGCCCCCAGCATAATCGCCAGTAAACCGCTCGCCGATAGCACTCGGTAGTCACGTAGACACAACCCAAGGGCACCAATCACTTCCATCAAACCAATAAAATAGCCAAATCCGGTGGGAAGATTCATCAAAGTAAACGGAACATGGAACATAGGCACGCCAAATAACTTGGCAAATCCCGAGATAAAAAACACTATGCTCATCGCCAGTGTGACGGTTGCGGTGGCGCGATTGAGTGTATTGGCACAAAGGAATAACTTCTGTGTATCAACCTCTGCATCTAAGCCATTGATACTTGAACCCTTGGTATTACATAAGTTTGAAAATCGCATCGCACACACACCATTGATCTTAATATTGCCGTCAGTCTTGGGCATAAATTCGCAGACGACGAGCGAGAATGGAATCGATTATGAGCCGATAAAAGATAAATAAATATGGAATAAAATCTAATATCTCATAAACTAATAATTTATGACTTGTGAGCAATCCTTGTGACCTTAGACCAACTGCTGATGTTTAAAACCGTAGCTGAGGCGGGCTCACTCAAAGCTGCCAGTGACAAGCTGCATAAAACCCAACCCGCCATTAGTCAAAGTATCAAACAGTTAGAATCTCAACTCGATCTCATCTTATTTAACCGTGAAGGTTATCGACTCGCCATCACAGAGCAAGGTCGAAAACTGCTGCAACATTCCCAGCGGGTGCTGAATGAAGCGCAGGAAATGAAGCAAGTGGCGAAACATTTAGCCAAAGGTAACGAAGCAAGCATCACCTTAGCTTTTGAAGCCTCCTTTAATCTCGCTCGAATTTTGCCGATTTTAGAGCTGACTCAAAATAAGTTTCCCTATACCCAAATTATTCTCAAACAAGAGTTTTTAACTGGTGCACTCGAAGCGCTGAATCAAGATAAAGCTGAAATCATCATCTCCGCAGGCGGAATTGAGCCCATACGTTCGAGCCATTTAGAATTAGCCTATCTTTTTTCCGGTAGCCTTCTCGATGTTGCAGCACCGCGCATGCTTGAGCGTCATCCGACACTGACCTATGCACGAGAGCTCGTTAATGAATACCAAATCGTGATCCAAGATACAGGCTCAGGCACTGCGAATATTGAGTTTGGGGTACAGGCGGGGCAACGACGTTGGTATGTTAATGATTTTTACACCAAAAAAATGCTTATTCAAAGTGGTATGGGCTGGGGCAAACTGCCGCACTATATGATTGAAGATTCACTCAAACAGGGCGCATTGATTGCACTGGATCTGCGTGAAAGGCAAAACAATATTCAACTCGATTACTATGTGATGCGAAAACCCCACTCACCTTTAGGCCCCGTCGCCCAAGCACTCTGGCAAAAGCTGATCGCCTTTGCTGCTGATGAACTTACATAGTTAAAAAGTAAAAAGGGCCAACTGGCCCTTTTAAATCAAACAAAAACTACTGTATTTCTTGTTTGGCAATGGCACGATCTAACTTAGCTCGTTCAACTTCGGGTGACGCCTTAATAGCGTTCACTAAGCTGATGAGATCTGTGCCTTCTTCAGCGGCTAACAAGAGTAAATTACTCTTATTCTGCCAATCCACTTTCAGGCCATGAGCTTTTGCAAAATCCGCAGCTGAAACACCAGGTTTGAGCTTAACAACCAATTTTCCTGTCATTTCTGCAAATGGCTTACCAGACTGAGTTACCACTTTTTGCCCTTTCGTCAACTGTTTTGCTTGCTTCACGCCCGCGTCAGTTTTGACGTAATACTGGGTATCAGTTCCTAAAAACTCAGCACGACTCACGGTGACCCCTTTTGTTTCGCCTTGAGGGTCAATCAAATCAACTTTGTCATGTGCCATAACTTGTGCAGATAACGTAAGAGCAACTGCAACTAATGATAAATTCAACGCTTTCATTTAATACTCCTTAAGATGCAGACTTGGCAGCATGGCCATGGAAACGAATTGACCAACCTTTTAGTTTTCCATCAGCTTCATTAGGAATAGAGATATAACCTTGATCATATTTGATAAATTTATAGCTACCACTATTCACATCAATAAGCTTGATAGTCCATTCTCCCTTAGCTGATTCACCATAGAAAGCATTAGACAGCATAGGCGTTGCATCAAAGCCTGTAATGAGATCTTCAGGATCTGTTTTATCCATAACACCTTGATATACCATACCATTATAAGGTGTCATTAATACACTTTTCGTTCCTGCTGGAGATATTAGCTCAACAGCAAGATCCGGTAGACGTAAGTGATCTGCCGTTAACTCGATTTGTACAGCTTCAATGATTAAATCATCCGCTACCATCTGAGTATCACTAACACCATTGACGTCCGCGTCAGGAATAGCTTTTGCCAATTCTTGGCTCGCTTGCCATTCAGTTACCACGTATTCACCTAAATCCTCAGCATAGGATTTAGCCAATTTTACCGCTTCGCTTACGTTAACTCGGCCGAAACCATAAAAATTATGGAATGAATAACCCGCAGCATTTTGTTGCCATCCCGGAATAGCAGCATATTCTGGAGCACCTTCACCCTCACCCTCACCAATAGTAACGGTTTTAGTCGCAATATCAGCATTCACTTTAGTTGATGTTTTGGCTAGAACATGACGTACATCACGCCAAGTCAAATCAGGATTTGCACTCATGATCACGGCGACTGCACCTGAAGTATTTGGTGCCGCTGATGAGGTACCGTTCATCGTTGAAGTGTAATCACAATTTGAGTTTAAAGGATGTAATCCACCATGGAACGGCGTACTTGGGCGATCTTCTGCAATCGCAGAGCCATTCTCACAACCTACACGATCTGTTGTCACTATTGCTGGGTTATCTTCACCGTATTCACCACCAGGTGCAGTAACAAAAATGTTAGAACCTACAGATGAATAGCTCGATAACACGCCTTTAGCATTGATTGCACTAACGACTAAGTTGTAGACGTTTGCATTATCACTGGACATGTTTGAATTATGGAAAGGTAATCCATGGTTAGCAGGGTTTTCGGCTGTAGCAGAAAAATAATCACCTGGAAGCCAAAAGGTACTGAAACGGTAATAGTCATAACCATTACCTGCAGATTTAACGAAAATACTCCCTTTTCCATCAAAGCTCTGAGTGGCCACATCGCGATATACCTCAGACTCATCCTCATCAAAACCGTGTGGGAAAGGAACACTGTAACCATAGCTTTGGTTAAAAACACGCGCACTGTCGCTGTAAGCACTAGCGCCATGTGATTTAGTAAAATTTTCAAATGTTTGAACATTTGTCACTTTACCTGTCGGATCGAAATCTAAGAAGTTAAAACCAATTAGTTGTGCCTTTGGGGCGACACCACGACCACCAATACCGTTCCAACCTTCTGCTGCGATAATCCCGCCCACTGCAGTGCCGTGACCAGATTCACCCGAAAAAGGAGTAGGATCAACTGAACCTGTGATCAGATTATACGATCCTCCCTTGACAGTATTATTGACCAGATCGGGATGAGAAATTTCCAAGCCATCATCCACAACGGCAACTGTGATGCCTTGACCCATAACTTGCTTTGAAATTGCTTCACTAACATTCATGTCTTCGCCAGCGATACCACGATTCAATGCAAAAGAATTCTGGCCTGTGTTTTTCAAATGCCATTGATAAGCATATAAGGGATCGCCATTTTTGATATGAATTGTTAATGTGCCCTCAGCTTGATACTGACCGTCAGATACTTTAAATCTGACAACATCAGTGCCTTCACTGGCATTGGAAGCATAAGTAAATTCACCGGTACTTTTATTAACTAAAGTCAAAGTACCTAGTTTTAAATCAGTTGGATCAACTAAAGAGTAAGTCAAACCGCCTTCGGCATCTGTCGCATCTAATTTGCCAGTAAATAATAGAGACTGCGACACATCAATGGTCATATCGGCAGTTGTTGGTGCTGTGTTGATCTTAGCGACTGGCTCTGGAGCCTTTTTGTCACTTCCACAACCTGCCAATAAGGCGGCCGTGATGCTTAATGCAACAATGGACATACGCATGGATAGACATTCCTTCTTGTCATTACATCTTATAATTTAATATTGGATAGCTAGAATTTACTCGCCTTTTATCCGCATTAAATACTGTTATTTTAGTTATTATTTAACCACCAAAAAACCAATATTAGCATTTGATGGTGATACATCTTTTAACACACAAGTAATCAAAATGAAAACAACAATAAACAGAAAAGTAGATTTAATGTGAGCTAAGCATCCATGCACAAAAATAGCAACAGCCTTAACCTCTCATTTGCAAATGAGATAAATACCTACAAAATCAAAAAATTAAGTCAAACCAATAAATATTTAAGTAAATAAAAGCTATTTGGTAGAATGTTTAAAATTTAAAATAAATTGTTACATATTTACGAAAGATGCATATTTTACAGCATGAAATACCTATTAATGTGAGAAATAAATACGCTAAAGCAAGTATGAAAAAACATACTTAGTCTAAATGCCGAACAGCAATATTATTAAAAAACTATTCTTATGGCGGGTTGAAAAGAGAGAATACATATAAGAATCACTAACCATACTCAGAAGACTAGAATCCATCAACTTGATCTTACTGACTCATATTTAACTTTATAACCCAAGGTATAAGGTTAATCTCGAAAAGTAATAGGCTATTGAGGAAATAAACTATTATCTTTGGCGCTAATGAGTTAATTGTCATTTCGTGCAAGCATAAAAAAACCCTCAATATTGAGGGTCTTTATAAAATACTATATACGAGTTTTCACGAACATTAAACCTTAGCTAAGGTGCGCTCTTTAGCGCTCCAATCTAAGTGATATTTCTCGCCTGCTGGGGTATCGATACGCTCAAAGGTATGAGAGCCGAAAAAGTCACGCTGACCTTGGAGTAAGTTCGCTGGTAATGTTTCGCAGCGGTAACTGTCGTAATATGCCAGTGCTGAGCTAATACACGGCGCTGGAATACCTTGCATTACCGCAGTCGCTACCGCAGTGCGCCATAGGCCTTGCTTTTCAGACAAGGCAGACGCAAAACTGTCCGCCATCAACAGATTGCTAAGATCAGATTTGTCTTCATAGGCTTGAGTGATTGATTGCAAGAAAGTCGCGCGAATAATACAACCCGCACGCCAAATTTTTGCAATTTCAGCAAAGTCTAACTGCCATTTTTGTTCATGAGCCGTCATCGCCATCAACTGGAAGCCTTGGGCGTAACAACACACTTTCGCGCAATATAACGCGCTTTCAAGGGCTTCAATCAACAGTGCTTTTTGTGCGTCATCGATAACAGGTGCATTTGGCCCAGCCAATTTCTGGCTGAGTTGTAGACGTAAGGATTTTTGGGTACTTATGGCGCGCGCATACACAGCTTCAGCAATCGTCGGCGCCGGACAGCCAATTTGTAAACTGCTCACGGCCGTCCACAAACCCGTGCCTTTTTGGCCCGCTTTATCTAAGATCATTTCCACCAGCGGTTTACCCGTTAATGGATCGACCTGTTTTAATACTTCGGCACTGATCCCCATCAAATAGCTGTTTAAACTGCCTTTGTTCCAGCGTTCAAACACATCGCCCACTTCCGATGCACTCATGCCTAAACCGTCATGCAGCATTTGATACGCTTCGCAAATCAACTGCATATCAGCGTATTCGATACCGTTGTGCACCATTTTCACATAATGGCCAGCACCCGCGGGGCCAATATAAGTCGTGCATGGCTCGCCTTCTGTCACTGGATTACCCGGCTCGAAGCGTTCGATAGGTAGCCCAGTTTTGGTATCAACCTTAGCGGCAATCGCTTTCCAAATCGGCGCAACATGGTGCCATGCATCGATATCACCGCTAGGCATAAGTGAGGGTCCAAAACGCGCACCGACTTCGCCGCCCGAAACTGCAGAGCTGAAAAATACAAACTGCCCTTTGTAGCGCGCTTCACGCTCAACAGTGTCAGTCCATAAACTGTTTCCTGTGTCGATAACAATATCGTCGGACTCAATTCCGGCAGAAATCAAGGCACTACAGACACCATCGACGGGGGCACCAGCAGGAACAGAAAGCACAAGAATACGGGGTTTTGTGAGACTGGCTAACATTTCGGTAAGATTAGCACAGCCAAGAATGCGAGATTCGAGTCCAGCACGTTCCTGTTTTTCTTGCTGTATTACACCATTAACTTTAACAGGATCGAGGTCAAACGCGCTGACGTGATATTGGTTATCTGCGATGTTTAGCGCAAGGTTTTTACCCATAACACCAAGGCCAATTACGCCGATATCATTAAGATTGCTGTGGTTTTGCATTATATTATTCCCACGGGTCACAGAGGTTAGAGCTAACCAATTTTGAGGCGTAATTATACCGATCTTTGTAACTTAATTACCAGAGACATACGATTGGCAATTTCGATTGTGCCGAAAGTACCAATCGTTTAGGTCTCATTTTATCCAATATAAGCGTCAATTAATGGGCGAGTTTAAGCCCTAAAACCCCCAGTAAGATCAGTATCAAACTGGTGATTTTCAGTAAGCTAACGCCTTCTCCTAAGAGGATAATTCCCGCAATCGCCGTACCCATAGCACCAATGCCGACCCACACGCCGTAAGCCGTACCAATAGGCAAATGCTTAACCGCGAGTCCTAGTAGCAACACACTCACTGCCATCGACGCTACTGTAAAGATACTTGGCCACAAACGCGTAAAACCGTCGGTATATTTAAGCCCTATAGCCCAACCAATTTCAAATAAACCCGCAAGAACTAATAAGAACCAACTCATAGTGAACTCCCATAAAGGGGTCGTCCCCATGTTAGATTAGGCGTATTTAGGGTCGTCCCTAAGCCATTTGATTACAGTAAAACTGTAGGTGATATAGCTGTACGTGATGAGAATGCAAGACTAGCAAATTTGAGGTGAAAATTTCAATCTTTGATTTTGCCGAAATAAGAAATGCCATGCGCAAAAAGGCGATAGCAAGCTTGGTCAGTTTACTATCACCTTAATATTTCAACTCTCTATAAGACCTTTACACTCTTCCTATAAAAGCCTTTACGCTCTATTTCTTACACTAAAGCATCGGCATAACCCATGCGAGTGAGCGCGGTACGCACTAACTCTAAGGTCTGTGGATCTTCTATAGTCGCTGGCGCGGTATATTGCTGATTATCGGCAATTTTTCGCATAGTACCGCGTAAAATTTTACCAGAGCGCGTTTTAGGTAATTTTTGAATCGCACTGACTAACCTAAAGGAGGCGACGGGACCAATTTCTTGGCGTACTAGGGTTATTAACTGTTTATGCAGCTCTTCATCACTAATCGTCACGCCTTTCTTGAGTACCACTAATCCGAGGGGAACTTGGCCCTTAAGCGCATCATCTACCCCAATTACCGCGGCTTCGGCCACATCAGGGTGTTGACATAACACTTCTTCGAAGCGCCCCGTCGATAGCCTGTGCCCCGCTACATTTATGATGTCATCGATACGACTCATAATGTAGAGATAGCCGTCTTCATCGGTATAACCCGCATCGCCAGTTAAGTAGTAACCCGGATACATAGACAAGTAACTATCTTGATAGCGTTGATCATTTTGCCACAGTGTCGTCAATGTCCCCGGCGGTAGAGGCAATTTAATCACCACATTACCCGAAGTATTGGCCGCAACTTGCTCACCTAATTCGTCCAGCACTTCAACCGCATAACCTGGCACAGGTAAAGCTGGCGAACCCGGTTTAATGGTAACTGGTGCTGTACCCATCAAATTTGCTGCGACAGGCCAGCCCGTTTCGGTTTGCCACCAGTGATCAATAACAGGTTTAGCGAGTTTAGTGTGTGCCCAGACTAAGGTATCGGGATCGCAACGCTCCCCCGCCAAAAAAACATATTTAAGACAAGCTAAATCAACACCTTGTAGATACTCACCATCAGGGTCTTCACGCTTGATTGCGCGAATAGCCGTCGGCGCGGTGAAGAAGCTTTTGACCTTATATTTGGCAATCGTGCGCCAAAATGCGCCGGGATCTGGCGTACCGACAGGTTTGCCTTCATACATTAAGGTTGTAGCGCCCACCAGCAGCGGTCCGTACACAATGTAAGAATGACCCACAACCCAACCCACATCAGACGCAGCCCAAAACACATCACCCGCTTGAATATCGTAAATATGCTGCATCGACCAAGCCAGAGCCACGGCATGGCCACCATTATCGCGTACCACACCTTTAGGCTGACCCGTGGTGCCTGAGGTATAAAGCACATACAAGGGATCGGTAGCCTTAAGCGCGACACAGTCGGCCTTAGGTGCAGTTGCTAATGCGGCTTGCCAATCTAAGTCACGGCCCTCAAGCAAATCAGCCTGATACTGGCTACGATTCAAAATTAGGCAGTGATCAACCTGATGCACTGACTGAGCTAACGCTTTATCTAACAGAGGCTTGTAAGGGATCACGCCCGAAGGCTCAATGCCACAGGATGCCGACAAGACCAATTTAGGCTTAGCATCATTGATCCGAGTCGCGAGTTCATTGGCGGCAAAGCCACCAAAAACCACCGAATGAATCGCACCTATGCGGGCACAGGCCAGCATAGCGAAGGTGGTTTCCGGCACCATAGGCATATAAATCACCACACGGTCGCCCTTCCCTATACCAATAGATTGCATAAAGCCCGCGAGTCGGCTCACTTGAGCCTGTAACTCCCCGTAGCTAATGCCGTATTCAGTATCAGTAACAGGACTCACATACTGGATAGCCACTTGGTCACCGCGTCCAGCCAACACATGGCGGTCAACGGCGTTATAACAAGTGTTCATCTCACCATCGGCGAACCAGTGATAAAACGGTGCCTGCGATTCATCGAGCACAGTTTGCGCCGGCTTAATCCAATCGAGCGTCTTCGCCGCTTCTCCCCAGAATTCGGCTTTATTAAGCAAGGATGCTTGGTGCAACGCTTGATGTTTTTGTTGGTTCTGTTTTTGATTTGTGGCTTGCGCTACAGATGCATTTTGCTGTTCGGTCAACATATGTCCTCCAATCAGGACTGCGACTCACATCGTCAGCCGCAATAACTACCCCTTCCTGCTTCTATTATTAGCAAGGAGGTCTAAAGCCCACTATTAGACGTTAGCCTATAACCAGAAGATATTTGTGGTTTTATGTGAGAACACTAATTTAAAGCACACGTTTTAATCTCGCTGCACAGGCTGATGGCAATTGGGATTGACACTTTTTTGCCAACAGAATAAAAGCCAAAATCTTTACCTTTACGTAAACTTCATATATCTTGCTTAAAACTGATTATTTAGGGTGCATGAATGAGCGCAACGAACACACCACAAACGACTTACTCGATCAGTGATCTCTCAAAAGAGTTTGATATCACTACTCGTAGTATTCGTTTTTACGAAGACCAAGGTTTGCTTAAACCTAAACGCCGCGGCCAAACCCGTATTTATAGCCTCAAAGACAGGGTGCGTCTCAAGCTCATTCTTCGCGGTAAACGCTTGGGCTTTTCTTTGGCAGAAACCCGTCGTTTGTTCGAATTATACGATGCCGACAAGAGCAGCACCTCACAGCTCAATACCATGCTGGCGCTAGTGGAAGAAAAGAAGTCCGCACTACAACAGCAAATGGACGACATCAAAGTCGTATTAATGGAACTCAATTCCGCCGAGCAGCAGTGCCGTTTAGCCTTAGAAGATAACAAAACGGCAAAAGCCTAAATCCCCGTTAACACAAAATCAAATCAATTTGATGGCGATAACGACTACGGATTTAAGTACAAGATTTAAAAGACTCAAGCACCTAAAAATCATAAAAACTATAACAATCTGAAATTAGAACATCTGAAAGGACACAAGCAATGAACTCTCTCTACACAAGTCTGAATTTTGGCCTAGGCGAAGACGTCGATATGCTGCGCGATGCAGTGCAGGATTTTGCCGCGAATGAAATCGCCCCAATTGCCGCGAAAGTGGATCACGACAATGCCTTTCCCAATGAACTTTGGCCTGTGCTTGGAGGAATGGGACTGCTCGGAGTAACTGTACCCGAAGAGTTCGGTGGCGCGAACATGGGCTACCTAGCCCACGTCGTGGCGATGGAAGAAATCTCCCGCACATCAGCTTCTATCGGCCTAAGTTACGGCGCCCACTCAAACCTGTGTGTCAATCAAATCAACCGTAACGGTAATGCAGCGCAAAAAGCCAAGTACCTGCCAAAATTGGTGAGCGGTGAGCATATTGGCGCTCTGGCCATGAGTGAGCCAAACGCGGGTTCTGACGTGGTTTCGATGAAGCTGCATGCCCGTAAAGAAGGCGACCGATTCATCTTAAACGGCAACAAAATGTGGATCACTAACGGTCCAGATGCACACACCTATGTCATTTACGCGAAAACCGACTTAACCAAAGGCGCACACGGTATTACCGCCTTTATCGTTGAACGTGATTCGAAAGGTTTTAGCCAAGCGCAAAAGCTCGACAAACTCGGCATGCGCGGCTCTAACACCTGCGAACTGGTGTTTGAAGATGTAGAAGTACCAGAAGAAAACATTTTAGGCGGCCTCAATAACGGCGTAAAAGTGCTGATGAGCGGCCTAGATTACGAGCGTGTCGTACTGTCTGGCGGTCCGCTGGGGATCATGAATGCCTGTATGGACATCGTTGTGCCTTACATCCACGAGCGTGAGCAATTTGGCAAATCCATCGGTGAATTCCAACTAGTGCAAGGCAAGTTAGCCGACATGTACACAGGTATGAATGCCGCCAAATCCTATGTCTATAACGTGGCAAAATCCTGCGATCGCGGTGAAACCACCCGTAAAGATGCCGCAGGCGCCATTCTTTATAGCGCAGAACTCGCCACCAAAATGGCACTGGATGCAATTCAACTGCTAGGCGGCAATGGCTATGTCAACGAATACGCCACTGGCCGCTTACTGCGTGATGCCAAGCTGTATGAAATCGGCGCCGGCACATCAGAAATTCGCCGCATGCTGATTGGCCGCGAACTGTTCAATGAGTCGAAATAACGCGAGTTTAAATAATCTCTCACAAGTGAATGGGTAGCACCTCACTGTAACTTACAGTTTGCGCCACCCATTCGAGCAAGGTGATACCGAGTTTCCGCTTTATAAGGACAATCAAAGTGACGCAAATAAGCAGTCGTATCAACGCCCGTAGCGATGAATTTAAAGCAAAATCAGACGATATGGCCGCCCTAGTGGCCGATCTTAAAACTAAACTCAATAAAATCGAACTCGGCGGCGGCCCTGTGGCGCTAGAGCGCCATTTATCCCGCGGTAAATTACTGCCACGTCAGCGGGTTGAAAAGCTGCTTGATGCAGGCTCGCCCTTTTTAGAACTGTCGCAATTTGCGGCGTTTGAAGTTTATGACGAAGAAGTGCCCGCAGCAGGCATTATCGCTGGTATCGGCCGTGTGAGCGGTGTTGAGTGCATGATCATCGCCAACGACGCTACAGTTAAAGGCGGCACTTACTACCCGATTACCGTTAAAAAACATCTACGCGCCCAAGATATTGCCAGCCGTTGTCACTTGCCTTGTATCTATTTAGTCGACTCGGGCGGCGCTAACCTGCCTCGCCAAGATGAAGTCTTCCCCGACCGCGACCATTTCGGCCGCATCTTTTACAATCAAGCGCAAATGTCCGCTAAGGGCATCCCCCAAATTGCAGTAGTGATGGGCCTGTGTACCGCAGGCGGCGCCTATGTGCCAGCCATGGCGGATGAATCGATTATCGTAAAAGATCAAGGCACTATCTTCTTAGCCGGCCCACCATTAGTCAAAGCGGCCACAGGTGAAGAAGTCAGCGCCGAAGAGTTAGGCGGCGCCGAAGTGCACACAAAAATTTCCGGCGTAGCCGATCATTTAGCCCAAAACGATGAGCACGCGTTAGAGCTTGCCCGCCGCGCGGTATCACGCCTGAATCATCAAAAAGAAATCAAATCACTCTTAAGTCCTGTCAAACCACCGAAGTTCGACATTAGCGAACTGTACGGCATTGTCGGCACCGACTTGAAAAAGCCCTTTGATGTCAAAGAAGTGATCGCCCGTATCGTCGATGATTCTGATTTTGATGAGTTTAAAGCCAACTATGGTGCAACGTTAGTGTGCGGTTTTGCTCGAATTCACGGCTACCCAGTCGGCATTGTCGCCAACAACGGCATTCTGTTCTCTGAGTCGGCGCAAAAAGGCGCGCACTTTATTGAACTGTGCTGCCAGCGCAAAATTCCGCTGCTGTTTCTACAAAACATCACCGGCTTTATGGTGGGTAAAAAGTACGAACACGAAGGCATAGCCAAACACGGCGCTAAAATGGTGACCGCGGTTTCTTGCGCCAATGTACCTAAATTTACTGTGATTATCGGCGGCAGCTACGGCGCGGGTAACTACGGCATGTGTGGCCGCGCGTTCGAACCGACCATGATGTGGATGTGGCCTAATGCCCGTATTTCTGTGATGGGCGGAGAGCAAGCGGCTGGCGTACTCGCCACAGTGCGCCGCGACGGTTTAGCCCGTAAAGGTGAAGAATGGTCACTTGAGGATGAAAAAGCCTTTAAAGCGCCGATTGTCGCCCAGTACGACAAAGAAGGTCATCCGTATCATGCCAGCGCCCGTTTATGGGATGACGGCATTATTGATCCAGCGCAAACCCGCGATGTGGTCGGCCTTGCCCTATCGGCGGCGTTAAACGCCCCTATCGAAGACACCCGCTTTGGTGTGTTCCGTATGTAGAAGGCATATGTGAAAAACATATGTCACACAAGAAGATAGGGAAAAGAATAATGACAGATACATTAAACAGCACTAGCGGCACAAAGGATTTAAGCAACTTGCAGCACGTCACTTACGCGCTCAATAACGGCGTTGCCGAGCTTATTCTTGACCGAGCAGAAGTACACAACGCCTTCGATGAAGTGATGATTAGCGAGATGATTAGCGTCCTTAGCTATTTTGCTGAGCACAAGCAATGCCAAGTGCTGGTACTCAAAGCGAACGGCAAAAACTTCAGCGCCGGCGCCGATCTCAATTGGATGCGCAAACAAGCCAAAATGGACTTTGAGCAAAATCTAAATGATGCCAAAGCCTTAGCAAAACTGATGCAGGATCTTGATACCTTTCCTAAGCCCACCATTGCACTAGTGCAAGGTGCAGCCTTTGGCGGCGCACTGGGGCTGATTTGCGCCTGCGATATCGCTATCGCCACGACGCGCGCCAGCTTTTGCTTGAGCGAAGTAAAACTCGGATTAATTCCAGCAGTAATTAGCCCTTATGTTGCCCGCGCCATGGGTAATCGTGCATCGCGCCGCTACATGCTGACCGCCGAGCGTTTTAGTGCAGAAACCGCATTAAAACTTAACGTCATTCATGAGATCAGCGATGACTTAGACGCCGCCGCAAAGCCTATGATTGACGCGCTGCGAGCCAATAGCCCGCAAGGCATGGCATGGGTAAAAACACTGCTGTCGCATCTTGAAGATGGCGTGATAGACCAAAACACCATTGATTACACTAGCGAGCGTATCGCCCGCATTCGGGTATCAACCGAGGGCCAAGAGGGCTTAAACGCCTTTTTTGAGAAACGTCAGCCTAACTGGCAACAAGCACACTCAACGCCCTCCAAGCCCATGCAAAAGCCAAGTGATACCCAAGGAGCCCTTTGATGTTGACCAAGCACATGTTTACCAAACTATTGATTGCTAACCGCGGTGAAATCGCCTGTCGCATCATCAAAACGGCCCATGCCATGGGCGTTCGCACCGTTGCCCTATATTCCGATGCCGATAAAGAAGCGCGCCATGTCGCCATGGCCGACGAATCCTTCTATTTAGGCGGCAGTGCGCCGGCAGACTCCTATTTAAAGGGCGATTTGATTATCGACATCGCCAAAAAAGCGGGCGCACAAGCGATTCACCCAGGTTATGGTTTCTTATCTGAAAATGCCGACTTTGCCCGTAAATGTGAAGCCGCAGGCATCGCCTTTGTGGGCCCAGGTAGCGACGCTATCGATGCAATGGGCAGCAAAAGCGCCGCTAAATCTATTATGACGGCGGCAAACGTGCCCTTAGTCCCGGGTTATCACGGCGATGACCAAACCGATGCGACCTTAAAAGCGGAGGCACTGAAAATCGGCTTCCCTATGCTGATTAAAGCCGCTTATGGCGGCGGCGGTAAAGGCATGCGTATCGTCGAGAATGAAGGCGAAATCATGGAAGCCGTAAACTCGGCGCGCCGTGAAGCGGCCTCTTCTTTTGGTAACGATAAGTTATTGATGGAGCGTTATTTGCGCCAGCCGCGCCACGTCGAAGTGCAAGTGTTTGCCGACACCTTTGGCAACGCGATTTACTTATCGGATCGCGATTGTTCGATTCAGCGTCGCCACCAAAAAGTGGTCGAAGAAGCACCTGCGCCCGGTTTAAGCGATGCACTGCGTGCCCAAATGGGTGAAGCAGCCGTCGCGGCAGCCAAAGCCATCGATTATGTTGGCGCAGGCACTGTGGAGTTTCTGTTAGATACAGACAATCGCTTCTATTTCATGGAGATGAACACCCGTCTGCAGGTTGAGCATCCCGTGACTGAAATGGTCACAGGCCAAGACTTAGTGAAATGGCAATTGATGGTCGCCAGCGGTCAGCCACTGCCCCTTAAGCAAGATGAAGTGCGGATCCACGGCCATTCTTTTGAAGTACGTATTTACGCCGAAGATCCACAAAATGAGTTTTTACCCGCCAGCGGTAAGCTCAACTTTTTACGTGAACCCGAGCAAAGTAAATACGTGCGTATCGATTCGGGCATTCGCGAAAATGATGTGATCAGTAACTTCTACGATCCTATGATTGCCAAGCTTATTGTTTGGGATGAATCGCGCCCGCGCGCCCTGCAGCGTTTAGTGCATGCGTTAGAGTCGTATCAAATCAGCGGCCTTAAGCACAACATTGAATTTTTGGCGAACATTGCCGAGCACCCAGCGTTTGCCAATGCCGACTTTAGCACTGACTTTATTGGCCGTTATGGCGATACCCTGATTGGCACAGCTTCAAGCGAAGCTGACACTGCCCTTGCCTTTGCCGCGCTATATCAAGTACTTGCCCGTAAAGAAGCCGCCAAAGCGCAAGCGATCAACAGCGCCGATCCTTACTCGCCTTGGGGTCAAGTGAGCGGCTTTAGACTCAACAGTTGCAGTCAGCACAATATTGCCCTGCTCGATGATGCCCATGAATTGCAGCAGTTAGTGATGCTCGATTTAGGCGGCATGTATCAGCTACCGCTGCATGGTCAAGATTGGTTACTAAATGGCGAGCTGAAACAAGATTTACTGCTCGCCGAAATCAACGGCCATAAGAGTAAAGTGCCCGTTAGCGCCCAAGGTGATGACTTTACGCTGTTTTTATCCTCTGGCAGTTACCACTTTAAAGCAGTGCAAACACTCGTAGTCGAAGAACAAGCCAGCAATGCTGACAAGTTAAAAGCGCCCATGAACGGTACGGTAGTGACCCATTTAGTCGATGTCGGCACACAAGTGAAAGCGGGCCAAGGTTTGCTGGTGATGGAAGCCATGAAGATGGAATACACCATCGAAGCCCCCTTTGATGGCATAGTCACTGAGTTCTACTTTAAGGCGGGCGAGCTGGTGACCGATGGCGCAACCTTGCTTAACGTTGAGCCGTTAGAGACAGACGAGCCAACCGCGATCAAGGAAGCCTAAGATGTCGTTAGCCAATCTAAGCCAAGCAGCGAACGCCAAAGACACGGTTAGCATTTTCGAGATGGGCGCACGAGATGGACTTCAAAACGAAGTAACCGTGCCGACGGCAGCTAAAATCGCCTTGATTGAATCGCTGGCAGGTGCGGGGCTTAAGCGCATCGAAGCAGGCAGCTTTGTGTCACCTAAATGGGTGCCACAAATGGCCGATTCTGCCGATGTGCTCAAGCAAATACAGCGTCAAAGCGGCGTGGTGTATAGCGCGCTCACACCTAACGTCAAAGGCTTTGAACTGGCACTGGATGCAAAAGCGAGTGAGGTGGCAATATTTGGCGCCGCCTCACAAAGCTTTAGTCAGCGCAATATCAACTGCTCGATAGAAGAGTCGATTGAACGCTTTATCCCTTTGATGGAATTAGCAAAAAAACACAATATTCCGGTGCGCGGCTATGTGTCCTGTGTGCTCGGCTGCCCCTATGAAGGTGAGATAGCGGTCAGTGAAGTGGCCCGTGTGTCTGAAATCCTTTACAAAATGGGCTGCTACGAAATATCGCTCGGCGACACTATTGGTGTAGGCACGCCGCAAAAAGCCCGTAGAATGCTGCAAACAGTGGCTGAGCGCGTCCCAGTCGAAAAACTGGCGCTACACTTTCACGACACCTATGGCCAAGCATTAGCCAACATTTTGGCCTGTTTAGACTTAGGTGTGCGGGTGTTTGACTCCTCGGTTGCGGGTCTTGGTGGTTGCCCCTATGCCAAAGGCGCATCGGGCAATCTTGCCACCGAAGACTTAGTGTATATGCTGCACGGCATGGGATTCGAAACGGGTATCGATTTACCAAAACTCGCGTTAGCAGGGCAAGCGATCAGCACGCAGTTGAATCGTAAAAACGGTTCGAAAGTGGCCACAGCCCTGTTAGTAAAATAAAACAAAAACCATTAACGACACCAACAACCGTTATTAAAAACGCGCGTTATTTCCCGCGCGTTTTCTAAAGCATAAAAGGACATCACAATGGCAGGACTCAATAAAGTCGTCAGCAGCTATGAAGAAGCGTTAGCAGGCTTATCGGACGACATGACCATTATGGTCGGCGGCTTTGGCCTATGCGGCATTCCAGAAGGCTTGATCAATCAAATGGTTAAGATGGGCGTTAACGGCTTAACGGCGATTTCGAACAACGCGGGCGTTGATGATTTCGGCCTTGGCTTACTGTTAAAACATCGCCAAATCGCCACTATGATCGCCTCTTACGTGGGCGAAAACGCCACTTTCGAGCAGCAAATGCTCTCTGGCGAACTAAACGTGATTTTAACGCCCCAAGGCACATTAGCGGAAAAAATCCGCGCAGGCGGCGCAGGTATTCCGGCATTTTTCACCGCTACAGGCTACGGCACGCCAGTCGCTGATGGTAAAGAAACCCGCGAAATCAAAGGTCGCCATTACGTGTTAGAAGAATCGTTGACCGCAGATTTTGCCTTAGTGCGTGCATGGAAAGCCGATACCATGGGTAATTTGGTATTCCGTAAAACCGCCGCCAACTTTAATCCTATGATGGCGACCGCAGGCAAAATCACTGTGGTTGAAGCCGAGTTTATTGTTGAGCCGGGCGAGCTAGACCCAGATCATATCCACACGCCGGGCATCTATGTTGACCGCGTTATTCAAGGCAAGTTCGAGAAACGTATCGAGCAGCGCACGGTAAAAGCCGCAAAATAAAAGGCGCTGGCAAAACCTTGAAACACAGTTAACGCAATTGGCACTTAACTCCCTAAAGTAAAAACTAAGGGTAAAAACCTAAGAGTAAAGACCAAAGCGTCAAAGCCAAATAGAAAGGATAGATATCATGGCATTATCAAGAGAACAACTGGCTCAGCGCGTCGCCAAAGAATTAAAAGACGGCTACTACGTTAACCTCGGCATTGGCATTCCAACACTGGTGGCCAACTACATTCCCGAAGGCATGGAAGTCATGTTGCAATCGGAAAACGGCCTACTCGGCATGGGCGAATTCCCGACCGAAGACGCCATCGACCCAGATTTAATCAACGCAGGTAAACAAACCGTTACCGCAGTGAAAGGCGCCTCGTTTTTCTCATCGGCGGAAAGCTTTGCCATGATCCGTGGCGGCCATGTGGATTTAACCGTACTCGGCGCCTTTGAAGTCGATGTCAATGGTTCTATCGCCTCGTGGATGATCCCAGGCAAACTCATCAAAGGCATGGGCGGCGCGATGGATTTAGTCGCCGGCGCCGAAAACATTATCGTGACTATGATGCACGCCGATAAATACGGTAATTCTAAGCTACTGCCCGTATGCGAATTGCCACTGACAGGTTATGGCTGCATTAAACGCGTTGTCACAGATTTAGCCTTTATCGAAATCAAAGATGGCGCATTCCATTTACTCGAGCGCGCACCAGGTGTCAGCGTCGAAGAAATCGTCAGCAAAACTGCTGGCAAGTTAATCGTGCCAGAGCATGTACCAGAAATGGTGTTTTAAGCGTTCAGTTTAGCTTTGCTTCTTAACATCACTGCTCAAGTTTTATATATTAAAGCTCAGAAGATAATTCTGAGCTTTTTGTTTATCTAGCAATTAGTTAACGCTGCGACTTGAGAGCTAATCCTAGTCAATTGCACAACTCATTCATTAGATATGAATTACCTGATTAACTCATTAGAGTTGAGCAAATGACCTCTTGAAAAAGCGATAATACGCGCCAAATTGTAGGCTATAGCTCATTGCAGTTCGTGATAAGGATGCGGAACGAATACCTTAAGTCCTATAAAACACTAACTAATTGTATATATTAAACAATGCCAAAATAACACCTAAAAACTATCCGCACAAAGCCAGAGGAAAGCTTATGTACCAGATTGCGATTGTTATATTTGATGAATTTACCGATATCGATTTCTTCTTAATGCGCGATATTCTCGGCCGTACAAAAACCGATTGGACAGTAAAAGTACTCGGGACCAAACCTAGCCACATATCAAGCTTGGGGATGACGGTTGCAACCGATGGTCATGTGGCCGAAGTCGCTGATGCCGACGTGGTATTATTCAGCAGTAGTTACAAAGGCGTACCTGCGGCACTTGCTGATACTGAGTTTATGTCCGCCCTTAAATTAGATCCCACACGACAATTGCTTGGCAGTATCTGCGCGGGGTCATTCTTCTTTGCCAAATTAGGGCTACTCGACAATCTCTCGGCAACGACTCACCCCGATGCAAAACCTGCCCTAGTTGCCATGGGCGTCGATGTAGAAGACTGCGCCCTCGTGATTAATGGCAATATTGCCACTGCGGGCGGCTGCCTTTCCTCAATCTATTTAACGGGTTGGGTTGCGGAGCGTTTATTCGACAGTGCGAAACGCCGCGAAATTCACAGGCAGCTTATTCCTGCCGGGCAAACAGATATTTTTGAAGCATTAATCCAATCCTCCATCTCCGCGGCCATTCGTTAAAAGTGATGTAGATACTCTCGATGAATGAAAAAGATCCCATGATAAAACTTAAAAATCTTCTCGAGGCTATAAAAGCCGAGCATCAAATAACCACCCAGAATGAGCTTGTGGCCTTGCTATCGCAAAATGAATTACTCATTCAGCAAATCCAAGCTGCTGATGCGCAGTATTGGGTCAATTTTGCTAAGAATACCTTCGATGGTTGGTATTGCATTCGAACACCTATGCTCAGTACCTTTCATGTTTATTACCAAGAACATGGACAAAACTGCTGGGGAGAAGATGTTTTTACCGAGCAAAGTGCAGCCATAGCAGCGGTTATTTTTATGTCTGGCATTTGGGAGCAAGCCCCTTAGCACTAAGCAAATAAAAGCCTGCTCACTCATCCTATATCTTCACCTTCACAAATGGCGATATGTAACGAATCATTACGCGACTTTCAATATCGAAATCATCCTGTTAGGGTGAGTGCATAATAACAGACACATTTTTAGCGCTCTGTTTAACTCTCTTATTGCCCAAAGGAGCGGTATCTATGGACTGGCTTATTATTGCACTCGCTGGCTTTTTAGGCGGCATGCTCAATGCGGTTGCAGGTGGTGGCAGTTTTATTACCCTTTTAGCGTTAGTGTTTGTCGGGGTTCCACCGATTGCGGCGAATGCCACGGGGACAGCCGCGCTGCTGCCTGGTTATATCGCCAGCGCATGGCGTTTTAGAAAGGATATCGAATATCCGGCGAGTCTTAGCCTTAAGAATCTGATCTTAATTGCTTTAATTGGCGGGAGTATTGGCGCGGGTATTTTGCTGACCACCAGCGAGCAAGTCTTCGCAAAGCTGATCCCTTGGCTGATTCTACTGGCCACCGCGGCCTTTATTGTTGGCCCTTGGTTACTCAAACGAAGAATCGCTAAGCAAGGCGAAAACACCTCTACGCCAATGTTAAGTCCGATAACGGCACTGATAATGTTGTCGGCTGTGTGTATCTATGGCGGTTATTTTAATGGTGGCTTAGGCATCATACTACTCGCAAGTTTTGGCCTGATGGGGCAAACCAATCTACATGGGATGAACGGACTTAAAAATCTGATTTCAGCCCTGCTCACCGCCATCGCCGTTGTGGTTTATGCCGCGGGCAATGTTATCGATGGGCAATATCTGTTGCTGCTTGCCGTTATGGCGATTGTCGGTGGTTATGTGGGGGCGGCGCTGGCCTACCGTATTTCACAGCCCTTGCTACGCGGCTTTATTGTGATCGTCGGTTTAGCAATGGCCTTAGGCTTTTTCATGCGCTAGTTTTTAATGCGTTAGTTTTCATACGTTAGGCTTTTGATTTGTGAAGCTTAAACTCATAAAAGCTGGACAGACGAATTTTCGATACAAGGTCTCGCCGATAAATTGCCCTTATGTGACTGACTTGTTACTCTGATCCATCCTATAGGAGAACACTGTGATTAAGGATAGCGATGAAACTGATGACCTTGAAGCTGAGGACCTTGAGACTGAGTAAATTAATACCAAAGGCCTTGAAGCTCAGCACCTTAAGTCTTGCCCTGTGTCTTATTGCAAGCTCACCGGCTATTTACGCCGAAACCGCTAGCGCAGAGACCATTAGCGTCAAAACGGAAACGGGTAATATTCAGGTAAAAACCATAGCCCAAGGGTTAGAGAATGTCTGGGGTATGGCATTTTTACCCGATGGCAGTATGCTCGTGACTGAACGTGCTGGCAGAATGCGCATTGTCAGCACCGCAGGCAAAGTGGGTGAACCCTTAACGGGTTTACCGCCTATGTATGACAAAGGTCAAGGTGGTTTACTTGATGTCGTGCTTGCGCCAGATTTTGCCAGCAGCAAAAAAATCTATTTCAGTTATTCAGAACCCGCTGAAGCTGATGCAAGCGAGCTCAATAGCACAGCGGTCAGTTTTGCCACGCTCAATGGTAACAAGCTTGAAAATCTCACCCGCGTTTTTAGTCAGCACCCCAAAATCAACAGCGGCCACCATTTTGGTTCTCGCTTAGTGTGGGCGCCTGACGGCACACTGTTTATCACACTCGGCGATCGCTATAGTGAAAAAGATAGCGCCCAAACATTGGACAATCATTTAGGCAAAGTGGTGCGGATTCATGCCGATGGCTCAGTGCCTAAGGATAACCCCTTCGTCAATACGGCTGGCGCCTTACCCGAGATCTGGTCTATCGGTCATCGCAATATGCAAGGCGCGGCCATTAATCCCACCAGCAAAGTATTATGGACTGGCGAGCATGGACCGCAGGGCGGCGATGAACTCAATATTGATGAGGCGGCTAAAAACTATGGCTGGCCGGTGATCACCTATGGTGAAAATTACGGTGGCGGCAACATCGGCGAAGGCACCCATAAGGTGGGAATGGAGCAACCCGTCTACAAATGGGTTCCCTCGATTGCCACGGCGGGCTTTATGTTTTACACAGGTGATAAATTTCCACAGTGGCGAAATAATCTGTTACTCGCCAGCCTAAAGGGAAAAACACTGGTGCGTTTAGTGCTTGATGGCGACAAGATAATTAAAGAAGAGCGGCTGCTGAAAACTGAATTAGGGCAAAGATTGCGCTCAGTCGTGCAAGGGCCAGATGGACTGATTTATCTCGTAACCGATGAAGCGAAATCAAAAATTTACCAGTTATCGCCGCAGTAATCTTAATCGCTGCACTTTTATCGCAGTGCTTTAACTAAACCATGTTAACCACAGCAATAAGCTCAATCGATAGAGAATTTAAGCCTTAAAACGACAAAGAGTGTTCATCAGGAACACTCTTTGTCGTTGGCGTGGCACTTATTAATTCATGCCTTTATTCGTTCACCACACACATGCCCTGCTCGGTTTGTACATAGGGAGCTAAAATAGGCATCATGCCCTTCATCACCTGTAATGGCAGCGCCGAAGTAAAACTAAAATCATCGGATTTACTGCCTGGCACGAAGGCGGTCAAAGTACCGAAGTATTTGTCACCTAAATAAAACACGAAGGTCGCGGTACGGTTCATCGCCGTAGTCGCCACTTTTTTACCTTGCTGCATCTGAGTCACAATACGGTTATCACCGGTGCCGGTTTTCCCGCCTATGGCTAACATGCCACCTTTTTCATCGGTAAAAATGCCCTTTAAACGACGTGCGGTACCGTTTTGCACTACGTTCGCCAGCGCTGCTTTTAAGGCTTGTGCTACTTCATGGCGCATTACCCGCTCACCTTGGGTATTCTGATTCTGTAATCTCACTTCATAGGGCGTATCTGCGGCGAAATGCAGCTGATTGATACGCACGGTGGGCAAACGATAGCCGTCATTTTGAATAATGCCCATCAGCTCGGCTAAGGCTGCGGGTCGGTCACCCGAGCTACCCAGCGCTGAGCCTAAGGATGGCACCATAGAATCAAAGGGATAACCTAAACGCGCCCAACGTTGATGTATGTCGAGGAAAGCTTCAACTTCAAGCATCACTTGCACTCGTACATCACGGGCGTTTTTATGCCTTGTCCTAAACAACCAACGGTAAACCTCTTGACGTTGTGCTTCACTCGCCTGCTTAACATCGTTCAAGTTGGCATCAGGATTATGATTAAGGTAATCCAGCACCCACAATTCCAAGGGATGCACCCGTGCGATATAGCCTTGATCTGGCAAATTATATTTATCCGGACCGTACTTGTTATATAAGCTCTTAATACGACCATCGGTATAGCTTACCTGCGGCAATCTTTGCTTCAAGAAAGCCTTAAATGCCGCCATAGGTTCATCGGGCAGTAAATAGCGATACGCCGCCGTCAACTGCTGCTCCGACTGGGACAAACCGTCAAAAAACATGTCAAAACGCTCATTCGCAGCCACTTTTTTGTACTTGCGATAAAACTTAGTAACGAAGGTATTACCTTCTCTATCAGCAAATACCCGCAGATATTCGTCACGGCGCGGATCTTTATCATTACGCAGCAACTGGGCCATATTGCCCTCGTTTTGCATACTACTGCTGTAATTCACGATATCGCGCATGAGGCGCACAAACGGCAAGTTAACCGAATCCTGCAGGGCTTGGTAAAGTGTTGGCGTTTTTAAATCTTCTGTTTTTTTAAAGTTATTAAACACATGCAACCCGCCACCGGTAAAAAATTGTTCACTGGTTGAGGCCGAATATTCTCGCTGTAACGCCGCATCTAACATGCGGTCTAAACGTCTGTCGGGATTCAAAATCAAGTAATCAATCGCCCAACGGGTTAAATGATCCCTAGGTTCGATAATGATGGATTCCAATTCAATCCCATGTTTCTTGGAATACTTGTCGTGGATCTCGGCAATGATTTCTAAGTAGGTCGCCATCACCCTCAATTTAGCGGTTGAGCCCAATTCCAACTTACTGCCTTCGTTAATATCAAAAGGCTGATCGGTACTATCCGTCTGCACTCTAACTCGATTGGCGGTCTCAGTGCGCTCATAAAGCGTAAAGCTATACAGTACGTTTTGCAGTTGGCTTGGGTCGAGTAACCGTTCGCCCAACAGACCCACTTGCTCCGCGGTAGGCACTTGCGCCAGACTGCGTAAGTAGTGACTGACTTTCTGCTGTAAGTCACTGTGTAAGCTACTATTGACCGTCAAATCGAGCCTGTCTAAATCATACAGCCCCACATTTAACATGCCTGCGGTGCGAATGCGAACTGTGTTCACGCCCTTATCTGCGCCAGATTGGGTATTACGTTGCGGCTTGGCGACCTTAAACTGCAATTTCTGCGCGAGTGCAGCATCACGTAGACCACGATCAATCAAATAATACTGGCCGAGTAAACGGATATGGCTATCGACTAAGTTTTCAAGATCTTCATGACCTTGCAATAGATAGTAGGACGGACGACGTTGGGCGATCATCAAGGCAACCACTTGTCGGAATACTTGTCCGCGCTTGGTGGCATTACCTTTGATCTGCGGCGATGCTAACAGCTTGTTTGCAGTATCGAAATCGGTACCAAACCACGCCCACAGTCCATCACCAATACCATGAACTTCACCATGATTTGGCGCCGAAGATAGTGGCACGGTATTCAGATAATCTTGAACGATGCGCTTACGAGCAGGTTCAGTGTTTTCACCTTGTTGGTACACGCGCACACTGGCCGAGCCAATTTGCAGTAACTTATCTTTAATACTCAAGGTTAAACCTTGGGAAGAATGGCGGAATTTCTCAATCTGAGTCGCGAGTGTACTGCCACCCGCGGTAGAGACATTCATACCAACCATTTCAGCAATTTGGCTCATGCCTGCCACCACAAAACGTGGCCAGTCGATCACAGGATTGAGTTTCTCTTCCGTCGTCCATAACTCGCGGTTTTCAATAAACAGCAAAGTATTAACGATTTCATTGGGGATCTTATCGTCGTCCTGATAAACCCGTTTAGGATAGGCAAATTCGTATAAATCGGTATTGCGGCAATCGAGCAGCGTCAACCCAGATTGGGCCTTTTCATGGTAAGGCGGAAAAAATCCAAGTTGAGCGTATTCCTGCAACGCTGGCGAAAACGCCACTTGTTGCGTTACCTGAAAATTCCGTTGCAATAACCTATCAATATACTGAGGTAACTTACTGTAGCCATGGCGCTCATCGAAAGGACCATAACTAGGATAAATAACCGCTTGGCTCGGTGAGCTTTCTAATTCATAGGTGAGCGTCTTAGCATATTGATTGATGAATTTTGCTTGATAAAACGAAGTTTTAACCTCAAGTCCAATCAGCAATGCAGCGCAGCAAATCAGAATGAAAAATAAGAACCAGACCCTGCCCTTTGATCTGGCTTTACGCGGCGGCTTAACCTTAGCTTTAGGCTCAGGTTGTGGTGGACGAGGACGATAATTTTCGAACTTCATCTCTGATGTGGAATTAGGCAAAACAGCTCCAAAAAAACACTAAAATATTCATCTTTCATGCAACTCAGCAAATCCGTTGCCACTCAGTAAAGCAAGATATCAAACTCATCTAGCCATTATCCGGCTCTATTAATTAGTCTTAGTACCCATTATGTTCCACACTTTATCAAACCTAACTTCACTGTAAAGAAGGGTGCCTGTGACCCACAACCGCCACTAATCAATACTAATGTTAAGCTGATAGTACATTTTGCCAAATATTAATTTGTTGATATCAAGGTATTTTCAGCGATTAAGGCAACAGACAGTATGACTTAAAAACAAAACGAGCTAATTTAAGTCGCATAAAAAGAATGAGTCGCTCAATAATTACACGCGATTAACGAAGCCTCATCCCACATATTCATGCGCATCCCAGATAAATTCACGAAAATGTTTGCGACAGACAGACTCGTAACTTTCGTTACCGCCAATCGCCACTTGCTCACCCTCGCGCATCACCTTGCCTTCACCATCAAGACGCACCACCATGTTAGCCTTACGCCCACAATGACAAATAGTCTTCAACTCAACTAATTTATCGGCCCAAGCTAATAAATAATGACTGCCGCTAAAAAGTTCGCCTTGAAAGTCCGTTCTTAGGCCATAGCAGAGTACAGGAATATCAATATTATCGACCACATGCGTCAGTTGCTTAACCTGTTCTTTACTCAAAAACTGACACTCATCCACCAGCACACAACTTAATGGCGTAGCTTGATGCACATCGCTAATCATTTGAGTTAAATCATCTTGGCTACTAAATACCTGTGCTTCGGTTTCAATGCCAATACGTGAGGCCACTTTACCTTTGCCATATCTGTCGTCTATGGAGGCTGTCATGACCAAAGTATTCATACCGCGTTCACGGTAGTTATAGGATGACTGTAATAGGGAAGTGGATTTACCCGCGTTCATTGCCGAATAATAAAAATACAATTGAGCCAAGACTTATACCCTTTAAAAACGTTAGCGCTTACGCGTCTGCTACCAGAGCCAAATTGAGCGCTAGTCTAACATTGCGCTTCACATCAGAACACTAGCAGCCGCTAAGCTTTTATCATGAAATTCTGCAATGACACCAACTTATCAATCATTTTAATCCCCAATCGCCTCCTGAAATATTTCTAGTCCACTTCATTTAATACTCTTCCCTGCAAAAAACATAAAAAACGCCCCGATGCCGTTCAATTGTTAATGAAAGCTTAACTGAAACTTAAATGTTGTTTCATAAGGAAAAATTAGTAAAAGTTAAATTTAAAAAGTGCGATCTACCTCCAAAGTAATAGGTATAAATGGGCTTGCGCTCAAAAAATAAACATAGCGTTAACAGTAATATTTCATTCGAGACAAAACGTGCTCAATTAAAAAAAGAAAAGTATTCGATAGCTTGCAAATTGAGACCAACGGTCAAAGCACTAATCTACCCTGCAAACTTTAGTGCTCCACTCCGTCCTTTATTCGCATATTGGATCAAATGGAGATTATGATGAGAATTTTCACCTCTAGAAAACTGGCATATTTAGTTGCCTTAGCACTAACTGGCGCCCTTGTTGGCTGTGGCGATGATGGTAAAGATGGTGTAGATGGAGCACCAGGAACGCCCGGTATCCCTGGAACACCTGGTGAACCTGGAACACCCGGTGAGCCTGGAACACCGCCCCCTGTCACCAGTTCTACTATGACTAACGTCAAAGTGATCAACTATAGCTTTGGCGAAGGCAGTATCACTTACGAATTTGAAATTACAGATGAAAACAATAACCTAATCAACGGACTGTTAAATGCTCAAGCCAAAGTGGCGGCACTAACAGATAAAGGCTTCATCACTAACCGCACCGAAGCTGATAAAAATGGTGTTGCAGATAACGTCCATATTGGCGGTGAAGCAACTCAAGCAACCGTCGGCGCTGAATTGACCGCTTTAGCTGATGGTCATTACCAATTTAAAGTGCCAATGAAAGGGGTTAATCCAAGCACTGAAGGTATCGTTTGGTTACGTGTCGGTGGTAATAATGGTATTGCGACCTCTAAACCTCTGGTCGTTAACAAACCTGAAGGCACCCATTCAACCACAACTGATAGTTGTTACTCTTGCCATATCGACTATTCAACAAGCCCTCGTCGTCATGCAAGCTATGTCGCTACCGGCATGGACAGCGAAGTCACCTTCGTGGAAGGCTGTTTAGTGTGTCACGGCTCAGTTAGCCGCGCAGTTGTCAATGCTGAAGGTTTCTCTACGGGTGGCTATGCGACAAACACCCTATCTAAAATTGGTCATATCAATCACCAAGATTTTACTAAAGACTTTTCAGTACAAAACTGTACATCTTGTCACGTTGAAGCACCTAAAAACATCAACGTAGCTGGACCCGGTTGTATTGATTGCCATGACAGTGGTGGCGTACCAGGGGCTATTATCCCAAGTAATGGTGCGGATCTGCGCATTATGCACGAAAGCAAAGCGGGTATAACCGAACGCCAAGCGATTCGCGCTAAGTATAAATTGAGTCTATCAACACCTGTTAAAGTAGATGATATTTCTACCAAGACAGACCACTATGCGCCAACAGGTGCTGCGGCTGCAGTAACCGCCCCAGGCTGGTGTACAACGCTGACAGTGAAAGACACCGATGGTAACGTCTTTAGCATTAAAGACAACTTTAACTATTCTAGCCCGCTAGTATATGACGCTAAGAAACCCGTAGTTTATGCGGGCGCTTATTTACATTCCTATGAAAATGGCAGCTTAGTGGGTCGCCCAGGTAACCGTACTAACTACTACTATGGTTACAACACTGACGGCACTAAAAATATCTGTCATTTACTGACAGATATCAGCGCAGTGAATGCTAACTATGTTTATTCTGCCCGCGTGACATTCAGTACCGCTGGTTGGATGGAATATGATGGCAATCAACGTTACCAAAGTAATGGTAGCCTAAGAGCGACAGGTTATGATGGTTCTATGGGTATATCCTTTACGGCTTACTCAGATGTCGTTAACCCTGTCACCACTCAAAAGGTCTCTGGCTTCGAACGTCGTGAGATAGCGAGTACTAACAGCTGTACTACTTGTCACAACGATGCCACTGCGTTCCACAAAAATGGTGCCTTCGATGAAGGTGGTAAAGCTTGTATCGCCTGCCATGACAACGGCATGGAACGTACTTCAGCAGCCTTAGGCGCAGGTTTTGGTCCTATGGTGCACAGCTGGC
Organism: Shewanella sp. SM23; assembly: GCF_025654295.1. Classification (NCBI taxonomy): domain Bacteria; kingdom Pseudomonadati; phylum Pseudomonadota; class Gammaproteobacteria; order Alteromonadales; family Shewanellaceae; genus Shewanella; species Shewanella sp. SM23. Next base: position 236,392 of record NZ_JAKKRM010000003.1, read on the forward strand.
ACTGGGGTAATGGCGCTAAAGTCGGTGAAGTTAAAGCTGATGGAACTCAAGCGCAAACCGCAAACGGTGCAGGCGCGATTGAAGCCTCTACTAGCTGCGTTGCCTGTCATGAAAAAGCGATTGATTTAAGCAAAGTGCCAAATCAATACATCGCTGAGCCAGGTAGCAAAATGACAAGCCCAGTCACCGCTAACTGTTATGCCTGCCACACTAGCGATTCAGCTAAGGCGCATATGGCAAGCAACGGTGGTGAAATCAGCATACCAAAGGTTGCTGACTGGTTTAAACAACCGACCTCTGAATCCTGTGCAGTATGTCATGACACAGGTAGAAGTTCTGGTATTGATAAATACCACAAGTTTACTCGCTAATTAATCATCTCATCATCGCGTGATTAAGAAGTAAGTAAAAAGCGGTACCTATTTTCCCTGCAAGGAAATAGCCAAAGGAGTCTCGCTAATGCGAGGCTCCTTTTTTTACTTATACATTACCCGATAACAAGCCATTTTCAGTCCTATTTAAGTTACTAACGTTACAGTCCTAAAAAACAACAATTCAAAGGAAGTCACTCAATTATGCATAAAAGTTTTATTGCCATCGCCATCGGCGCCACTCTCACCGCCGGATTCATGGCAGGTTGCAGCAGCACAGAAACTAAAGCACCTAACGTTATCTCGGTACCAACCCAAAATCCGCTGTTCCAAGCCAGTAATCTGCAATATCAAGCACCCGATTTTAGCCTCATCAAGAATGAGCACTTCGCGCCAGCCCTAGAGCAAGGCATGGCAGAGCAGTACCAAGAAATTCTCGCAATAGCCAATAATCCGGCAGCAGCAACCTTCGATAATACGATTGTGGCTATGGAGAAAAGTGGCGCCCTACTCAACCGCGCATCAAGCGTGTTTTATAATTTAGCAGGGTCAAATAGCAATCCAGAACTGCGTAAAATCCAAGGGGAAATGGCGCCCAAAATGGCGGCCCACTCAGATAATATCAACTTAAACCCAGCGCTATTTGCCCGTATCGAAGCCATCTATAACGACCGCACCAACTTAGGGTTAACCCCAGAAGCCGTACGTTTGGTTGAGGTATATCACCAACGCTTTATCATGGCTGGCGCTAAACTTACCGATGAACAAAAAGTTAAAATCCGCGCGTTAAATGAAGAACAATCAACACTAACGAATGAGTTCTCTCAGCGTTTATTACGCTTAACCAAAGAAATCGCCGTTGTGGTGGATTCAAAAAGTGAACTTGCTGGATTAACCGACGGTGAAATCACTTCGGCCGCGAACGATGCCAAAGCGGCCGGTCACGATGGCAAGTATCTGATTAACATCACCAACACCACTCGCCAACCTGTGTTGGCATCACTGGAAAACCGTGAGCTACGCCAGCGTATTTGGGAAGCCTCAGCGAACCGTGGCTTAACTGGTGAAAACGAAACTGCGTCACTCGTATCTCGTTTAGCGAAACTCAGAGCCGAGCGCGCAACACTATTAGGCTATGAAAACTGGGCAAGTTATCGATTAGCACCGCAAATGGCCAAAACACCCGAAGCGGTTTACAGCATGTTTGGTTCAATGGTGCCTGCGGTAGTTGCTAACACAGAGAAAGAAGCGGCCGACATTCAAGCCATGATCACTAAAACCGGTGGGAAATTTGAACTGGCACCGTGGGACTGGGAGTTTTACGCAGAAAAAGTCCGCCAAGAAAAATACGCCCTCGATGCAAATAGCATTCGCCCATACTTCGAATTTAACCGCGTTCTCGAAGACGGCGTATTCTACACACTCAAAGAACTCTATGGCGTCACCTTAAAACCACGCCCAGATTTACCGGTTTACCATCCCGATGTGAAAGCCTACGAAATGTTTGATGCCGATGGCTCAAGCATGGCCATTTTCTACGCCGACTATTTTGCCCGTGAAGGTAAACGTGGTGGCGCTTGGATGAGTTCGTTCGTCGGTCAATCCTTCCTCGAAGGCACTAAACCTGTGGTCGTCAACGTGATGAACATAAAGAAAGCGCCCGAAGGTCAACCCACATTCGTCAGCTATAACGAAGTCACCACTATGTTCCATGAAATGGGTCACGGCACCCACGGCATGTTCTCTAAAGTGACTTATCCAAGTCTGGCGGGTACCTCGGTTTCACGCGACTTTGTCGAATTTCCATCGACGTTTGAAGAAGATTGGGCAGCCCATCCAAAAGTGTTAGCGAACTACGCGAAACACTACGAAACGGGCAAACCCATTCCCGATGAACTGCTGCAAAAACTGCTGAAATCTGGCAGCTTCAACCAAGGCTTTGACACACTGGAATACATGGCCGCCGCATTAGTAGACATGGAATGGCATTCATTAAGCCCAGATACGCCGCAGCAAGATGTACCAACCTTTGAAGCCAATGCCCTGAAAAAGCACGGCTTAAACATCAGTGCCGTACCTCCGCGTTATAAGTCGACCTATTTTGCCCACGCCTTCCCCGGCGGTTACTCGGCAAGTTATTACGCTTATATGTGGAGTGAGATTTTAGCGGCGGATGCGTTTGCCTATGTGCAAACCCAAGGTGGGCTCAATCGTGAAATCGGCATGAAGTACCGCAAAACGATCCGTGAAGTGGGTAATAGCATAGCGCCAATGGACGCCTACAAAAACTTCCGCGGACAAGAACCAACCACGGAAGGCTTACTTAAACGCCGCGGTCTAGATCAAGCACGCTAAGCTAAGAGTTGGTAGCCTTAATGCGATAGGCTAAAGATAAAGACAAACTCAGCCTTAACCAAAAAAATCAGCCAGCATAATGCTGGCTGATTTATTTTGACTTATTTGACGTGAACGTTTGCAGTGAAAGGTTTCAATTAATGTCTAGCTAATTGCGCCTTTCGATTTGATTTTAAGTACGATAATACTGATCACAAATGCCACACTACAAGCCACTAAACCCGCGACAACAGACTCGGTAAATCCAAGTGCCACATAACCCACTAAGCTAATAAACGCCGCAATGAGTGCATAAGGTAGTTGAGTCACCACATGGTCGATGTGGTGGCAACTAGCACCCGTAGACGACAAGATAGTCGTGTCGGAAATTGGCGAGCAGTGATCGCCAAATACAGCCCCCGCCAGCACAGAGGCAAGCATAGGCAACATCATGCCAGTGTGGCTTCCCATCGCCATATCAGCAGCAATCGGCAACATGATCCCGAACGTACCCCAGCTAGTACCAGTTGAGAACGCGGTAATACCTGCTAGCACAAACATTAAGGCGGGTAAAAACGCGAACGGAATATTTCCTGTTGCTAAACTCGCCATAAACTTACCGGTTTCGAGTTGACCAATCACACCTGCGATTGTCCAAGCAAATAACAGGATGTAAATCGCCGGCAGCATAGAGCGAGCGCCCTGCACTATACCTTTGACTATCATCAATTTCTCAACGCCTTGCACTAAATTCAATATCAGCGAAACCGCTAGACCAATTAATGCACCAAAGAAAAGTGATGAACTGACATCGGTTTTCTCAAAAGCAGAAATAATATTAAATTCAATCCCTTCCGCCGCGAGTACTTGAGCGCCACTGTTAATCATGAAATAGAGGGTTGCAAATACCAACACGGTAATCGGCAGGAACAGACCTAAAATCTTACCGGTTTCGGCTTCAGGTAAATCCGCGTTCGCCCCAGGCGGTAATCCTTTAGACTCATCGTATAAATTACCACGTTGGGCATTGAGCTCATGCTCACGCATTGGCCCAACATCTAGTCCCATAAAGACAACAAAAAGTAATAATAACAAGGAGAAGATTGCGTAGAAGTTCATTGGGATCATTTGAATAAAAATACTCAAATGGCCAGTATCAGCAAAACCATGGGCCGTTAATATTCCACCAATAAGTGCAATAATATACGCGCCCCAACTTGATACTGGTGAAATAACGCACACAGGTGCCGCAGTAGAATCTAATAAATAAGCTAACTTAGCGCGGGAAATATAATAACGGTCGGTAACAGGTCTAGCGACCGAACCTACGACTAAGCTATTGAAATAGTCGTCAATAAAAACCACACACCCTAAAAACATGGTTAATAATTTAGCGTCACGTTTATTACGTATATGTAAACGAGCCCAATCGGCAAAAGCCCGCGCGCTGCCACTTACGGTAATTAACGCTGTGATCATTCCCAGTACAATTAAGAAACCGAGAATATATAAGTTCCACGAATTAAGGCCTTCGCCCGTCCAAAAAAGTCCTTTAACGCCATTAAATACAAATTCACCCGTCGCTACAGGTGAAAATTGATTGAGCAATAAAGCACCAATTAAAATACCTAACCCCAAAGAAAGCAGTACACGGCGAGTTAAGATCGCCAACACAATAGCCACCGCAGGCGGCAGCAAGGAAAGTGCCGAATCGGCATAATTCATAACAGTCATTGATTATTATCTTCGTTAAATACGAATGGAGGGCGACTGAACTGGTGGGGAAAGGCAATAGATACCCAAGGTCACCTGTCCTATCAGTAGCGCTCCATAGTAACTATTTCCAATATCCGTATCGGAAAATACTATGGCAGTGTTGCACCTATTAGGTACAACCCCAGCAGTTGATCGTGATAAATCGAACCACTTCGGCACCAAATCCTTTCGCAATCGATCAACGGAATCACCCTACTGATCACTACTAATATTTGGCGCGCCTCTACTTCTAAGAACGCCCGTACCCGAGCGTGAGGCACATAAAAACATAAGCGGCTTAGCAGATGCTAGCGCAAAGCCACTTAATGTGACCTAGATCACATTTTAAATCAACCGAGACTTGTGATCAGCTCAGGAACCGCCTCAAATAAGTCCGCAACTAAGCCATAATCGGCAACTTGGAAAATAGGCGCTTCCGCGTCTTTGTTGATAGCAACGATAACTTTTGCGTCTTTCATGCCCGCTAAATGTTGAATCGCGCCAGAAATCCCCACGGCAATATACAAGTTAGGCGCAACAATTTTTCCGGTTTGACCGACTTGTAAATCGTTAGGCACAAAGCCAGCGTCAACTGCCGCGCGTGATGCGCCAACCGCAGCACCAAGCTTGTCAGCAAGTTGTTCTAACATGCCGAAGTTTTCACCACTGCCCATACCACGGCCGCCAGAAACGATAATGCCAGCATTACCTAATTCTGGACGAGCTGATACCGTCAGGGATTGAGAAACAAACTGAGTTCTCGCTTCAAACACTTTATCGAGTGTCATCACAGCCGCGCTGTTACCTTCTGGTGCAGCATCAAACGCACTGGCGCGCACTGTCATCACTTTGATGGCATCATGACTTTGCACTGTCGCTAAGGCGTTACCCGCATACACAGGGCGCACAAAGGTGTCCGCACTGACGACGGTAATGACTTCTGAGATTTGCGCAACATCTAATAATGCCGCCACGCGCGGAAGCGTGTCCTTACCTAAGCTCGAAGCAGAAGCCAGAATGTGGCCATAGTTTGGCGCTAAGTCCACCAGCAATTTGGCAAAATTTTCCGCTAAATGCGCTTCATACACGCTGGCATCGGCAACAAGCACTTGGCTAACGCCTTGTAGTGCTTGTGCAGCTTGGACAACCGCGCCACATTGGTGACCCGCAACCAGTACATGCACTTCATCGCCAATGGCGCGGGCGGCAGTGACGATTTTTGCCGTATCGAGTTTCAGTGCGGCATTATCATGTTCAGCTAATACTAAAATGGCCATTTAGATCACCTTCGCTTCATTTTTTAACTTTTCAACTAGCTCAGCTACCGACGCTACCATGATGCCCGCTTTACGTTCTGCTGGCGGAGTGACCTTCACAACCGTTTGGTGACTTTTTAACGTCACGCCCAAGTCAGCCACTGTAAAGACTTCTAATGGCTTACGCTTAGCTTTCATAATGTTAGGCAGTGAAGCATAACGAGGTTCGTTCAAACGTAGATCGGCAGTCACGACTGCAGGTAACGGCATAAGTAAGGTTTGCATACCACCGTCAACTTCGCGAGCGACTTGCACAGATTGGCCTTCCAATTTGATTTCAGAAGCAAAGGTCGCCTGTGGCATATCCATCAGCGCTGCGAACATTTGGCCGGTTTGATTGTTATCGCCATCGATAGATTGCTTACCAAAAATCACCAGTTCAGCTTGTTCTTTGTCTTGTACCGCTTTGAGCAATTTGGCAATAGATACTGGCACCAGTTCTTCTTCAGTATCGATATGAATCGCACGGTCTGCGCCTAATGCGAGCGCTGTACGTAATTGTTCTTGCACGGCTTTATTACCAATACTGACAACAACCACTTCAGTAGCGCTACCCGCTTCTTTTAGACGAACCGCTTCTTCTACTGCGATTTCACAAAAAGGGTTCAACGCCATTTTTAGGTTTGCAGTGTCAACACTTGTATTGTCAGCTTTGACCCTGACCTTCACATTGGCATCAACAACGCGCTTAACGGGCACCAATACTTTCATAGGGTTTCCTTCCTACACTTTCATGTACATGGACAAAACATTGGTTAATACCAATGCAGGATAGAGCAACTTTACGTCCTGTTAACGTTAACGTCAACCAAAGTCAAACGCCTGTTTGCATTTTTTAATCCGCGCAACGGCTACTTTTTTGGACACTTATTTGAGTAAATAAGAAAAGTTCAAAATATAAATAATATTTAATTTACTTAAAACGCATAATTTTATTTGATTCGAGCTATATTAGTTTCTATCATTTAGGTGTTGTTCACCATTATCCTGTATTAAAAATTAGAGTGGGACGAAAATAGATATGAGCGAATTTTTAGAGATATTAACTCACGGCCGTCGTTTTAAAGCAGCAGTTAAAGAACTTAGCGTTGAAGAGTTACGTGATTTAGCCGACAAATTAGATAAAATTTTAGTAGAACGCGAGTCTATGGCTGAGGAAGAAGAACAAGCCATGGCAGCTCGTAATGCTAAGATTGAAGAAATCCGTCAACAAATGGAAGCCGTTGGTTTATCAATTGATGACTTAGGTGGCGTAGCTGTTAAAGCTGCTGCGAAGAAACGCGCTCCTCGTCCAGCTAAATACCAAATTGAAGTTGACGGTGAAATGGTTCAATGGACTGGCCAAGGCCGTATGCCTACCGTATTTAAGAACGAGATCAACAAAGGTCGTTCTATGGAAGATTTCTTAATCTAATCCAACCAAGTGTGATGGCGCTAATTGCCAACACCAGTTTGCATAAAAGCTCGCATTAGTTGCGAGCTTTTTTATATCCATCAATCGTTTCAAACTTAAACAACAGCCGTTAATTCTGCACCTCACTCCCGCTCAAATTACGTTACAATTCAGCCTTAGTATTTACATCTGCTTTCAGTTACTCTTTGTTCACCCTCACTCAATTGAATAAAATAATGCAGATAAACAATAAGATAATGATAAGCTGCAGCATAATCGCTAGCTTAGTATCACAAACAACATTTGCCCAGCTCAATACTGGAACAACATCCAGTAAACTCACTGCATTTACCCATGCTGAATTAATTATTGCCCCGGGAAAACGTTTAAGCGATGCCACTTTATTAATTGAAAATAATCGAATTAAAGCCATTATTGAGCACAACGACATTCCCGCTGGCGCATTTAGAATCGATTTGAGTGGTTATACAATTTATCCCGGATTTATCGATCCTTTTACCGATTATGGGATTGAATTCGAATATCCCAAACTTAAGCTCACTCGCCCCGTCTATGATATAAAGCGTATCGGTGGTAATGCGGAAAATGGTGCAATTCATTCTGAAAAAGAATGGTTTAATTACGTTTACCCCAATAAAGAACGCGCAAAAGAGTGGATTAATAATGGTTTCACCAGTGTGCAAAGTAGCAAACTCGACGGTATCTTCCGTGGGACGGGTGTCAGCCTTTCATTAGCGGACAAAACTGCTAATGAAGTGATTTATCGCGCCCGCAGTCAACCTTTTATGGCATTCGATAAAGGTTCGTCTGAACAAGATTATCCCTCATCATTAATGGGCAGCATTGCACTTATTAGGCAAACCTTTGCCGATGCAAATTGGTATAACCAAAATAAAAACAAACCTGTCAATGGCGCAATAAACAATCAAGTCGAATTTAATATCGCCTTTGAGCGTTTAGATAATTTAGCCGATAAGCAAATTATCTTTGAAACCAAAAATCTCAACGACCAATTACGTGCAGCCCATTTACTTAAAGAACATAAACTGCTAGCCAACCTACTTGGTAATGGTCAAGAATACTCACGCATCAATGAGTTAAAGGCGCTGAACTATCCGTTGATCTTGCCTTTAAACTATCCGCAGGCGCCCGATGTCGGCACAGATGACGCTGATCGTGAAGTATCACTGGCGGATTTAAGACAGTGGGAACGTGCACCAACCAACCCTGCAGCGGTAGCTAACGCGGGTATCCCCTTTGCGTTAACGCAGTTTGGGATTAAGACCGATGCCTTCTGGCCGCGCCTACGCCAGGCTATTGCCCAAGGTTTAAGTGAAGAAAACGCTCTCGCGGCACTCACCACCCAAGCCGCAGAGATGACAGGCACCGCGGACTTTACCGGTAAACTCGCGCCCGGTTATATGGCTGACTTTGTTATCACTAAAGGCAATATATTTAAAGATGGCCAAATCTACAGTGTTTGGTTGCAAGGTCAGGAGCAAAGTCTGCGCTCACTTCCCCAAGCACGATTACTGGGAGATTACCAATTAAGCCTCAATAACCTCACGCTAGATTTATCGCTACATGATGAAAGTAAAAGTGATAAACCCAACATCCAAGGCAATTTAAGCAGTGGCGAACAAAGAATCTCACTCACTCAACTTAAGTTAGATGATAACGGGAGATTGAGCTTTACTGCCGATTTGAGCGCCGCAGGCATTAACGGCCTTAGCCGCTTTACGCTGTGGATGGCCGATGACGGCATTCAAGGTCGTATGGTCGATGCAAAAAGTCGCACTACAAATGTTGCCGGTGTCGCTTTAACTCAAACTGCAAAGCTCAAAAAAGCAGACCAAGCAAGCAATCATGCTCCCAAGAATGAAGCCAACACGAGCCTAGTGAGTCACCTCACCTTCCCTAACGTTGCTTACGGACTGAGCGAAGCCCCTAATGTTGAGAAGCTACACATCAAGAATGCCACCCTGTGGACATCGGATAAGCAAGGCATTCTCGAACATGCTGATCTCTTGATGGCCAATGGCCGCATCGAAAAAATTGGCCAACAATTAAGTACACCATCAGGTTATCAAGTCCTCGATGCAACAGGTAAACACCTCACCGCCGGCATAGTCGATGAACACTCGCATATCGCCATTAATGGCGGTACTAACGAAGGAACAGACGCAGTTACCTCTGAAGTACGCATTGGCGATATTATTAATCCCGACGATATTTCAATCTATCGCGCCTTAGCGGGCGGCGTCACCAGCGCGCAATTACTCCACGGTAGCGCCAACCCTATCGGTGGCCAATCACAACTGATCAAAATGAAATGGGGCGAGCCAGCCGAACAACTCAAATTTGTTAACGCGCCCGCCAGTATCAAATTTGCTTTAGGTGAAAACGTCAAACAGAGTAACTGGGGTGAGAAATTTGTTCAGCGCTTCCCCCAGACTCGCATGGGAGTCAAAGCGTTATTTGAAGAAACCTTCGACGCTGCTATCGCCTATGAAAAGGCGTTAAAAACCTATGATAATCTGCGCTCCAGCGATAAAAAGAAAACTGTCGCTCCGCGCCCAAGTTACCGTCTGCAAGCAGTGGCCGAAGTATTAAACCAGCAACGCGACGTACATATTCATTCCTATGTGCAGTCAGAAATCCTGATGTTTATCCGCTTAGCCGAGGCCTATCACTTTAAAGTACAAACCTTTACCCATGTGCTCGAAGGTTACAAAGTGGCGAGTGAACTGGCTGCCCATGGTGCTAGCGCATCGACCTTTGCCGATTGGTGGGCCTATAAGTTTGAGGTGTATGATGCGATTCCGCAAAACGCGTGTCTGATGCAAAACAAGGGGGTGATCACCAGCATTAACTCAGACGATTATGAAATGCAGCGCAGACTCAACCAAGAAGCGGCTAAGTCTATGATGTATTGCAATATGTCGAAGGAAGATGCTTGGAACATGGTCACTATCAATCCAGCCAAACAATTAAGAGTCGATGAGTTTGTGGGTTCACTCACCCCAGGCAAAATGGCCGATATCGTACTCTGGAACGCAGAGCCGCTGTCTATTTACGCCAAAGTGACGCAGGCATGGGTTGAAGGAAAACGCTATTTTGACCGCGACCAAGACCAAGTTGCCCAACAAGCTGTGGTGAACGAGCGCACCGCACTTATCCAAAAAATTCTCAGCAGTGATGACCAAAGTAAAGCGGGTGAAAAAGTCACGCCACTCAACGAGCCACAGTGGCACTGCGACACCCACTATCAGGCATGGGGCCACGCTTATGAGGGAGCCAAATAATGCAACATTTATCTAAAACCGTTTTGTTTGTGGCGCTACTCGGCGCAATTTGCACCACGCAGGCCCCAGTTATGGCCAATGATATCGTACCCACGCCTAAACAAAGCCGCAGCGTACTGATTAAAAACGCCACTGTGCACACAGTCAGTCAAGGCGTGCTCAGCAACACAGACGTCTTAATTGAAAATGGAAAAATCACGGCCGTTGGGCCTAAACTGACTAGCCAAATCAACAATACAACCGCAGAAACCAGTGACACTCAAATCATCGATGCCAGCGGTAAACACTTGTATCCGGGCTTAATCGCCCTAGACACCAGTTTAGGCTTAGTCGAAATTGAAATGAGCCGCCCAACGGTTGATAACGCCGAGGTGGGTTATATCAATCCGCAGATCAGCACGGCCACAGCTTACAATCCGGATTCGGAGCTCATCCCGACCATACGTTACAACGGCATTACCCACGCACAAATCGTTCCGAGCGGTGATGGGTTAGCTGGACAATCGGTACTGGTGGATCTCGATGCATGGACGATTGAAGATGCGATAACGCCAAGTGCTGGACAGTTCCATGTCTATTGGCCGCAAATCAAACGCATGCCAGAAGATGAAAAAGAGAAAGCCAAGGCCATCGAGAAAAATCAGCAGGCAATCGACAAGCTCAATATCGCCTTTGAAGATGGCTATCGCTATTTCTTAAGTGATAAGGCTAACGGCAAAGACAAAAACCAGAATGAAGATCCCCAGTCCGCGACCAACAACCTGCGCTGGCAGGCCATGTTGCCGCTATACCAAGGCAAAGCGACACTGTTTGCCCATGCCGACAGTGTTGGCCAAATTGAGCAAGTGATCGCCTTGACGAAAAAATACCAATTCAAACTGGTAATTGTCGGCGGATACGATGCATGGCGTTTGGACTCAAGCCTAAGGGAAGTTAAGGCTGGAGTCATTTACCCTCATACCTTGAGTCTGCCTAAACGTAAAGATGAGCCAGTTGATTTACCCTTTAAAATCCCATCTTTACTCGCCAATGCAGGTATTCCCTTCGCCCTTGGGTTCTCATCGGACTGGAATAGCCGTAACCTCCCCTACGCCGCAGGTTACAGCGCCGCCTATGGTTTAACACCTGAACAAGCACTTAAGTCCATCACCTTAGATGCCGCAAAACTGTTAGGTGTGGAGGATTTAGGTGCGATAGCGATGGGATACCAAGGCAGTGTCGTGCTGTCCGAAGGGGACATTCTCGACCCTATGACCAATAAAATTGAGGCTATCTGGATTGAAGGGCGGCAGATAGATCTGAATAATCGCCATCAGCAGCTTTATCAAAAGTACCTTAAGCGGTAGAATTTACTCAGATAATAATATCGCATCGGCGCAGCCTACCAAGGCTGCGCAGTTTTCTCCTCAACCTCAGGTCAAACCATGAAAATTATCCTCTCAAGTGCATTAGTGCTCCTGCTCAGTGCCTGTGCAAGCGACTACAGTTTTAACAGTAATTTGGACAGTGAGGCGATTAATGACTATTTCAAGGCATCCGATGTCGTCCTTTATGAAGGTGATACCTTGCCTAAAGGTCATTATGAGTTAAAAGGATTGGTCGAAGGTGAGTCCTGTCAGGCCGATACCAACGGTGCGCCCGCATCACTTGCCGATGCCAGAACTGGAGCCCGTCGCAATGCGGCAGATAAAGGGGCTAACGGCATTATCATCAAGCAATGTGTCATATTTGAAGAAGCTGCCCAAGGTTGTATCAGCCGTGCATTATGCGTTGGTCAAGCAGTAAAAACGGCTACAACAGAGTAAGCCTCACGCATATTAAGCATACTGCTCGTGGCGTGATCCTATAGTGTTCTAAGATTGCCCCTATCAACCGCTTAATGGCTAACGCTTAATGACTAATCGTTTCATTACCTACGCTGCGTAATTAGCGCTCAAAGATGGGCCTAAATGATGAGCTTAGAATGATGAACTTAGGCGGTTGTTATACTTACCCTTTAGGTAATTTTTTGCATGATATTTACCAACCAAATTATCGCAGTGGCAACATGCCGCACGCCCTATAAACAAAAATTTGGCATTCCAAGACAACCCGGACTTGTTGAAGCGCGCGGCTATGTCGAACTAGAGCCCCATGTGAATCATATCGATGCGGTGCGTGGCATAGAGCAATATTCACATCTCTGGTTACTGTTTTGCTTCCATGAGAATCTTGCCCAAGGTTGGAAAACCACAGTGCGCCCGCCGCGTTTAGGCGGCAATGAAAAACTCGGCGTGTTCGCCACTCGCTCCACTTTTCGCCCCAATGGTATAGGTCAGTCTGTAGTGAAATTGCACGGTGTAGTGCAGCGCAAGGGCAAAGTGTGCCTCGAAATTTCCGGTATGGATCTGCTCGATGGCACACCGATAATTGATATTAAGCCATACATTCCTTTCTCAGATTCGATTACCGATGCTGTGGGTGGCATTGCCCAAGACGCGCCTAAACTGATTTCAGTGGTGTATTCTGACCATGCCAAGACACAGATTGAGCGTTACGCCCAGCAGGAAACCTACACAGATTTAGCCGTACTTATCCGCGGAGTCTTGGGGCAAGATCCGCGCCCAGCCTATAAAAAAGCCAAGGACGATCCTAAGTTATACCAAGTCGCCCTCTATGATTTAGATGTGTTTTGGCAAATGGCAGTCGATGATAATGACCAAGAATACATCTTGGTACTGGAACTCAAACCGGGGAAATGTGGCTAAATGTCTGCGCCAACGCCTACATCAAAACCTGATTATCAAAACCAGCATAAAAAGCGGCTCTCTTGGATGCCGTGGCTGTATTTTTCTTTAAAAGAGAAACATTTAATCTGGGCTAAACCTTGGCAGGATGAGATCCAAGCAAAACTTTGTGCCCTCGAAACGGTAACTATCGGCGAGCAATGCTTTATCGCCCCCGAGGCGCAGTTATTCGCCGAACCCAATCGTGATATCCGCATGGGTAATCGCTGCATGATCGCCGCCGAGTGTTTTTTGCATGGGCCTATCACGCTAGGGGACGAAGTGGCGATTAATCATGGTTGCTCCTTCGATGGCGGCAGGGTCGGAATTCAGATAGGCAATCAAACCCGCATCGCCAATAATGTCACCCTTTACGCCTTTAACCATGGCATGGCGCCAGATACCCCCATATATCAACAAGCTGCCAACTCCAAAGGCATTGTTATTGGCCAAGATGTGTGGATTGGCGCTCAGGCCGGCATAGTCGATGGTGTGACCATTGGCGATCACGCTGTGGTGGGTATGGGCAGCATAGTGACGAAAGATGTGCCCGACTGGGCGATAGTGGCAGGCAACCCCGCCAAAGTGATTGGTGATAGACGGGATAAGTAAGCAGTAAGGATTATCTTGATACTAGCAGTGACGAAGTCACGCTCTAACAGCACAGCGCTCTTCCTTTCGTTATCCGTTATCCGTTATCCGTTATCCGTTATCCGTTATCCGTTATCCGTTATCCGTTATCCGTTATCCGTTATCCGTTATCCGTTATCCAGCATCAAAAAATGCTATTTATCTCCCAGCTAGTTGAATTTAACCTAAATCCCTAGGTGACATCACCAAAGCAGGTGATAAAATGGCGACCATTCAACTCAAATTTGGACATCGGTAATGCGCGTCAGCAAGTACCTGCTATCAACACAGAAAGAAACTCCTGCCAACGCAGAAGTCATTAGTCATCAATTAATGTTACGTGCGGGCATGATCCGTCGTAATGCGTCGGGCCTTTATAGCTACCTTCCCACGGGCTTACGTGTACTGCGTAAAGTCGAAGCCATTGTTCGTGAAGAAATGAACAAAGCCGGTGCAATTGAAATTCTAATGCCTATGGTGCAACCGGCAGACTTGTGGGTAGAAACGGGTCGTTGGGAAAAGTTTGGTCCCGAGCTGTTACGCTTTAAAGATCGTCACAATCGCGACTTCGTACTGGGGCCAACCCATGAAGAAGTAATCACAGATCTCATTCGTAAAGAAGTCAGCTCATACAAGCAATTACCGCTGAATCTTTACCAAATTCAAACCAAATTCCGTGACGAAGTTCGCCCACGTTTTGGCATGATGCGCTCACGCGAATTCTTGATGAAAGATGCCTACTCTTTCCACCTTGACGTCGATACCATGAATGAAACCTATGAGGCTATGTACACAGCCTATAGCAACATTCTATCGCGCATGGGCTTAGCTTTCCGCCCAGTTTTAGCTGATACGGGTTCAATCGGTGGCAGCATGTCACACGAGTTCCATGTTCTAGCACAAAGCGGTGAAGATTTAATTGCTTACTCAACGGGCAGCGATTATGCCGCTAACATTGAGAAAGCCGAATCACCTATGCCAACTGAACCACGCGGCGCAGCCACTGAAGCATTGCGTTTAGTCGATACCCCAAATGCGAAGACCATTGCGGAATTAGTTGAGCAGTTTGATTTGGATATCACCAAAACGGTCAAAACCTTAATCGTTAAAGGTGCGACCGAAGCCGCTCCGCTAGTGGCGTTAATCGTTCGCGGTGACCATGAACTCAACGAAGTCAAAGCCGACAAGTTAGATTTAGTCGCATCACCATTGGAAATGGCGCCAGAAGCCCTAATCCGTGACGCCATTGGCGCAGGTCCAGGTTCACTTGGTCCTATCGGTCTTAAAATCCCTATCGTTATCGATCACAGCGTTAGCGTCATGAGCGATTTTGCTGCTGGTGCGAATGTGGATGACAAACATTACTTTGGTATCAACTGGGAACGCGATCTGCCGACAGCGCAAGTTGCCGATATCCGTAACGTAGTCGAAGGCGAACCAACACCAGATGGTTCAGGCACTTATGCTATGGCGCGTGGTATCGAAGTGGGCCATATTTTCCAACTGGGCACTAACTATTCTAAATCGATGAACGCGACTGTACTTGACGAAAATGGCAAGTCACAGGTGCTACTAATGGGTTGTTACGGTGTCGGCGTGAGCCGTATTGTAGCAGCAGCCATCGAACAAAACTTCGATGACCGTGGCATCATTTGGCCAGAAGCGATTGCGCCATTTAGCGTGGGCATTCTGCCAATGAACATGCACAAGTCGCACCGCGTCACCGATATCGCCGAGCAGTTATACAAAGACTTAAACGAAGCGGGTATCGAAGTGTTACTGGACGACCGTAAAGAGCGCCCAGGTGTAATGTTTGCCGATATGGAACTGATTGGTATCCCACACACTGTGGTGATTGGCGATCGCAATATCGACGCTGGGGTATTTGAATACAAAAACCGCCGTACCGGTGAAAAGCAAGATATTCCATTTGATCAACTGCTCGACTTCCTTAAAAACGCAGTTAAAGGCTAAGCCTCAACGCGAAATGTAGAAAAGTTTAACGATCAAAACGAAACGCACTTAAGCCCAGCTTAAGTGCGTTTTTTATTGGACTTTTATTGACCTGCTTAGATCACATTAACTCGCGACAATACTTTTTATCTGTGGCTGTTTATCTTTGTATTTTTGGCACTGTATTTTGGGCAAGGTATTTTGCGCTAACAGGTACTGACTCGGAGCGACACCCATCAACTGCCTAAACATATAACCAAAGGCTGAACCCGAGGCATAACCTAAGGATAACGCTGTAGTGAGCACAGATTCACCTCGGCTGAGCATTTGAATCGCCACCTGCAATCTAAGCCTTTGCAACCATTGGCTATAACTCAGCCCTGTTTGCTGTTTAAATAATCTCGCTAACGTGCGGGCAGAGGCACCGACCTCCCGCTGCCAATCAACCAAAGTACGTTGCTCACTTGGATCGGCAAGCAAAGCCTCGGTAATGCGCAGTAATTTTTTATCCCTAGGATAAGGTAAATCCAAGGCGACCTTAGGGGCGAGTACCATAAAATCACGGATCACCATCAAGAGCCGCATGACGCGATCCTTAAAATCGGGATCAATTAGCCCAGCCTCACTCTTCACTAAGGCATTAGCCTCTTGCAGTAATAACTGCAAAACAGGCTTCACACTCAAACAAGTGCAGTCGGGTGGAAACCCGCCTATCCGGGTTTCATCCAAATACAGACTACTCAATTGCACCTGACCTAGCGCGATAACCTCATGATCGACAAAGGGAGGCACCCACACCGCTTGCTCAGGCGGCACAATGTAACGCCCCGCAGGCGTGATCACACTCAACACGCCTTGACTGGCATAAATGACCTGTCCCCAGGAATGACTATGGCGCTGCACATGTTCAAACGGCTTGAGTGTTCGCTTAAGCAACACGATGGAGGCACTTAGCCCTGCGGCGGCTAAACGTGAAGGTGCGACCTGCGTGTGCTGAGTAATATGCTGCTGGGATAAATGCGTGTCAGTGACTTGATTCAAGGTGTTATCGCCCAAGGTGATTTTTATATCGAAGCTTCTTTTCGTATTATCGAGCCTCTTCCGTATAGAAGCGCCTCTTTGTTTAGAAGTACCTTTATGCAAAGAAGTGTCTTTATATCTAGACATTAAGTCAATCTATCGAGCTAAAGCCAAAGCTGCAAACGCTAACATGTCATATCAGACTGAATAAATTGGAGATGACATGAGTATCCACATGGATAAAAATCGCGTAACGCCCGTTACATTACAAAAAATGAAAGGTAAAACCCCCATAGTTGCTCTAACCGCCTATGAAAAGCCGATGGCAGAAATTATCGATCCCCATGTGGATATGATTATCGTCGGCGACTCCGTCGGCATGGTGGTTTATGGGCAAGACTCTACACTCGGGGTCACCTTAGAAATGATGATTAATCATGGTCTTGCTGTCACTCGCGGCGCAGCACATGCCTGCGTTATTATCGATATGCCCTTTGGGAGTTATCAAGTATCGCCTCAGCAAGCCTTCAGACATGCCAGCCAAGTATTGATACGCACAGGCGCGCAGGCGGTAAAACTTGAGGGTGGCGCAGAGATGCTCGACACCACTCGTTTTTTAACCCAGCGAGGGATCCCTGTAATGCCACACATAGGATTAATGCCGCAACACGTGAATCTATTGGGTGGATTTAAAACCCAAGCAAGGGATGCTGCCGCCATCGAAGCCCTCGTTAGTTTAGCGAAAGACTTTGAGCAAGCAGGCGCTTTTAGCATACTGATTGAAGGCACGTCCGAGCTCGCGGCGCGCACAGTGACGGCAGGAGTCTCAATCCCAGTCATAGGCATTGGCGCCTCACCCGCCTGCGATGGTCAAGTGCTCGTGACTGAGGATATCTTAGGCTTATTTTCTGACTACACGCCTAAATTTGCTAAACGCTATATCGACTTAGGACCATTGATCACTAAGGCCTGCGCCCAATATGCCCAAGAAGTGAGAACGGGTGAGTTTCCAACATCGGAGCATTGCTTTGGCCTCAGCAAAACGACTAAGGTTACTGCGGATTAATTGTCTAAAATTAAATGATCCAGCAATCGAATAAACGATAAATCGAAATTTACAACTAATTGAGTCTACCGACTTGCTTTTTATAGGGGGGCGTTGCTTTAATAAAACTATTAAAACAATAAATTGAGTCTGAAGATTGCCTACATCAACTGCATTAGTCTTAGGCGGTGGCGGCGCTAGGGCGGCCTACCAAGTCGGCGTGTTAAAAGCACTGGTCCAGCTTTATCCACGCAATCATGGTATTCCCTTTAAAATTATTTGCGGAACCTCTGCGGGTGCCATCAATGGCACAGCTATCGCGACCCATGCCTCTTGCTTTCACCTTGGCGTCAGAAAACTCGAATGGGTTTGGCGTCATTTTGAAACTCGAAAAGTC
Organism: Shewanella sp. SM23; assembly: GCF_025654295.1. NCBI lineage: Bacteria > Pseudomonadati > Pseudomonadota > Gammaproteobacteria > Alteromonadales > Shewanellaceae > Shewanella > Shewanella sp. SM23. Next base: position 254,697 of record NZ_JAKKRM010000003.1, read on the forward strand.
TACCGAGCTTCGATCACAGGCGTTCTCAGCCATCTAACGAAAATGGCCCTCAAAGGTATGCAAGATGATAAGGTCAATACCGATGCAGGCAGTCTGCTCGATAATGATCCACTCAGAGGCTTACTCAATGAGCTTATCGACTTTAAACGTATCGACCGCAATATCCGTAATGGCTCGCTGACGGCGCTGAGTGTAGATGCCTCTTGTTATAATAACTCTCGCTCAGTGACCTTTTTTCAAGCCGCGAAAGAAATCGAAAACTGGACCCGTGCCCGTCGCAGTGGCGAACGTATCATGCTCAATACCGAGCACCTACTCGCCAGTTCGGCAATCCCTATGGTATTTCCATCCATTAAACTCAACCAAGCCTATTATGGTGATGGTTCAGTCCATCAGCTAGCACCGCTCTCAAGCCCTATTCATTTAGGCGCCGAAAAACTCTTAGTCATTAACTTAGAGAGTCCACACAAGCATTTCCCAATGGAACTGGAATATCACCCAAAAACAGCGACCATAGCGGGTCATCTGCTCGATACCATCTTTTCAGATACCTTAAATAGCGACCTTGAGAGACTAGAAAGGATCAATAACACTTTAAGCCTGATTCCTGAGTCAAGCCGTAACAAACTCGCCTTGCATCCGATTAAAGCCCTAGTCATCAAACCTAGCGAAGATCTCAGCAAAATTGCTGCCCGCTTCTATGACGACATGCCATGGGCCGTTAAAACCTTACTCGGCTTCATTGGTATAGACAGGCAATCAGACTCAAGTATTGTGTCCTACCTACTCTTCGAAAAAACGTATACCAGCGCTTTAATCGACTTAGGCTATAAAGATGCCATGGAAAAAATCGATGAACTTAAAGATTTCTTTTGTTTAAAATAAGCTAACGACTTAATCAGTTTTTTCACTAAAAATCATGCCAAATGGATAGATATAGCTTGAATATTAGTGCCGAAATTCAAACTTTCGCATGAGCAAGAAGATGGATTTAACATTGATAATTTTGTTTGCATCGCTTACTATGCTGTACTAGATTATCAAAAAATCATGCACATTTTTTCAAAAAGGGAATCACGATGAAAAAAACTTCACTAGCACTTATCGTTGCAATCACGGCATTCAGCTCTATGGCTGCAAATGCAGTTGAAGGCAAAGCAGCAGGCACTAACGCTGCAGCTAACAGCACTGGTTTAATCGTTGCTGGTTCTGTTGCTGCTGGTGCTGCGATTGCCGGTGCTGTTGCAATCTCTAACAGCTCTGATGGCAACCCAATCACGAGTACAGGTACTAACACTACCACTGGTACTGGCAACTAATCAGTCTGATATAGCTATCAAACAACCGCCTACTGGCGGTTGTTTTTTTTGTTTCTCCTAGAGAGTAGGAATTGCTCCATTTCTTGAAATAAGACTCACCTCTCTCTACATTTGATATTTATGACTATTGAGAATAAGCAACTCGGATGCGTATAAATAAAAAACTACTATCACTACTCACAGCCTCCATTGCATTAATGGGAATTTCTGGCTGTAGTCAACGAATTAGCGCCCTCAACGATACGATGAAATTGGCTTTCGTTGGAGATAGCGATGTTAAGCTCACAACCGAGCAAGTGAAAGCTAATCCCTATGCCAGCATTTATGTCAAGATTGATGACACCCCCCAAGCATTTGTTGTTTTAGCCTTTGCGGAACCGAAACAAACTCTCACCCCAATCAGACCCGCACCGGAAGTAATTGAGCTAAAATGGCTCTCCGCAGATAACGCTATGTTAGTGACAGTGAACGGACGTTTAGTAAAAACTCAAAGTCTACTTACTGGCAATTTAGCCGCAATAGAAAGCTCTGAACCCGATCCTATTCTCTTGGGCTTGCATTTAAGCAGTACTCCTAAAACTTGGACTCGAACTATTGATTGGCAGCCAGGATACCATTATGGATATAAGATTAACTCGCAGTTTGCTTTTATTGCCGAGGAAGAGATACTCATCAACGATACGCCAACCCAAGTACTGCATTACAGTGAGCGAGTATCAGTGGAAGGCCTGAATATCCAGTATCAAAATGAATTTTGGTTAAAGCCAGATAATGGACACGTCATTAAAAGTCGCCAGAAGATAGCACCAAATCTACCTTTTATTGATATCACTTTACTTAAGCCATTTGCATCCTAGTGGAACCATTATGAGATATTACATAGCGCCATTGGCACTTGTACTTAGTTCGGTATTAACGACAACTGTTCAGGCTGAAACTCAGCTATTCATCAGCACATCAACAAATCAAGATGCTCAGGTTCAACTGAACTATCCTGCAGCTGTGCGTATTGAGCAAATAGTGCAAGATGGATTAGTCCAACTTCCAAAATATAATAAAACCAATCAAAATGAAGTCGTGCCTATTTATTGGTTAGGTGCAGCATTACTCGATATTGAGAATACCACAGTATTAGAGACTAAACGCCAGCAAGTCTTAACCCTACTATCCAAAATGGGCGAAGCTAAAGACGACAGTGCTTACATCGCCAAGCTAGCTAAACTTGCACAATTCATTCGCAACTTAAAACTTGGACAACGTGTAATACAACCACTGGATGTTGATGTTATTCGAATTAATGATTCGTATAATTCGCTGATTAATGGTCGTTTTCTATTAGTTTTACCGCCTCGTCCAACAACCGTCACGGTACTTGGTGCAGTGGCTCAAACGGGGAGTTTTACATGGCAGAATCAACTAAGTAGCAAAGATTACCTCAAGCAAGCAGGCATACTCGATAATGCTGAAACTAGTTTTATATGGATAATTCAACCCGATGGACAGGCAATAAAACAACCTATCGCCTATTGGAACCATCAGACTCAGGATATTGCACCTGGGGCAACACTTTACGTTGAGTTTTCAAGCGGCTTTGGTGACGACACGAGTTTGAATGAAAACATGATTGAATTACTCAGGAATCGGGCTCTGTAATGAAAAACTCTCTCCATTCTTTAGGTCGTCTATCCGCACTATCTTTGGCACTTTTGCCACTATTACATGCGACTGCCGATGAATTTAGCTATCCCACACTCTTAGCCTCGCAATCAGATTTTGGCGGTGTTGGTTTAATGCAGATGCCAACGGGGCGTATGGCACCTGAAGGCGAGTTTAATTTTGCCACTAGCTATAACGACGAATACCAACACTTTACGGCCTCTGTACAACTTTTCCCTTGGTTTGAAACCACAGTTCGTTATACCCAAGTACAAGACTTACTCTATAGTAGCGACCCCAGTTTTAGTGGAAACACAAAATACACGGATAAGGGCATAGACTTTAAAGTCCGTCTACTTGAAGAAAGCAACTGGCTACCAGAAACCTCGATTGGTGTCCGCGACTTTGGTGGCACAGGATTATTCGATGGTGAGTTTATTGCAGCCACTAAACGAGTTGGGCCGTTAGATTTCACCTTAGGTATTGGCTGGGGATATATCGGTAATAGCGGCAACCTGACATCGGATAAAAAAGATCTCAACTATAACTGCGATCGAGATACGTCCTATGGTGGTAAAGGTGGCACAGTTGATTATCAACGTTGGTTTAAAGGTTGCGCGGCCCTCTTCGGCGGTGTCGAATATCAAACGCCTTGGGACCCACTACGCGTCAAAGTCGAATACGATGGTAACGACTACCAATCCGACTTTCCAGTTGTTCGCGGCGGTATTGCTATGCCACAGGACAGCAAATTTAACTATGGCCTATTATATCGGTTCGGAGACTGGGGAGATCTGCACTTAAGCTATGAGCGCGGAAACACTTGGACGCTTGGTTTTAGCCTACAAACGAATTTTAATGAGTTAACACAGATTAAACGCGATCCTGCTGCAGCGAAATATAAGCCAATTCCTGCGGCACCGTTAACACATGCGCAAACAACAAATACGCCATTAAAGAGTGTTAATTCTTCAGAACAAACGCCTGCAATAGCCAGCGCCACCATAGACACCACAACAGAAATCGCTGACGTTCATTTAATACAGCCACAAGAGGGCATGTTAGAAACAGCAATTAACTGGTCGAAAGTAGCACAGGATCTACAATCCATTGCGGGCTATAACAATCCTAAAATTTACCTCAGCTCTGACAGCATCACTGTCGTTGGTGAGCAAACTAAGTTTCGAGATAGAAATGAAGCCCATCAAAGGGCGGCAACCATACTCGCCAACAGTAGCGATCTAACTCGAATCAAAGAGTATCGCTTGATTGAAACTCACTATAGCCAGCCAATTACCGAAACTCGTATTAATGCGGAAAAATTTGCGCAAGTAGCAAGTTTTGGCTATCTGAATGCGAAGATAGCAGACGCAAGTCAAGTCAGTGTCCCTTCATTACCTCAAGGCCAACTAGTCACACACTCAGACAAAAATTGGTTAGACAAGCTTGGCTTTGATATTTCACCGACTATGGTGCAATCCTTCGGTGGTTCAGAAAGCTTCTACATGTTTAATATCGGTGTTACAGGTAGTGCCAACTATCGATTTACCGATAACTTCGAATTTGGCGGTTCTCTCTACCTTAATTTATACGATAACTATGATAAATTTTTATATGACGTGCCACCAGACGGCACCGAGTTAAAACGCGTAAGAACCTTAATCCGCCAATATGTTCACGATAACCCAGTGAGAGTTAATAACCTGCAACTCACTTGGATGGACAATTTTAGTGATAATATTTCCTATCAAGCCTATGGTGGCTATTTAGAGATGATGTATGGCGGTGTTGGTACTGAGTTTCTATATCGCCCACTTAATAGTCAATGGGCCTTTGGGTTCGATGTTAACTATGCTAAGCAGCGAGATCCCGATAGCATGTTTGGGTTCTTTAAGGATGAAAATCAATTTGACCCTCTCACCAATCGTGCCTATCGAGTTCAGACTGGCGTAGTGACTGGACATGCAACGGCTTATTACCAACCGGAGTGGTTTCCTAACACCTTACTCAGAGTCAGTGCTGGACAATATCTCACCGAGGATAAAGGCGTGACGGTTGATTTCTCTAAACAGTTTGATAGTGGTGTTATCGTCGGCGCATTTGCGACTAAAACTAATCTATCGGCAGATGAATACGGTGAGGGAAGCTTTACCAAGGGATTCTATATTTCAATCCCATTCGATCTAATGACGGTTAAGTCTACCCATAGTCGTGCTTTCCTATCATGGATGCCGTTGACCCGCGACGGCGGTCAAATGCTTGGCCGTAAGTACAACTTGTTCGATGTAACTGATGCACGTGCGCCTTGGTATACCAGACCCAGTGTTGACCCCATTAAATAATTAGTACTCAGTTAAACCTCAAAACGGGCAAGATAATTCTTGCCCGTTTTGTTTTCTGCCTTTAGGACTAACTTACAATAGTAAAATCTGCACTGCAAAATTAGCTCACTACTTTATTGGCGATTTAATCCCATGTGGCGATGAACGTAAGTACTGTGGCGGCGCTTTCACAGTTGCACCTAATATTACTGCCGCATGCCAAGGCCAATGTGGGTCATAGAGCATAGTGCGAGCAAGTGCAATAGCATCAGCCTGCCCGTGTGCCAGAATCGTTTCTGCTTTATTGGCATCCGTAATTAATCCCACGGCAATCACAGGTGTGTTTACCTCAGCTTTAATGGCTTCGGCAAAAGGCACTTGAAAGTGTTCTGCAACAGGAATTTGTTGTAATGGACTTAATCCACCTGTACTCACATGGATAAAATCACAGCCTCGGGCCTCTAATGCTTTTGCCAATACTAGGCTTTGAGCTAAATCCCAACCGCCATAGACCCAATCAGTCGCTGATATCCGCACACCGAGTGCCATCTTAGGCGATATCACTGCTTTAATTGCATCGAACACGGCCAATAATAAACTCAAACGATTTTCTAAACTGCCACCATATTGGTCAATGCGTTGATTCGATAATGGGGATAAAAATTGATGAAGTAAATAACCATGAGCAGCATGGAGTTCAATCGCATCAAGCCCTAATCGTTCGGCACGTTGCGCCGAACTGACAAATGCCAATATAAGCTCATCAATTTCATCCAATGTCATCGCACTCGGTAATGCTGTACCTTCGTTAAAAGCCTGCGCGGAAGGCGCTATCGTCTGCCAACCATTATGTTCATCGGGTGCAATAGTGCCGCCACCTTCCCAAGGTTTTCGAGTTGATGCTTTACGCCCCGCATGGGCGAGTTGTATCGCCATTGGCATACTTGAATACTTGCGAATAGATTTGAGGGTTTTATCTAAAGCAGCCTCCGTTTTGTCATCCCATAGGCCTAAATCTGCATAGGAAATTCGGCCATTGGGCAGAACAGCGGTAGCCTCTAAAATGAGCATTCCCGCACCCGATAACGCCATGCTCCCTAAATGAATCGTATGCCAATCGGTTGCTTGGCCGTTTTCTGCCGAATACTGACACATAGGCGCGATGATAATGCGGTTAGCTAACTCGAGTTGACCTAAGGTTAAAGGCGAAAATAATAAACTCATTGTCATTCCTTTTAATACAAGCAGTGATTGGCTTTATGAGGGTGTACTGGCGATGCTATCTCTGGTGGATAAAATCGGTGCGGCAATTAATGGCCAATCAATGGCAAACTCAGCACTGTTCCAAGCTAAAACGCTTTCATCTTCAGGATCATAATATTGGGTACATTGATAAATAACATCAGCATAATCACTAAGAACATAAAAACCGTGCGCAAACCCCGGTGGGATCCACATTTGCAGGTGATTCTCTGCCGATAACACTCGCCCAACCCATTTTCCATAGGTGGCCGAGTCGGCCCGTATATCAACAGCAACATCAAAGATGCTCCCTGCACAAACCCGCACCAATTTACCTTGCGGCTTACGCTGTTGAAAATGCAATCCACGTAGTACATTGTGTTGCGAACGACTCTGATTTTCCTGCACAAATACGGGAGGCTGAAGTCCTCTTACAGTAAAACAAGTATCAAAATAGGATTGCCTGAACGTTTCCTTAAAAAAACCACGCTCATCACCAAATACTTGGGGTTCAAACACCAATACTTCGGCTAATTCTGTTTCGCAATATTTCATCCAATACCTGCTTATAGAGTCATGCGCGAAACAGCGAAATAGTACGGTATAAAAAGGATCAATATATCCCGAATCTCAGCTTGCATAAGTGTGGCCAAAGGGTAATAAGTCATTGGTTTATCATAAATGGGCAGTAATTGCTTACAAACAACCTGCGCCATAGGATAAAGACGCGAGCCAGTACAACCCGCCAGTAAAATGCCTTTTCTCATTGAAATATTTAGGATTGATAAGCCATGTTAAAGTGCCAAGATTGTAGCATATAAAATGTCGCCGGCAGGAAGAACGGATAACAGGGCTGTTGGCTGTTAATGCAGGAAAAACAACACAGCTGAATATTAAACTGCAAAAGCTAAATACCATTTTGGCTCAGTAAGATTTCAATTCGTCTTTTACTTAATAAACATATAAGAAGACGCTAACCTATCTCAACCCTTACTACTTTCAGGGATCAGCATCTCAATACGTAACCCCTGATTAGGCGCAGAGAAGAGTGACACATTACCATTCAGTTTTTGTGTGATCAGATTATAAATAATCGACATCCCCAAACCTGTTCCGCCACTCTGCCTTGCGGTGGTGAAAAAAGGCTCAAATGCTTTGGCTTTCACTTCATCGGACATGCCTACGCCATTATCTTCATAAATCATCTTGATCTGCGAAGCCATTTTTTCAACTACTATCACAATTTGCTTATCACCGACAAAATCATCGGGAAAAGCATGGCGAAAACTGTTCGCGACTAAGTTAGTGAAAATTTGTGCGATCGCACCAGGATAAGAATCAATAAAAATATTATCGTCAAGTTCAACTTTTAAAGTGATATTTTTCTTACGCATCAAGGGTTTTAATGAACTAAATATCTGAAAAATATAATTCTTCAGATTAAAGCGCTCGCGTTCCAGTATCGATTGGTCTGCAGCAGTGCGCTTGAAGTTATGCACCAGTTCTGCAGCACGGGAAAGATTACGCTCAATTAAGCATAAACCATCCTGCATTGTATTGATAAAGCTGACAAATTTATCCTCATCAAGCTCGTTTTTCTCAAAGAGTCCTTTCAATAGGGATAACTCATCCAAACAATGGGTCACGGATGTGACAGCTATGCCAAGGGGGGTGTTCACTTCATGGGCAACACCGGCGACTAAGCTGCCTAAGGCCGCCATTTTTTCATTTTCAATTAAGTGCTTTTGGGTTGATTTTAAAGTCGATAATGCCGTTTCAAGCTCTGCGGTGCGCAGCTCAACTTTATGCTCAAGATCGGTATTAATGAGCTTGAGCTGTTGCTGATATTCAATGATCTCTTTAGCACTCATGGCTCGGCCAAAAAGGTCGGCCAGTGCCGAGGCAAAGGCCTTCTCATCCCGAGTCCATTCCCTCGCCTCACCCTGATGTTCAGAACAAATAATCCCCACCATTTTTCCGTGGTGACGAATAGGACTATCCAACAAAGAGCTGATCTGATTCGGTTTCAGATAGGTTTCGACAAATTCTTTAGTGGCGGGATCCGTTTGCGCCTTATTGGCGACAATTGTGCGCTCATTGTCGAGCAGGCTAAAGTAATGGGGAAACTGCGCGCGAGTGAGCACTAACGCTTCTTGTGGCTGCTGATTGTCGAGTGAATAATAACAAGCGATGCTCTGATTATCCGGACTCAACAACCAAATGCCCGCCCGAGAGATCTGTAATCCCTTACAAATTGAGCTCACGATAAGTTGTGATGCTTGAATTAGATCACCCTCATCAATAACCTGAGACTTACTGACATCAAATAAAATTCGATCAAGCATTCGGGTCATAGCGGCTCGTCCGGAATATGAATATGTAGGGAGGCAAACACATCTAACAAATCAAGGCTGGCTTCACATAACACGGGATCAAACTGTTTACCCGATTGCGCTAAGATGTACTCGCGCACCGCCTCAACTGACCAAGCCTCTTTGTAACTTCGCTTAGAAAGCAAAGCATCAATTACATCAACAATCGCCATCAGGCGGCCTTCAATAGGAATGTCTTCTTGCGATAGCCCACGGGGATAACCTTGCCCATCCCAACGTTCATGGTGAGTATAAGCAATTCTAGCGCCCATTTTGGCAATAATACGATTTGAGCCAACCAACAGGTTATAACCCTTCTCTGCGTGGGTTTGCATAATCGCCCATTCCTCGGCATCGAGTTTACCGGGCTTATGCAAAATACTCTCAGGGATACCAATTTTGCCTACATCATGAAGAGGCGCCGCATAACGAATGGTTTCGATAAAGTCTGCCTTCATACCAATGGCAATCGCGAGCATTTCTGTCATGCGCGCTACGCGGCGCACATGGGCTCCAGTCTCCTTACTGCGCTGCTCAATGGCATCTCCAATGATTAAAATTAGCTCCCTTTGTGTCTGCTGCACATTTTCGCGGCCCGACAAGTTCTCAAAGGTTAAGCTCACATTTGCCGCAAATAGCTCAAGAATGCTGACTTGAAAATCCGTTAACTTAGTGTTGTGTTGTAAATATAAAATACTGGTGACATGGCCACTAAGCTCATAAAATCCAACATAAATATTGTCACGGATCAGCGAGGTTTTTAGCGCTATCGCTTCAATAATATGTTCCCGCACATCCCCTGGCAGAGTCTCAACGCTTCCACCTTCAAAGTAACTGATCATATCTCCCGTGGCGGCCAGCAGATTCATTTGAGTATCGAGGTAAAGGTCTTGATGATAACTCGTGAGATAAAGAGCCGAGCTTTCAAGATTGAGCAGTTGCAAGGTCTGTTCGAGCACTGCACTACCAAAGTTATGCAATGTATGGCTCTTAAGTACAGAGGTGGAAGCAGCAATCACTTTTTCCATCCCCTTTTGGCTTTGCTCGATAATTTTTATATCGCGATAGGAGCGCAATGACGTGTACACACAAGACTTAAGCCGAGCCGCGGTGAGCTCTGTTTTAGCTTTATAATCGTTAATGTCAAAATCCCGAATAACTTGCTCTTCAGGTGCTTGCCCCGGCTGACCCGTACGTAAAATGATGCGGGTACTGTGGTTATTTAATTCAGTGCGAATTTTTTGGACTAGCTCTAAGCCTGCATGATCCGTTTCCATGACGACATCAATAAAGGCCAAGGCAATATCTGATTCAGTTTGAAATAATGTTAAACCTTCAGCAGCGCTGTAACAGGAGTAGAACTGCAAGACACGATTATCTAAGGTCAGATTTTTTAACGCAAATCGAGTGACATCATGGATCCCTGGTTCATCATCAATAATGGCCACCTTCCAAATGCCTTGTTTAGGCTTATGGGATGTATCTTCGATAACATCAGCACTTTTCTTAAATAACGCCACAAAACCACCGTTTGCGATGAATAGTTACGTTTTAGTATAGATTCAATCTTGAAAGTGACTAGTTTCAAAGGATAAATTATCATCCCATTAATTACCGCTTAGGACTAACAACCAACATAGTGGCCACTTAAAACCCACACAAAAACAACTTAAGCTATTGTTATAAAAATAGAAATAGCAAAAGTTAGCCTAACCTAGTCTTGGCGGGTATGATGAGTGCACTTAATGCATAATTCCCAAAATTTCTATTGGAGCTACTATGAAAAAATCACTATGTTACATCGCACTGCTGGCTTTATTCACCACGGCTTGCTCAGAAGCACCAAAAGACGAAACGGAAGTTAATACAGCCCAAGCTCAAACAGAAGCGGCAAAATCCGTCCCAGTAGGTGATACCAGCCAGAACTCGCTCGATTGGGCAGGTAGTTATGAAGGCGTATTGCCTTGCGCCAGTTGTGAAGGAATGCAAACCCTAATCACTTTGCAAGCTGATAATAGCTTTGTTCAAGAAACAGTTTATTTAGGTAAAGATGAAAAGATTTTAAAACTGATGGGTAAAGTGACATGGGACGAACTGGGCCAGAAAATCACTCTAGAAGATGGTACACAATATTTGGTCGGTGAAAATCAGTTGATCATGTTAGACACTGAAGGCAAACGGATCACCGGCGAACTTGCTGCAAATTATGTGTTGAAAAAGAAAGGTCTATAAAAGCAGAGCTGGCAGCTAGCACTCAGCTGCGGTATTAGATTATGAATAACGGCGGCTTTGCACTTAACGTAAGAGCAAAGCCTCCGTACCGTTATCCATAAGTCACACAGAAATGTTCTGCAATCGCAAAGCCATGCTTTAGAAGTTGTGAAGCTAAGAAAGGCGAATCAAACCTTCTTAACCAATAAAGAGGTGATTTTGAATAACAGCATACAACTGATCCGCTATCAAGATTGCCCATCAACGCCATGGAAAAATGGTGGTGGAAGCACAAAACAGCTACTCATTTCCCCCATCAATGCCGAACTTACTGAATTTGATTATCGGATCAGCATAGCAAGCATTAGCAGTAACGGACCCTTTTCATTATTTAATGGCATAGACAGACAACTGGTCATCCTAGAAGGCGATGGTGTTGAACTCAGCATCGATAGCCATGAAGGGGAAAAACAGATAAATAACCTTGGGGGCGAAGAAAGAATACTGGGAGACACAGATACAACTGAGTATAAACGACTCACACCCACAGATAGCCCATTCGGCTTTGCTGGTGAAACCTCAATAACAAGTCAATTATTAGGCAGTAATGTTATTGATTTCAATGTCATGACCAAACGCGGCGCATTTAAAGCGCATACGCAAAGGCTTAGCATTGATGACATATTTATCGAAGAACAGATTGCAACCTCAAACAACTATCCAAATGAACACCACAGCACAACTGACGTCCCTATCATCCAAATACTTTGCTGCTTAGATACCATGACATGGGAGCACAATGGAAAGCTTATCAAGATCATGCCCTATGATATTCTCGTTTTCCAACAAGGCGATGGTATAAGGTTAAAAACAACAAGACCAAGTAGACTACTTAAAGTGTCTATTACTGCCAGTCCCCTATAACAGTATTTACAGGTTAATCTCCAATATTACTCAATTTGCGCGTTAAAATACCGGGCCACTAACCACTCGACGGTTTTTCGGAGCCCAGAATCGAAGGACTCTAATGGTTGCCATGGATCTTGCTCGCATCAATGGCATAACGCACATCATGCCCAGGTCTGTAACGTCGTTTGACCAATCAGCATAAGGACCAAGGCAGAACCGATAAAGCAGGCTCCACTGGTAATGCGTATTCACATATCGCTAACCCAAAAAGTAAAAGGTTAAAAGAACTTGCCTTAATCAATTAAATCCACCTTGCCACATAACCAAAAACTCCTACAAAATATCTATCAAACAGCCTAAAACAAAAATGCCAATTCAAATGAATTGGCATTTAAAAAAGAATGTACGCTTAAAACAGTTAAGCATCACAAACTTCAGGTTTAGGCTGCTCGTACCGCATCTGCGATATATTCAGCTTGAGTCTGCGTCATAAGATTATCAGTAGATTCCACCATTACCCGAATAAGCGGCTCTGTACCCGATTTACGCAGCAACACACGCCCTTGGTCACCTAAGATCCCTTCGGCTTTAATCACAGCTTGCTGTACGCTGCTTGTCGCTAAAATACTGTCAGCATCAGCCGTGGCCAAACGCACATTAATTAACACTTGAGGAAGTTTAGTCATGCCAGCTTTAATCTCAGACAAACTCTTCTGGGACTCTAATACAGCTTTAAGTACCTGTAAGGATGCAACAATGCCGTCACCCGTTGAAGCATATTGCAAGCTCAATATATGTCCTGAACCTTCACCGCCAAGTTGCCAGCCAGTCGCTTTAAGCTGTTCAACCACATAGCGGTCGCCTACTTTTGCGCGAACAAAAGGGATATCCATCTGCTTAAGTGCGAGCTCCAAACCAAGATTTGACATTAAGGTACCAACCACGCCACCTGTCATTTCACCTTTGCTGTGGGCAGCCTGAGCAAGAATGAATAAAATCTCATCACCATCAACCACATGACCGTTGTGATCGACAAACATAACCCGGTCAGCATCACCATCGAGCGCAATACCTAAATCAGCTTCATGCACCATAACCGCTGTTTGCAAACTGTCTAAATGCGTCGCCCCACAGTGATCATTAATATTCACACCATTAGGTTTGTCATTGATGCTAATCACTTCAGCACCGAGTTCACGGTAAACATTGGGCGCGATATGATATGCAGCACCATGGGCACTATCGACAACAATCTTCAATCTCGCTAGAGACAAATGATTTGGAAAAGTGCCTTTGCAGAACTCAATATAACGACCGGCAGCATCATCAATACGGCGCACTTTGCCAAGCTTTTCAGAGGCAACACACTGCATTTCATTCTGGTTAAGCGCCTTTTCTAACAAGGCTTCGATTTCCAGCTCCTGCGCATCATTTAACTTAGTGCCGGAATTAGAAAAAAACTTAATGCCATTATCATAAAATGGATTGTGCGATGCGCTGATCACGACCCCTGCGTCAGCGCGAAATGTTGAGGCCAAATACGCCACCGCGGGTGTAGGCATAGGGCCAATAAGCGCAACATTCACGCCTGCAGCAGAAAACCCAGCTTCCATTGCTGACTCAAGCATATAACCACTACTACGAGTATCTTTACCAATCAGTACTTCTTTAGTTCCACTAGACGCAAGCACTGTACCATCGCAAAATCAGGCGTATTAGGAGACTCACCGACCTTGCCACGTACACCATCAGTACCAAAATACTTCCTAGACATACAAAATCCATAAAAACAGTTATAAACGAAAAAAGCCAAATCAAACCTGATTTGGCTTTTTAAAATAACTAGTAAGAAACTAAGAAACCAGAGTAACCACTTTAGCTTTAACAGCACTAGAGTTGGATGATTTCTTTTCTTGCCATACTAGATCACAAATTCCATCAGTTGGTGCAAAACCTGTTGGCGCAGCGAGTAAAATCTCTCTAATTGCCTCATGGTTAAATTCATGGCAAGCTTTGTCTAAACGATTAAGAATTTGCTCTAACTCAGACCAAGGTAAATATGTTTCGTTCGCAGTCATAATCCGCTCGTGGTCGGTTCCAGTCACATCATCACCGATCAGCAACTCTTCAAAAAGTTTTTCACCCGGACGCAAACCACTAAACTCAATGGCAATATCGCCATCAGGATTAGCTTCATCTTTTACCTCAAAACCGCTCAAACGAATCATTTTCGTAGCTAAATCAACAATTTTTACTGACTTTCCCATATCAAGCACAAATACATCTCCACCCTTACCCATAGCGCCAGCTTGAATTACCAACTGTGAAGCTTCAGGTATAGTCATAAAGAAACGAGTAATTTTAGGATGGGTTACCGTGATCGGGCCACCATTAGCGATTTGCTTGCGGAATAATGGCACTACCGATCCCGAAGAACCCAGCACATTACCAAAACGCACCATACAAAAGCGCGTTTGGTGCGACTCTTTCGATAACGCCTGTAATGCCAACTCAGCCATACGTTTAGTCGTGCCCATGATATTGGTGGGCCTTACTGCTTTATCGGTAGAAACTAAAACAAAAGTTTCTACTTTTGCTGCTATTGCCGCTCTGGCAGTATACAAGGTACCAAATACGTTATTACGTACACCTTCTACCACATTGTGCTCAACTAACGGCACGTGTTTATAAGCTGCTGCATGGTAAACTGTTTGCACCTTAAAAGCCTGCATTACGGCTTGGACACGATTCTCACGCTGCACAGAACCCATCATGGGCAAAATTTCAATATCAATCCCCAGATCATGAGCGGTTGCAGAAAGTTCCCGTTCTATGGAGTACAGTGCAAATTCAGATAACTCAAACAGTACTAATTTTTTAGGCGCCTGTTTTAAAATTTGTCGGCATAACTCAGAACCGATCGAACCACCGGCCCCCGTCACCATCACGACTTTATTTTTAATATTCGCAGTCAACAGATTCTCTCGTGGAGCAACAGAATCACGGCCGAGTAAATCTTCAATCTCAACCTCTTTGACATCACTAAATAATTTATCACCACTCACTAAATCTGCCATAGCAGGCAAAGTCATGACTTTTACTGCCAAAGGTTCGAGTTGGTGGATAATTTCTTGCCTACGTGAACGCGAAGCACTCGGAATTGCTAACAGTACGCGCGCAGTAGCTTTTTGTTTGAGCAATTTGCGCAGCTCTTTAGGATTATGTACATGCAGACCTTGAATAACAGTACCTTGCAAAGTTTCATCATCATCAACAAAAGCAAAGGGATGGTACTCATGACTTTGCGCAAGTGCTATTGCAGTTTGCCTACCACTCACACCGGCACCATAAATCACCACGGGCTCACCAACCCGCTTCATGCCTGAACCAACAAGCGAACGTACCATAGCACGCGTCCCACCAACAAAAACTAAGGCAAAAGCAGCGTAAATGATAGGTACAGTCCGAGGTAATTGCGCATCAGAATAATATGCCACAATCACTAAGCTAATGGTGGATGCAACAACACCAAACAATATTGCGGTGAGGGCTTGTAGCCCCATATAGCGAAGCACAGCACGATATAAACCTAGTTTGGCAAATCCCACAATACTCAAAGGGACAACAACCATGAGTAATGCCCAGTAAGCCCCATTAACGAGCACGCTGACATCGTCAAGACGCACCAATAATGCCGCCCAGAATGCAAAACACAGGAAAACAGAATCAATAACAACGCTCACCATACGCTTGTGAGCACGCTTTAAACGGAATAAACCTTGCAAAAACTCCATTTTTCGCTCCAAATAAATAACATTCATAATTTAGCCAAAAAGTTTAGCTATTAGCCGCTAAAACTCTAACATGCAAGGGTGGGAATTATAGCACCATAAGGCTTGAGTGGCCCCCTATCTAACTGATACAGTGAAAGGGGTACTTTTAGAAACAAGCAGAATAAATCGAGGCTTATCTCTAGCTGCTTTAGCGTAAGCAAAAGAGCATTCATTGAAATTGGCAAACGCCTACCGCTGTGAGCAACAAAAAGCACTGAGACGTTTATTTCGAGTACCCCATATCAATGAGGCATTTCCATTTCAAATAGTGTAAAACAAATGAGTACACAAGTGGCACATTCCCAATAGATAACAGCAGATCGTCTATGCTTGAGCTAACAATGAATACTAATCAGAACCAAATAAATCTCTCGTATAGACCTTATCTGCAACATCACGAATTTCATCAACCATACGATTTGAAACTATCACATCGCAACTTGCTTTAAAGTCTTCAAGTGACTTAATGACTTTAGAGTGGAAAAAAAAATCTTCTTGTAAAACAGGTTCATAAACGACAAGTTCGATCCCTTTTGCTTTCAAGCGCTTCATAATACCTTGAATACTTGAAGCTCTAAAGTTGTCAGAACCTGACTTCATGATAAGGCGATAAATACCTACCACCTTAGGGTTACGACTTAAAATAGAGTCAGCAATAAAATCTTTACGAGTAGTGTTCGACTCAACGATTGCGCCAATAATACTATTTGGAACATCGGCATAGTTGGCTCGCAGTTGTTTAGTATCCTTTGGTAAACAGTAACCACCATAACCAAAGGATGGATTATTGTAGTGATTACCAATACGCGGATCTAAACCCACACCTTCAATAATTTGACGTGAGTCTAAACCATGCGACTCAGCGTAAGAGTCAAGTTCATTAAAATAAGCAACGCGAAGAGCAAGATAAGTATTAGAAAATAATTTAACGGCTTCTGCTTCTGTAGAGTCAGTAAACAAGACTTCTATGTTTTCTTTTACCGCACCTTCAACCAAAAGGTTTGCGAAAAGTTGAGCCCGTTCAGAACGCTCACCAACAATAATACGAGACGGATGCAAGTTATCATATAAAGCACGGCCCTCACGTAAAAATTCTGGTGAAAAGATTATATTGTCACAACCGAGCTCTTTTTTAATCCTAGAAGTATAACCCACTGGCACAGTTGATTTAATAACCATAACAGCGTTAGGATTTATGGCCATCACATCTTGAATTACCGCTTCTACAGATGATGTATTGAAATAATTAGTATCAACATCGTAATCTGTAGGTGTCGCGATAATGACATATTCTGCATCTTGATATGCTACTTCTTTATCAAGCGTAACTTTGAAATTGAGCAATTTATTAGCTAAGAAGTCTTCAATTTCGATATCAACAATTGGAGATTTTTTTTCATTCAGCATCTCTACTTTTTCTGGAACGATATCAACCGCGACAACTTCATGGTTCTGTGCCAAAAGCATAGCGTTTGATAAACCGACATAACCCGTACCGGCAACTGCAATTTTCATTATTAATTAAGTTTCCTACAAAGAACTATTTAGGTTTTACCGCATCACCAGAACCACTGCCAGTGACAGTCATCATGATGTACTTGAAGTAATCTTTAACTGTTAGGCTATCAATCATCTGTTTGTCCGTTTTAGCTAAAAAAGCAGGTGTAGACATATCGATATTTTGAACCTGAGCTAAACCCGTAATGCCTGGCAATACATCATAAACACCTAAAGCATCACGCTGTTTAATTAACTCTTCTTGATTGAATAAATTTGGGCGCGGGCCTACTAAACTCATTTCACCTTTGACTACATTAATTAGTTGTGGTAACTCATCAATCTTAGTTTTACGTAAAAAAGCACCAAGCTTAGTGATTGAAGCATTACTTGCTAGATGACTAGCTATAGATTTTGTTTCAACTGACATAGTGCGAAACTTTATTAGTTTAAAAGGCTTTTTGTTACGACCTACACGCTCCTGAACAAAAATCGGTGAGCCTGTATCGAAAAGACCGATTATCGTAACGATCAGTAAAATAGGCCAAAGCAGCAATAAGCCAAATAGCGCAGCTAAAAAATCTAATATACGAATCATTTTTTATTCTCAGAAAGTGAAGCCATTGCTTGCTCCATTGTATAAGGTGGAGACCAACCTAAAACTTCTTTAGTATTAGATGAGTCGACTTCCAAGTTCGAAAATAGTTGATATATCATTGCAGACCGACCCAAAACTTTCGAAGTAGCCTTCATTAAACTTATAGGTACAGGGCATTGAATTACTATTTTCCCTAAACCTTTAGCAATGGCGTTTGTAAACTCTTTAATAGAAACGGTTTCACCATCAGACGCTAAAAAAATATGCCCAGCAGCATTTGGATGCCGCGCACATAGAATAAGCAAATCAACCAAATTCTGAACAGCGATGAAGTCCCGCTTATTGTTAACTAAGCCAAACGGGAGAAAAGTAAACTTTTGAACCAACTTAGTTAATCTGCCGAAATTGCCTGGAGCATTAACGCCGTAGACCAAAGTTGGACGCACAATCACAACTTCAAGACCAGTTTCTTCAGATATATTTATCAAGCCAATTTCAGCCTCATATTTTGATTGTGCATAATCACTATGAGGCATCGGCTTAGCCGCAGAAGTGAAAGGCCTACAATTACTCACAAAACCATTGACCCCGATAGAACTTACAAAAACAAAACGCTTAACTCCGGCTTCAGCAGCCTCTCTGGCAAAATGTAAAGTGCCTTCAACATTAACAGTCCGGTAATCAGATAAAGTAAAAGTATCAGAATGAGCTAACCCAGCTAGATGTATAACAGACTCAATACCGACGAATGCATTATTCCAGGAGGTCACCCCATCTAATTGCTCAATAAAAAAGCACTTTTCATCAGATTCAGATGAACAACCTCTTAAAACACTTCTGCATTCTACCTTTAAATTTAATTCTTTACCTATAAAGCCCGTTGCCCCGGTTACCAAAATCGACATGCATCACCCCCTAGCCCATAAATAGACCTTTTGCAGAATTATGCCTGGTAATAAACGAGGGATAGAGCGTTTGAAAAATATAATTAAAGCATAACTTTTAGACGCGATACCATACTTAACTTTAGCTTTTGTCATTAACCATTCGCTATGTATATAAATTAAACCTGAACGCCTTTGAATCATTTCACTACCGGTACGGGCAACGACCAAAATATCCCTACAATTCAAACCTTTATATCCATTAGATAATAATCTCAACCACAAATACCAATCTTCCATATAAGGCAAATCTTTGTACCCACCTACGGCCTCTATAGCAGATTTTCTATAAATGACTGTCATATGATTAAAAGGATTCTTTACTGGCAACTCTTTCATTATGTCAGCATGATTTTCACTGACAAATCTATTACTTATAGGACTTAGTGTAACCCCATCAACCTCGCGAATAGAAGATCCTAATATAGCAACCTCAGGATTAGATACAATATTTTGTAATTGCTTTGCAAATCTTACCGGAACGCATATATCATCGGTATCCATTCTAGCAACCAACTCGTGACTGCATTTTTCTAAACCAAAATTTAATGCTTTACCCAGTCCTATGTTATTAGGAAGTCTAAAAACTTTGATTGGAAGTATTTGAATCCACTTATTAACTACTTCCTCAAGTTCTATACCAACTTCACCATCGAAAACAAGTACAATTTCACTTGCTGGTAAAGTTTGGTCCATTAGACTAACAAAGCATTCATCCAAATAACGAGGCTGCTCTTTATAGTAAAGTGACATTAATACTGAGAACTTATATATCATATCAAACTCAAATAAAGGGATGTATTTTCTTTAAAATAAACACGGGTAATAGCAAGCTCAAGTACTTAAAATTCTTTTTATAATAAAATGCCAAAAGAGCCATTTTTACTTGCACGCTATATTTAGAATGAGCAGCAGATAATGCCACCCTAAATAACAAATTGGCTTTAAATGCATTTGATTCGGCACCATCAAAATGATATTTACATATTAAATATCGAGCAGAATCAAGATAACGATTATAGTTTGAACTAATCTGATTCCCGTTTCTATGAATTGTATAAATAACACCAAACTGGCCATCGCAAAAAATATTACTAATTTTAGCCACCCTAATCCATAAATCATAATCTTGAAAACTACTTAACTTCTCATCGAACATACCAGCCTTCAAAAAAACAGATTTCCTTATAAGGACTCTTGAAGTGGAACCTACAATATTACCTTCTGTTTTTAACATATGGTAGCTACAATTATTACCTCTAGGAGTTGCAACAGACATTCTTATTACGTGCTCTAAATTGTCGTCATATACTATATTGATACCCGTATATACTAATCCACAATCAGCATACTCTTTCATGCAACTCAATCTGCTTTCAAATGAGTCCTGAGTTACAGCATCATCATCGTCAATTAAAAAAACAAATTCAACACTAGCTTTTAAAACACCAGCATTTCTACAATAATTAGCCCCGAGTGAGAACTGATTATTAATTATAATACAGGACGCCCCCCCCATATCAACATCTTTAAAAACAGGTTCAATTCCTCCATCATTAACAATGATAATTTCCTTTGGTAGAACAGTACTCGCTAAAATACTTTTAACCAACCTTAGAAGGAAATCTTGTCTATTCTTTGTTGTAATAACAACCGAAAAGTCACCGATAAACATACAAAGCCTTTATTTTGAAATGTAAGTTAAAAATTTAAAAATATTATAGCCAGTCAGCTTATATACGTATAAACTGGAAAGAGTCCCTATTAAACATAAATTAAAAGAATAAGATAATGCAGCTCCTAAAAGACCATAAGTAGATATAGCGAAATACGAAATCAGTATTGATATAGATAATGAAGAAATAGCAATATTTTTCATTACACTTTGACTTCCCGTCATTTGCAAAACAAACGAATTAACACCAGTGATAGACGCAAAATATTGTCCAACCATGATAACTGATAAAATTAATGTTCCTGATACAAACTCTTCTCCAAACAAAACCAAAACCTTATCAGGAAAAAGTAAAGATACTAATAAAATAGGGCTCACAACTAAAAATACAATTAGAACTGAAACAGAAATAATCCTATACAGTTTTTTCCTATCATCAACATTTGCAAGGGTGCTTATCTTCTGAGCTGTAACTTTATTTAAAGCAAAAGAAACTAGAGATATAATCAAAGCAATTCTTACTGCAACAGAAAAAACAGCAATAGAATCCGTATTACTAAAAATCGATAAATTATATGAAATCCAGAAGTTTGAAAATTGACCTAAAGAATTTGTTATCATAAAAGTAGATGCGAAACCTACTAAAAAAAGCAAGTGATTAAGATCAAAATAGTATTTCATACACTTCCTAAAACACCAAAAAAAATAACAAAAACCTACAACCAACGAAACCCATAACGATATAATAAAATAATCCAAAACTAATAATAATGTATTCGGCCGAAGAATAACTATTATCCCCGTCAGAATTGCTTGATATAAGACATTCAACATTAACATAGCAAAAGAAACTTTCTCTAAAGATTGAAATACAGACGAAAGAATTATTAATAGAGCAAAGGGAATTAACGAGAGTAATATTTCAAACTTATAGTCAGTTATAATTTTATTACCTACGAAAGGCTCAACTAGAAAAAGACCTAATATCACCACACCTGAAAAAAATAGAACCATAATAATAGAGGACACTACAACTTTAAAAACGTCATCATTATTTTTAGAAAGACTTTTCGGAAGTAGATTTACAAGGCCAACAGGTAAGCCAAACGTAGTAATACTAGTTAAAAAAGCAAGAATTGATATTACGAAAAAAAAACCACCAGAAGCATTTGCACCAAGCCCATTCGTTATTAATATTGTCAGAAAAAAAGCGTTAGCTGATCCAAATAACTTAAAAAGCAAGACGACGGAACTTTGCCTTATCAATGATTTAATCAAGTTAATTCCTTGTAAAACATGAAAATATTGAATATACCTTAGAGTATCAATAAATATAATAACACTACAATAAAGTACATGACGCATCAAAATGAGAAAAACAATACTGAGCAATATTATTTCAAAAAATTATTTTAGTTCTAAAAATTTTTCTTGCAGTATAAATTAGCATTAAAAAGCAAACCAAATGCCACGAATAAAAATGTGGATTGATAAATCGTAAATGATTTCATAAAATTTATAAGGTAGTATAGAAAGAAAAAGACAAGGACTAAGTTTTCCTTATCTGACACTAACAACTTAATACATTGGATTAATGCAGCAATCGTTATAGAAAGTGAGAATAACATCCCTAAAATACCAAACTCGGATGTAAACTCTAAAATAAAATTGTGCGGGTATTTCTCAGCAGTGTTTAAATATAGTGCATCTTCAGTACCACCCATCCCAAAACCACTAAAATAAAAACTGCAAAGAGAAGAAAAATAATCAGAATACAGTCTTGCTCTTGGCTCTGATGTCTCCCCTGTTAACAGACCATTCATCCGCTGGTATAGCGATGAACTTTCATACAGAGAAAAAATCACATCAGAGTAAGCTATAGAAACTAGTAGCCCAATAAAAACTACAACAAAGAATTTAACTAAAACTTTTTTTAATCTAGTATCAAAGGTGAGCGATATAAATGAAAAAATAATAGCAGTAATAACTACGGCTCGTGACTGTAGAAAAAATAAAGCTATAAAACATAATGCACCCACCATTAAATATACTGTTCTACAAAAAATATTATTTATACTCTTTGCATTATTAATACATATAATAAAACTAATACCGAGAGGTAAACTCAGCAATAAATAGTTTATTCCTTGAGCCTTAACGAAGCTTCTGTCAATGATTAAAGCAACAGCTAACAATGATGAAAGAAAAACTACAGTATTTAATAAAGAAACAAATGAATCGCGCCTTAAATTTATAGCAACTATAAACAACAAGAAAATCAAAAAACTATCAAGTAATAAATCGAACCTATACTTCTCATTGATGATAGTTGAGAAAAAAGAATACAATAACAATGTAAACAAGACTAAAGCTACGGGTATTTTTTTAACATTAACCTTACCATCAAAAGTAAAGTTTCTGATTCCATAAATAGATAACAACATCAAGATAACAAATAAAATAGGTGTTGGGTTAATACCGACTATGCCACTGATGGTGTGCTTAGCTATTATCATACCAAGAACAATACCGATACAATAATCAAAAAAAAGTTTACGATTTATCGTCATATTCTAATACTATACAGTGTTTACTAAAATGCTTAATTTTATATTTTACATTATTTATTGCAGCCATTCGATCTAGCTTTTTACGTATTTTATCTGACTGAAACATTTCGAATCTTTTTTTATAATCTAAGTGCTTATTTTTCTCTCCTCTAAAATAATAATAAGCATACTTAACTATCTTGTAGCAGTTAAAGCTGAAAGTAATTAACTTATAAATAAAACCACCAAATTTACTAGTTTTTTTGGTCTCTACATTAAAATCTGCAGTATTTAATAACTCCAATAGCCTCGAAGCACTATCTTGCTCCTTAAAGTTTTCAAACAGGCTATTTGCTAATTTATCATTTGGAATGCCTTTATTAGACGTATTTCCAGACTTAATAATTTGTATCACATCATCAGGTTCTGAAACCGTATCTCCACAAATATTAGCAAGATAAACATTTGAGGACGAAGAGCTATAGGTCGGCTGAAAATTGATAACGTACTTTTTAGCAAGAGTAGCTTCAATCGCGGTTGTACATCCATTATGAATAAGTAAGCTACAGGCTAAGATCCAAGGAGTGACAGGCCCATCATAAGTTACAATTACATTTGAGATATTTTGAAAAATATTTTTATAATACTCTGTACTTTCACTCGGATGTGGTCTTATAACTATTTTCTTCTCAGGAAATTCAAGACTTAATTTATTCACTAAATAAACAATAGAGGTCATTGACAACATTTGATTTGACCAACGGTTAAATCTGTACTCCCTATCAGCTTCGTTATTACAGTCATAGGACAAAGTTTTTTTGAATATGAACTTTACCCCTCCTTCGCCATTATTGGAATAGGAGAATGAAGTATTGATGAGTATAAAATCACCTAGATCATTTCTAAGTTTATCAACTTCATCAGCAAAATAAGAAGAATATTTATCACGATACAAGTCAAAGCGAGAATGTCCTGTAGTAATAACCTTCGCTTTAACCTCCTCATACGACAGGTTAAAATCTCTTTGCCAATCCCCCCACGTAGCAACAATATCTGAATTTGATAATACAGATGGGCGCTCAGACTGGATCATTAAATTTTGCCAGACAGATTCATCACCAGGCCAAACAGCTCCCTCTTCATTTAAATGCACAACATTAAAGTTATTTTCCTTCAATCTTTTAAAGTAATTAACATCTGAAAATCTAGGTTTACCAAAAAGATGCTTCCCAAAATAAACGCCACCCTTTATGAAAAAGCTCAATAAACGAATATATTGCTGGTCAGCGATAATTATCTGACGACCATGTTGTAAAGACTTAATTGCCATTAGAATTTTATGATCAAGTTCTCTAGCGGTTGTCTCAATTGGAAATAGAAAATTACTCATTATTCAGACTCATTATTGACAGAAAAATCTTTATTAGCCTTATTTAACTGTTCTTCCATACCAATATCTATCCAATAATCATCTATAAGGTAAGCTTTTGTATTATAATCTAAAGAGATCAAATTCTCGAATAAGGATGGCATATCATAGAATACGTCTTTGGGTACCAAATCAAGAGTTTTAGGTGAAAGTATATACACGCCGGAGTTAATATTATATTTTACTTTTGGCTTTTCCGTTAAACCAATAATATTATTAAGCTCATCAGTTTCAACAACGCCATAAGCTATTTGATGTTCAAACTCTCGTACAGCCATAGATGCGTCAGATTTTGATAAGACGTGCGCTTCTAAAAAACTTGAGAAATCTAAATTTGTCATAACATCACCATTAATAATAAAGAATGGATGTTCAAACTTAGGAGAAATAAGACTCAACGCACCAGCTGTACCTAATCGTTTCTTCTCTTCAACATAGGAAATTTCAACACCAAACTTACTACCATCTTCAAAATAGTCCTTAATAACTTCCTTCTTATAATTAACACAAAATATAAATTTTCTGAAGCCTTGCTCTCTAAACTGCTCTAATATATGCTTAATTATTGGTTTCCCACCAACTGTTAACATTGGCTTAGGAGTATGCTCTGTTAACTTTCCAAGTCTACTTCCTAATCCCCCAGCCATAATAACAACTGAGTTTTCTTTATTTTCAAACTCAACTGAGTCTAAATAGAAGACTGAATCCAACTTCCCTTCAGAGTTAATCAATGGCATATGCCGTCGGTGCAACTTTATTAACTTTGCAATTATTTCTTGTTTGGTTGCTTGAGATGACATAGTAAATGGGTGACTATTAATTATATTTTTTAACTCGCTTTGTCCATTTAGTATAGCTCTCCTAACATCTCCATCAGTAAGAATACCAATCAGATCATTAACAGAATTCACACATGCTAAAAATCCGACTCCAGACTTGTCTAGCTCACCAAGTGCATCATTAAAGGTTGTTTTTTCGCTTAAAATTATAGTGTGTTTCATCGAGCCTTTACCATTAAAAATTCAGCATACTCAAAATCATCAATTGTATCGATATCTACAGAAGTTTTCCTACTCATAATATATGCATAAGAATAATCAGAATAGTACCTACCCGAATTGATTAGAGAATATTTAAAAACATAAATTGCACCATTTGGAAATATTGATGCTTTATATTCTTGTCTGTTTTTCAATCCGTCATCAAAAATATCTTCAAGGCATCCATTATCTTTCAGATATTTATGCCAAGAAATCGGATGGTGCTCCTCGCAGTAACTAACTACTGAGTCTGCGTTCTTTTCGTAGAAAAGCGAAATGGCACCATCGATATCCCCAACAGTACGAAGAGGTGAAGTCGGCTGCAAAACTATGAAGTTTTCAATATCATAGCCAAACTCCGTTTTTAACCTATCAAGAGTATATTTATAATTATCTATTGCCAAAGAGTTATCTTCAGCTAACTCTTTGGGTCTCAAAAACGTACTTTCAGCACCATATTTCAATGCTATTTCATAAATATTTATATCGTCCGTAGACACAACCACCTTTGATATATATGATGAATTGAGTGCTGCCTCTATTGTATAAGCTATTAATGGCTTGCCATTTAAAAGTTTGATATTCTTACCAGGCAACCCTTTTGAGCCACCACGTGCAGGTATTAATGCTAGCATCAGAGTAGATCTTCTTTAGTTAAGATATGATCATAAGGCAAATCTTTATTGATTGTCATTCCTATAATAAATTCTGTCAGTTCAGGCTTCAGGCCAGTACCAGGTCTTTTATAATCAATATCATCAACAGATAAAGTTTCCCCCTTCTTCATTGCATGAGTAATTACAATGCTACGTCTAAATTCGGATTTTTTCTCATCACTTTCGGTAGCAGTGATACGATAACAGCCTAATGCATCGACAATACGACCAGCCCCACAAACAATTTCTGCCAACTCATCTTTTGTAGCAGAAACTTTATGATCCCAACCTTCCATATTCTTATCAAGGGTAAAATGCTTTTCAATTAAGCAAGCGCCCATTGCTACTGCAGCTAAAGGTATAGCTGTACCAATGGTATGATCTGAAAATCCTACACAATAATGTGGGTATGCAGCCATAATTGTTTTCATATTATTCAAATTCACATCTGTATCAACAGGCGGATAAGTAGAGACGCAATGCAATATTATAATTTGATGGTTACCAGCTAATTCAATCGTTTTAATAGCCCTATCTATCTCATATAATTCACTTAACCCTGTTGAGATGATAATTGGTAGGTTCTTTCTAGCAAGATAATCTAAAAACGGAAGATTATTAAGATCCATTGAAGCTACTTTAATAAAAGGACTATTTAGTCTATCTACTAGAAAATCTGCCTCTGCTTTACTAAAAGGAGTCGACGAACAATCTATACCAACTTCATCAGCAAAAGCCTTCATTTCAAGAAGTTCGTTCTCAGAAATCGAATATGATTCAACTATTTCTTCTAAAGTATAATCAGTTCTATTTCGATAATCATCAGCAATAAAATAATTATCATCATACTTCTCTCTTGCAAAAATAGTATCTTTAGACCAACTTTGAAACTTTACACAATCGGCGCCAGCTTCTTTTGCTTCGACAATTAATTTTCTCGCTAGTACCATATCTCCATTATGGTTAGACCCCAATTCGGCAATTACGTATGGCTTTGCGTAGTTTTGTAACTCAACCTTATCAGTTAATTTCATTATAAATCCTTAAAGTCTTCTAATTCCCACCACAAAGGCGAATGTATGTTTTTAGTGCATGAATTTAAAAATACATCAAAGTATTTTTCATCCAAAATTAATTTACTTTTTACATTTAACTCATCAGCCAACAACTTAAAAATCGGAAAAGATTCGCTCATTCGTTCATAATGTATTTTCTTAACTCTGAGAATGTTTCTAATTTTATCTGCAGTAAATCCAGCTAACCCAACTGTATTACTATCATGTTGTCTATAAAACGTTACAACATTAGAAATAAACTTTGCTCTAGCACCCATTAATAGTAACGAACTAAAGAAATACCAATCAACTGCAATTAAATCTTTTGGAAAAGATATACTATTATAGTCTACAACATTCATATTAATAGCAGTATTAGACAAACCAAATATATTTTTATCCAAAATAAAACTAGAATCTATAAACTGCCCATGACTTAGCCTTTCAGAATACACATTCTGATTTAATAAAGTATCCCCTTTGATTGAAGTAAGATCATTTACCACAATATCATTGAAGGCCAATTCTTTAATAGACACCTCAACTCGATTAGTCGAAAACGTGTCATCGATATCAGCAAATATCGCAATTTCATAGCCGTCCTTCTTCGCATACTTAATTAATGACTCTCTATTTTTCGCTATATTTCTTTCCGAAGGTAATTCTATTATTCTTAATTTTGAAAAAAGTTGTTTAATTGACTTGAAATCAGAAAATCCATCATTAAGAACTATTATGTCAAAATTTTTTTCACTTTGAGAAGAAACGGAACTAAAAAAGTCTATTACTATTTGAGCCTCAAGTGGGTATAACGTAGTAAGTAATGCAACTTTTTTATGAATCTGATTAGCCATATTGTAGCAACTACCTGCCTTTATAAAGCTTTTCGGGTTAATTAAAGCACCTTGTGGGCTTACTGCATTGCTTCCAAAGAATGTTTTTTCACCTACTTTACAGTCACCATTTAAAGCAGCTGATGTCGATATATGACAATGTGATTCTATTAAGCAATCATGTTCTACTAAAGCTTTTGTGTTTACAATACAGTTTTCACCAATTTTTGCATTCGAATTAATAAGTGCGTCGTGCATAATGATAGTCCCAGCTCCTACTGTTGCAGATTTTGCAATATAAGCTCTAGGTGATATCACAGTAGCTAAATGCCCATTATAGTTTTTGATTAAATTGTATAAGTGTACCCTTACTTCAGCACTGGTTATTTGGCCTACAGTAATTAGAAAATCACAATTTTCAGTAACAAAGTGTGGAATGTCGCTATCATCTCCGATAACTTCATAACCAAGAATTTTAGCGCCTTTATTTTTGCTTGAGTCCAAAATCCCAATTATCGAATATTTCCCCTCTTGTTCAATAACATCAATACATGCACGGCAATGCCCCCCCCCACCTATTAATACTAATTTATTCATTTAACCACACCGGAGTGCTCGGTAAGTTTACTAGGTGGGCTTCAATATATTCAGATTGACTTAAGTCACCTCTTGGTGCGTAACAAAACATTGGTAGACGATGCATTAATTGCCAAATTGGACGAGTCATCACACCGGACTCATTGGTGACTTTTAGCAACTGATCACGAGACTCTGTATCAGGACAAATGACAGCATTAAGCCAATAGTTTGACTGAGCATAGTCAGGTTCAACAACAAAACTAAATTCGGTATCAGCAAAAAAGGTTTTATAATGCTCTGCTAACTGACGTTTTTGTTTTAAAAACTCAGGCAACACTTCCATTTGAGCGCAGCCTAATGCCGCATTCAAATTTGGCAATCTGTAGTTAAAACCAGGCTCATCATGAAAAAACTCATAAGGATGAGGCACTTTAGCAGTAGTAGTGACGTGCTTGGAGCGGGCGCCCAGAGCTGAGTCACGACATAACACCATCCCACCACCACCTGTGGTGATAATTTTATTACCATTAAAACTAAGAGCTCCCAGCTCGCCAATGGTGCCTGTGTGCTTACCTTTGTAATAAGACCCCAGACTTTCTGCAGCATCCTCAACCAGTATGATGTTCCATTTGCTGCATACTGCAACCAATTCATCCAGCTCTGCCGGATGACCAAAAGTGTGCATAGGTACTACAGCACTTATACGGCGATGATCTATTTTGTGGAAACAGCCTGATTCATTGCTAAAGGCGTTTTCTGCCAGATAGTTATCTAATGCAACAGGGCACAAAGATAAACTGACCTTGGACACATCCACAAAAATGGGTTGTGCGCCCATATGATGCAAGGCATTACAGGTTGCAACAAAAGTCAGTGCCTGAGTGATCACGTAATCACCGGCCTTTACCCCTGCCATATAAAGCGCAGTATGCAAAGCTGCTGTGCCATTTACTGTAGCAACAGCCTTAGCTGTGCCAGTGAACGTTTCCATCTTGCGCTCAAAATCATCGACAAATTTACCAACGCTGGAAACAAAAGTACTTTGAATCGTTTCGGTAACGTACTTCAGCTCATTACCTGCGAAAGTTGGCGCATGTAACGGAATAAATTCGTTAGTACGGTAAATATCCCGAATAAAACTAATAACTGCAGTGCTCATGTGACACCTTACATTTTGCTATCTAGATACTTACCGGTTTCTTTGTGACCAAAGTCAGGGATAATCTGATTAAACAACTCAACAATCTGCTCTTTAGTCCAGGCTTTTTCCTGTTTATAAGAAGCTATTTGCTGTTCAAACAACATAAGCAGCTCCTGCTGATACAGTGGCTCATTTTTAATCACACCCAGACTTTCAAAACGCGCCATATCCAAAGTTTCTTTGTCGGTAAAAAACTCTTCGAAATCTTTTTCCCCCGTCGTATCACTGGAAGTAAATAGACATGGCCATTTGCCTTGCGCTGGTAGGGATTTAGCCAACTCACGGGCTTCATCTTCGTTGTCACACAAATAAGGTTCATAGCCAA
Source organism: Shewanella sp. SM23 (assembly GCF_025654295.1). Classification (NCBI taxonomy): domain Bacteria; kingdom Pseudomonadati; phylum Pseudomonadota; class Gammaproteobacteria; order Alteromonadales; family Shewanellaceae; genus Shewanella; species Shewanella sp. SM23. The sequence continues at coordinate 284,941 of NZ_JAKKRM010000003.1, forward strand.
GTTGTTTCAGATATTTCACGGCTATGTCTGCAAAAGTAATTAAATGCAAAGCTTCGCTTAGTTTTGGGAAGAAAATATCCCGATTTTCGCCAAAGATACAAGACATCAGGCAAAGCTCCCCCGATTCTTGTGGCGTCACAAAATAACGTTTGATGTCATTTGGAGCCACTATAGGCTGACACTTTTGAATACGCTGGTTAAAACCATGCAATAACGACCCATCAGAAAAAGCTACATTGGCAAAACGAGCAGTAGAGATAGCAATCTGCTCACTTTTACGCATTAAGAACATTTCCATAATATGTTTCGATGCTCCCATCATATTAACTGGGTTGGCTGCTTTATCCGTTGACACACAGAAGTATTTTTTTACACCAGCAACAATTGATTGTTGAATAGTCTTATCTGTATTAAATACATTTACATCAATCATTCGCATTAGAGTATACGGATCTTTTTCGCTGCGAACGTGCTTTAAAGCAGATAAATTCAGAACATAGTCATATTGACCATCAGCTTTGATAAAAGCGTCATACTCAATAGAACCAATATCCAACGCAAAAGTTTGGAAATCACCGTTGATATAACCAAAAGAGCTACGGATATCACGCACCAACTCAACCATATTGTTTTCGCTGATATCGACAACGTGCAATTTCTTTGGATTACGCTTAAAAATCTCTTTAGTGACCGCTTGTCCAATTGAGCCAGCACCACCTAAAACAAGGAACCTTGATTCTGATATAATACGCTCTAATTCTTCATTGTGAACACTGATATCGAAGGAGAATAATTCTTTTTTACGCCCAATTAATGGCAATATATTGCTCATAAACTTCAATTCCTAAATCAAAATTATCAAAATTATTCACTTTGCATCTCAGCCTTTCAAACCCAGCTGAGACACTTTATTCATTTTGAGACAGTCAGTCTTATTTCTAAGTAAGCGCTATCCCTTGTAAAGCTAAGATTTTACTGCTTTACAGCTATTTATCTTAAAACAGTCCCAACAGTCTCTTACTTTTATTTTTAAAGATGTTTCAATCTTCTTTTCTAACGAAATATCTTACCAACACAAACATCACGCCTAACATGCCGCCGAGCATAGTACCCAATACGCAAATTAATGCGCGTTTAGGTTTTGCCTTTTCTTCAGGGACAAGTGCTGGGTCTATGGTTTTAAATACGTATTCATCTCGTACTTCAGCGAACATAATGGTTTTCGCTTGTTCTTCTACTAGCTTATAAAGAATTGACTTAATATCAGCGACATTAGTTAGCGCAATCTGCTTATTTAAAAACTCACTGCTGCGATTTGCCTCTGCAACATCACGTTCCTTCATTACTTTATTAATATCTTGCACCAACCATGAAGCCCATTGCTGAGCGACTGTTGGGGATAAATGCTCAATTGACAATGTTACCATTCCGGTTTCTTTATCCGAATTAACAGATAAGATCTTACTGAAGACTTTATACGCTTCTTGCATTGAAGGTTCTGGTTTAAGTGGAGGGTCAACTTCGCGTACCCAATGATTTGATTTATCATCATAAAGATCCGCATCGTATACGATTATATCTAAATCTCGATCCCACTTTTTTGCTGCCATTATATCAGCAAGAATATTATGCTTTTGAATGAAATCACTAGTAAATTGACGGGATTTTAATACTTCAATTGCAAGCTGAGTTTTATCTGTCCCCCCTTTACTGCCTAAATTCACTCCTGCTAAGCTGGCTAAACCGCCAAATTGAGAGGCTAATGCACTTAACCCACCACCTTGCTCTTCTGCAGCAGGGGCCAGTAATGCCTCAGACTTATAGATATTGGGTTGCATTATCGCAAACACCACAGAACCAATGGCGAATACAGCAGTAATGGCAATGATTAACCATTTGCCTTGCCATATAACCGAAAAAAGCTCGCGAAGATCAATTTCGTCATCGCTTGTGGTTTGAGGGAATTGCGCATCAGTTTTATATGTATTTGGATTTTGAGTAATTTGTGTGTTCATTAGTTCTTCAGATTCTAGTACGCGGCAAGAGCGCTGCGCTTCTATAAGGGCAAAAGCTAAAAGCAGAGCGGGCTACACTCTGCTAGATTCTAGCGCCTAGAGCCCTGAGATTACAGACACTGCAACAGCAGTATTGTAGATAATGCCAGTGACTTGACTCCAAAGCGTTAAGTTGTCTTTATATTCAGTATCTAATGGCACAACAACTGTGTCTCCTGGTTCTATAGCACTTCCACCATTAAACCAGAAGGATGTGGTTGGCATTTCGACTGAGCCATCAGCCCTTAAAATATATGAGCGTGATTCATCAGCACGTTTACGTGCGCCACCAGATAATGCTAAATATTGGTCGAATGTTAGACCTTGCTTATACCTATGCGTGCTTGGATGCTGTACTTGGCCCATGACTGACACGGTTTGATTAGTCGCAGGAATATACAAGGCATCCTCATCTTCAAGCATAAGGTTAGCACTATCGATACCCAGTTGGATTGCATTGATATCAACAACTAATCGACCGACAGTTTTAACATTTTCAAGCTGATTTAACATCAGCTGCGCATCGTTATAGCCAATGGTTGGTGTATCTTTTGTTAATGCTTTCGCGGCAATTTCACGACGTAATTCATCAGCAAGTTTTGATAATTCAAGCTGCTCTTTATCTTTTACTGACTTACGTAAAAATACGGCACTGCGAGGAGCTGCATCGCTCGTCAAACCACCTGCGCGAGAGATCACATCTTTCAAGCTTTCGCTACGCTGAATACTGTAAGTACCAGGAAACTTAACTTCACCCTTGATAGTCACCCAGCGAGTCTCCTGCCAATCAGGAAGCGTGCGAACAGTTAGGATGTCACGGCTTTGAAGTATAACGTTTGCAGTTGGTACATTTTGCATGACCTGATCTAAGCTCAGCTGCATATGTTCAACCGATACGCCGTTTTGCTCAGAAACATTTTGACGAGTCAATTCAGCCGAAAGTGTATAGGCACCTTCTTCTAAACCACCAGCCGCAATGAGTAATTCTTTAACATCGCCATTAATAGTAATAGGGTATTGCCCAGGAAAACGCACATTTCCATTGATGCTGACTAACTTAGCGGCATCGCCGAAACGACTCTGCTCTCTCAGTTTTTTAACTATAGGTTTTAATAACTCTTCGCGGTCTGCGTAATCAAAAACAATGATTGAATCACGCGGATTTAGCTTAGGATTATAATGTGATTTAGGTTCTGCTATCGCTCGTCCAAGCGCAATACGTTCCACTTGAATATCACCGCGTTGATTTATTTCACGGACAAGTAAGGAATAATCCAAATCAGCGGATATAGTTAGATCCCCCCAAACTGAAGGGAGTAAATCGGCAACAGTTAAACCTTTAGTCCATTGATATTTGCCAGGACGAACAACAGCACCAGCCAGAGTAATCGCATTATCAATACGGCTAGAGGCAGATCTTACATTTAAGAGGTCGCCATTTTTGACTAAAGTATTTAGTCCTAAATTTTCTGTTAAATCAACACTTACTACAGTTTTAACTGATTCATTACTATAACGTTCGACTGTACTTGCTTTTGGATATGCGCCCGGATTTAGACCACTGGCCATGCGAATAACATCAGCCATGGTTTCATTATTTTTAAGTTCATATATAGCAGGACGACGAACTTCACCAATCACGCTAACTGAACCACCTGATGATGGAATAAAAACCACATCACCTGATTGCAAGCGAATATCACCTGATGCATCACCACGCAGAAGTAAATCATAGAGATCTAGGCGACCTACGGTTTTACCTGCTCGTTTAATTTGTATGTCACGCAAGCTACCAATTTGATTCACACCACCGGAAATAAATAATGCTTGAGTGATCGTCGATAAACTAGAAACAGTGTAGGAGCCTGGTTGAAAAGCATCACCAGCAACAAAGATACGAATTGACCGTAATTCGCCCATTGTGATATTTGACTCTATGCCAATCATACTTTGGCTAATTTTTTGCTGTAACAATTCGCGTACTTCTGAAAAACTCAAACCAACAAGCGATATTGGCCCTAAACCCGGAAATTGAATTGCTCCATCACGACCAACGTTTAGCGTGTACTGGTTATTCTCTTTACCAAACAACTGAACATTTAAGCTATCACCGGGACCAATCATGTACTCAGCAGGCACTGGCACATCGCTAACTGGTGCAAAAGTGCTTGGCGAACCCGCAAAGAGATCGTAACCAAAACGCTTTAATTGATTTTCTTTTTTGTCTTCAATAGCTTCAACCTTGTCCGCCGATTTAGTGGCCTGATTTAGCTGGTCATTATCAGACTGGTCAACTACATCATTATTAGCAGCACGTGGGGTCACCACAGTTGGATTTTCAACTACTGGTTGAGCAGCTGAACCACCAGTAATCATTGAAGGGTCAACGCCATATTGACGTGCTAGCCTTTCTTGTTCTGACTTAGGTAAAGCTTTGAACTGCTCGATCATCTGTGGAGATGGCGTAATGGCATTAGCCTGCGCGCCCATCAAAATCGCGGCACTTATGCCTAGTATGATGAATTTTTTGACTTGTCGTAGCACCAGATATCTCCGTTTATAAAAATGAGTCAAAGCTTATTATTGGATTTTTAGAGGTAAAACCTAAGTTTTAGATTCAAACACTCGGCAATCAAACGCCATTTAGAGTGTACAAAAAACTAACGATTCTTTGGGGTAAATATTGGATTGTTTACATCATCAAGCAGCTACGGTTAATCCTATCATGGCTGAATAAAGGTAAAATTGGACATCTTAATGGCTATTGAGGCTCCCTGCATTACTCATTTAATGAAGAAACTGTTTTTCGATAAATATCCCTATATACCAGCCAGTTCGGTATCCGTACCTCTCGTTCGAGGGATCAACCTGCGGTTTCTCACCTTTCAGGCACGCTACCGATCCGCGTGGCGGCCCGAGGCCTTCGGCGTCCGCTTAACGAATGAAACTTTTCATTCGTTGCCTTTCAGACACGCTACCGCCCATAGATTGCGGCTTCTATATTGCCCTTCGCGACGCGAAAACTCATATTTTTCATGTAATAAAACCTCATCATTCTTTATAAAAAGAATTACAAGGCTCCAATCCATTTGAATTTCTAGCGAGTGATATCACCACTCTTGTGGGAAAAACACGCCAAATTATTAATTAGAACAAGACTATCGCAGCCTAAACCAAATAGTCACCTAAACGTCAATGCAAGCCTTAAGCAGCCCTTAAGCAGCTAAGTTTGCGCATCAACTAAAGATTCATTTTTAACAACATACCAATGACGTTAAGAATGATAAACGACAATCTTAAAGTCTGGTTACATAAGTTTACTTCAAACCCGAAAGCTTGACTGGTTAATTAACAAGCAATTACAAGTCTATGTTTCAAATTTTAGAGATAAATTAAAATCTTAATGATTTGAATTTTGTAAAAATCAATAAAAACCTTATTATTTAATAACTTAACAAAACGTCATCCATCTCTGGCAAAAAGCCTTAATAATAAGAATAGTCAATTTCCTACAAATATTTCATCTTAATTCTTACAATGAAACTTGTGTCAATTAGTTAACTACAAACTCTTTCAACCGTTTGCTCAGGTACAGTAACCGTCTTTATCTGCCCCATAATGTTAAAAAGAACATGGCAACGTTTATTTGGGCATTTTTCTTGAAAAATGCCTTCGAGATCAACAAAGGGCCCATCTGTAAAACGAATTTTTTCCCCCGTTTTTAGCTCTAATTCTTCGGCTAATACTGTTTGGGAAGGCGTTAGTTCTTTCATGCGAATGGCATGGATAATTCTGTCGTCAATGGGCGTCATTTTCTCTTGACAATTAACGATTCGATTCACACCACGAGTAGAATGGACCTGCCTGACACTTGTCTGGCTTGGGTCAAAATTGATGAATAAATAATTTGGAAATAGTGGTACACGACAAACTTGTTTGCGCCCGCGCTGAGATTTCTCTTCAGAGACCATAGGCAAATACGTCTCTAAATTTTGAAGTGCTAAGTTTTGTTGTGCTCTCGCTTCACTACGAGGTTTACAATACAAAAGGTACCATGCCTTCATAAGCTAATCTCACTACCCTATAAATAAGTGATGTCCATTCACGGGTCGCAATCATAGCAAAGATGCTCAAGTCGGTGGAAGTAATTTTTCGACTATTCCAGTCTCTCGCTCGGTATGCATACAATGACGCTCACATTAACTAATTCATAATTAAAATCACAACACTATACTGCTGATAATGTCACCACTTAGCTTACCAAAATTGACTTTGGTTGCTTTTAAGGGGTATATAAGGTGGGATTTTAGCGAAAATACTCATTTTACTGCTAAACACATTACTTTTATTATAAGAACGTAACAATAACCCATACGTAACTAGCGGTTATTCAACAATTAATGAATGCTATAGCGCGAATTAATGGTTGATTAAACCTGCAGGCGATATTGGGACGAGCAACAACCATTTTTCTGTGGTGACATCATCCTGTTTCAGGGGCCCACAGGCAATCACGAGCTTAAGGTGGAAGACTTCATGAGCGTAGCAAAACCACAAGGAACGATGCTTGGGCATCCCAAGGGATTGTTCCTGCTGTTTACAACAGAACTTTGGGAACGATTTAGTTATTATGCAATGCGTGCCATTTTGGTACTGTATTTAGTTGATCAGGTGGGTAAACAAGGCGGTGGCGGCTTAGGATTTAGCCAAGCTGATGCTTTATCCTTGTATGGTACTTTTACTGCGTTAGTGTATTTAACGCCGCTGATTGGTGGTTGGTTAGCTGATAATTTTCTGGGTCAGCGCAAAGCTATTTATTTTGGTGGTGCGTTAATGGCGGCTGGCCAATTTATGCTAGCTGCGCCTCATGCTTGGTTTCCTGGTATTGAAACGACCATTTTTTATATCGGTTTAGGTACCCTTATTCTGGGTAATGGTTTGTTTAAGCCGAACATTTCCACTATGGTGGGCGATCTCTACGAGGAAGGTGATCACCGTCGCGATGGTGCATTTACTATTTTCTATATGGGAATCAATTTAGGTGCGGCATTATCCGGCTTTATTGTTGCTTGGGCTTATACTAGCTTTGGCCACACTGAAATGGTTAATGGCCAAGAGGTTTTTGTTAATAACTGGCAAGCAGGTTTCTTCTGTGCTGGTATTGGTATGCTGCTGTCGCTGGTGATTCAATTTTTATTTGCTCAAAAACTGTTAGGTAACATTGGTACCGTGCCAGCGGCCAAGTTGGAACGTGAGCGCCAGGCTAAGCTAGGCAATACCCGTAAAGAACCACTTACTAAAATTGAGCGTGATCGTCTCAAGGTAATTATGGTGCTGGGTTTGTTCACGATTATTTTCTGGGCGGGGTTTGAACAAGCGGGCGGGTTAATGAACTTATTTACCAATGAGTTTACTGACCGTTACATAGGTACTTGGGAAGTGCCCACGACTTATTTCCAATCGCTAAACGCTATTTTTATTGTGTTATTTGCCCCTGTAATTGCTTCTATCTGGATCCGTTTAGGTAAAAATGAACCTAACTCGCCAGTGAAATTTGCCTTAGGTTTGTTCTTATTGGCGATTGGCTTCTTGTTCATGATTGGCGCTGTGGTTGAGATGGGTAGCGATCCTACAGCTAAATCAAGCATGTGGTGGTTAGTGGGTGCTTATTTCTTCCATACTATGGGTGAATTATGTTTGTCACCTATTGGCTTGTCTATGGTGACTAAGCTTGCTCCACTGCGTATTGCCTCTTTGATGATGGGCGCTTGGTTCCTGTTTATTGCGATGGCGAACAAGGTTGCTGGGGTCGTAGGCTCTTTGATTGGTCACGGTGGTGGCAAAGAGGAACAACTTGCTAATGCTATGTCAATTTTTGCCGGTATTGCGATTACAGCTGCTCTATCTGGCGTGATCCTGTATTTTATGGCTGACAAATTAGTCGATTGGATGCACGGCGCAGAAACCAAGCATCATACTGAAGCCGAAGCCTTAGAAAGTGAAATTGCAGTGACGGCTGAACATGAAGCGATAAAACGTTAATTATCTGTTCAACTGTTTTAACAGTCAAAACAAAACGCCTTACTCGCAAGAGTAAGGCGTTTTTGTTAAGTCAGCTATTCGGTATACTCAATTTCGCCAAAGCGTCAAAAAAACTAAAGGCTTAACTGTAGAAAACCACCTGCGGGTAGCGTTGCATCATAGACTAAACCCTTAAACTTGTTATCAAGTAAAGCTTGTTTATGCTCAGGCTCACTTGTCGCAATACACAACTGTTCTTGCGGTAAAATACTGCGGAACTGAATGCTCGGTTTACCCCAATCCAACACGCCAAGCTGAAGACTCTCTGACAGTGCTAACGGGCTTAATCCCTCGTCATTACGCAGATAACAACGTAGCCCCTTACCCGCCTGTGCAATAGCTGCACGGTACTTAGTTAGCTCAATGGCAACATAAATCATATCGGCTTTGATATCGAGACCAGATTTCACTAAACGCTCGTTCAAATAGCTCATCATGTTAAAGGGTTCAATAATGCTATGACTCTGACCATTCCTAAAATCTTTAAGCTTCTGATTAACAAAACTTCTCAGCAGAACGCAGGCAAACGCAGCTCGATTATCCTCTGGGTACAAATGGGCCATGTACATAATCAGGTAATCACTACCAACCATTGTTGAATCAATGAAATAACTGCTTATATCGCTATTTTTATAAAGGCTATAGTCAACCTTGGCTGCCGGATAACTAATATTTGAAGCGGGAAAGAGTTGTTGCTGAACTTGTTTTGCCGCAGCAACACTTTGCTCAAGCAATGCTAGATTATCACTCAATTCTTGGTGGGATAGCGCGTCAAAATCTGCGGCTTGAGTATCATCAATGTAGGAACTATGAAGGCTTTGTTTAATGGCTTGTTCAATAATAAATAAATCAGATACTGGCTTAACGAGATAATCACTTGCGCCAATGCGTAAGGCTTCTACGACGTCAGCCATGACATTATTACCTGAGATCACAATAGAAGGCACTAAAGGTGCTAACCTTGTCATTTCCTTAAGCATATCGAGCCCTCCGAGCTTAGGCATACTCAAGTCTGCAAGAACAATATCGAAGCGCTGCGATTTAAAAACTGACAATCCTTGTTCACCATCACAGGCTTGTGTAACTTGCGCACCTCTGCTATCGAGAAAGTTTGCAACAATCTGCCTAAACACGGGGTCATCTTCAACTAAAAGAACCGCAACACCATTTAACGCCATAAAGGTTCCCGAATAAAGTTCATCGCATAGCCATTACTCAAGTGAATATGCCAATAACAAAATTTAACAAGGCTAGCATTTGATGACTAAAGACAAATGCTGTCAAGTACGGCCAATAGGGTTACTCAAGCTCCTGCATATACTGATCGAGCAACTCATCATCATCTTGCTTTTGAGGGACATTACCATCATAGACTTTATAGTCCATGTGCTGTAAATATGCATCTTTGACAAAGGCATAGGGATCGAGTGCATTATCAACAAGTCGCTCTTGATCGATTGCTGATGCTCTAGAATGAAGGTTTTTAAGTCCCCATTTAACAATGGATTGCCACATTGTTAACTCAGACAATGGAAAGTATAGACCATCAACCCAATCAGACGCGAGTTCTCGCACAACATAAGGACCCGCAAATGGCGCCATGAAGTAAGGTCCATTAGGCACCCCATAATAACCCAGCACTTCATTAAACTCATCTTGCTTGCGGCTCATACCCATCATGTCAGCGACATCAATGACACCTAATAAGCCGACAGTAGAATTGATTGTAAAGCGTCCACCAGCATTAGCTGCCCAGCCCCACTTACCCTGCAGCACATTGTTTACTAAGCTGCTAGGTTCCTCTAAATTCTGCACAAAGTTATTGATACCTGTTTTAGCAGGCGTAGGAATATAATCGTTATAACCATGGGCTACAGGACGATATAAATATCTATCTAGGTAGAGATAATTGAAGTCCCACATAGCTCGGTTAAAGCCTTCGAACGGATCGCGGGGATCATCATAGGTAATTTGTACCTTAGCAGGTGTTTCCTGCTGAATGGTATCTGGTAGGGATACTTCAGCCGATTGCACTTTAGGCAACAGCATTAACCCCAAAGATAATCCCATCCATTTTAACTTCATATCGCTCTCTTAATATAAATGTACTGTTTAGACATCAAATTTTCGCTAAAGTGACAATACAAAAATGACGATATAAAGATAATTCGTCTTAGTGGCATACTATCCAGTATGACAGTTCCTTTGTCACAAGGCGCATAAGCATACTTGGCAAAAAAAATTGGTCAATTGTTAATTTTACTAAACGAATGTATCGCAGGATAAACTATATAAGGTCATTAAATGGAGTCGATTCCACTTGTCAGCAGTCAAAATTCGCAGTTACACACTGCGATGGCTAACACTGATGCCCTCAATGCTACTCCACGCCCCATGCCAGCTCAGGTGCAAACATCACCTGAGGGAGATAGTATTATTCTAAACGGTACAGAATATAATTTAAAGCTAGTTAATGCTCAACAGCGGCAAATATTGTTGACTGCTAATAGCTTTTTAGTCACGCCCAATGCGCAGAACAGCTCAACTCCAACTACGATAGTGCAAAACTCCACTAGCCAACTGCTTGCCTTAGCTACACCTCTCGTACTGAAAATCCCTGAGGCAGTGATCAATCTGGCGCAACAAAATGGCATATCTCAGACGCAGCTTTCAGCGCTCGCGGCTCGCACACAGGGCTATCCATTACCCAACGTCACTATAGTTAACAAGGATCTTCAATTTGCTAATGGTACCGTTGTAGCACAAGATCCTGGACCCCAGCTGAATCAAGGTGAATTCATCGCGAAAATAGCCTTTCAACAAGGGCGCCCTATTTTATTACTCACCCCAATACAGAGCAAACTCGAAATCATGATTGGGGCGCCAGTAAATGAAACTCAGGTTCCCACAAATAAACCATCTTCTGATCTTGTGATCGCGAAAATTGAACCAGCCCAGATCATTGCCTCCTTTCTAAAAAAACTCGAAAATATCAACTTTCTACCTGAGCCCACAAAGCAAATTGTGACGGCCAAAGTCGATATAATGCAGCTTCAAAGTAAAGTAGATATTCCATCAGCGCCTACTGCGACTGGCTCACAGAATATCTCTAACGCGCAAGTCATAACGCCAACAACTAAAGACCTAGGTCAGATCAGCGCTCAAAACTCAGCCCTTGAAAATCGGCTTGTGGGTCAATCACCAACATCACAAATGGGTGAAAACGTAAATAGCAAAAACGGGTTATCTCAAGGCTCAAAAACGTCACAAGAAATCCTAAGTGTGAGTCCTACAGACATAAACAAACTTAATAATATTTTAGGACCCAGTAGCCAAAAGAGTGAACAACAAGGCAATGATGCTAAGACTGACACTTCGATAAAAGTGGCTGATGTCTTACAAAAAGCGTTCAATAAAGCGGGGGCACTTCCTATTGAGTTATCTCGTTCTAATAGCAGCTCGAATTTAGCATCTGAGTTATTGAAACACCTACCGCATTTAGGGCTACCACCACTGAGCCAATTGAATGATATCGATGAGCTCAAAGCCAATATTCTCGGTCTAGCGAGTCTAAATCTTGCTACGCCTCAATCAAATCAAGCCTCTATGCTCATGAATGGGAGTGCAATTACCTCACTTTTTCAGCTGCTACTTGGCTTTAAAGCCAATAACAATTCGAATTCCGTGAGCAAAAAGCTTGCCGACTACCTTGAACAGTTACAAGCTAAAGTGGGCTTCTCCACTAAACTTCTTGGGCAACTGAGCAAAGCAGGAGGCCTTGATAGCATGGGACTATTAGCCTCTAACCTGCATTTATACCAACAGGCAAGTAATGAGAGCGCTGGCAATTTGGTGTGGTTCTTCGCCCTGCCCTATGGCATTAACCAACGACAGGAGCAGCTGGAAGGGAAATTTGAGCAAGAAGCCGATCCTGATGACCCAGATAAAAAAATGGGATGGCGTTTACAACTGAAGTTTAATCTAGCACAAGGACCTCTGCTGATTTCAGCCCAAAACCACAATCAACAATTAGATATCCAGTTTAAAGGCAATAGTCAGATACTACTTAATAAGGTTAATAACTTTTTAACGCCCTTAAGCCAAAAACTATCACAACTGGGTTTTACGCCTGGAGAACTATCAACTCAAATAGCGCAAGTACCAGCAACCTTATTACCTGGTGATCATTTCCTCGTAAAGACAAAAGCTTAATGAGTGACAATGTTCCAACACTAATATTGAGTTCATTATACAAAACATTGGAAATAACGATATGAGCGAAGAGAGTGAACCTAAACAAGCTGTCGCACTGAGCTACGATGGCCGTAACGCTCCTAAAATAGTCGCGACTGGTGAAGGGCTTATCGCAGAAGAAATTATTGCCTTAGCTAAGGCTAACGGCGTTTATATCCATCAAGATCCCCATCTGAGCCATTTTTTGCAACTGCTAGAGTTAGGAGAGGAAATTCCCAAGGAGCTTTACCTGCTTATCGCCGAACTGATTGCATTTGTGTATATGCTCGACGGTAAATTTCCTGAGCAATGGAATAATATGCATAAAAAAATTGTCGAGAAGGCATAAAATAAAAAAGCTAATTCAGAAAAATTAGCTTTTAGTGTTCAATTGGCTACCGATTACTTACGATGCAGACGGATCAACAGCTCGGCTTCAGCTTTAGGTAATTCGCATTCCTTAATCAACTCGTCAACGCCAGCACCAAGCGCGACCATCTTCATGGCTCGAGTATAAAGTTTTGCCTGTGGATCCTGTTGAGTCGTCTCTTCAATCCGTTCAGACTGTTGCAGTATGCGTTTCTCTAATTCAATAACACGACGGCCTACACCGATTGTGCCACTGCGTATTTCTTGCAATTCGCGTTTAAAAGACTCTCGCTGCCGATCGCCCTCTTTAACTAACACAGTCAATGCATCAACTTTGCTTCTTAATTTACTCAATTGCTTTTGTAAAAAGAGTACTAACCCTAAGCATGCGATGACATAAACTAACGCTGCGATCAAAAATTCATCGCCCATCAAAAATCCTTATACACACTCAAAGCCATAGATTAGGAGCTGGCTTACAATTGAGTTATCTATTCCAAAGTGCTCACTTAACGTCACCAATATAATTGGCCATTGTTCAAGCTATGATAAAAAGACTTCGTCTACCCATAAATCGTAAATACTCAACATCATCGATTTATTCGCAAATAAACAAAATGGCTGAATGAATTCTAATCATTCAGCCTTATCACACTCATTGATTAGATCTGAGTCAACTCGGCCCATTCTTCGTCGGACAATAATTTGTCGAGATCAACTAAGATAAGTAATTCATTGTCGCGATTGCTCACGCCTTGAATAAACTTAGCACTCTCTTCCGTTCCAACATTAGGCGCATTGTCAATTTCAGAGCGGCGCAAATAAACCACTTCTGCAACACTATCAACTAAGATACCAATGACCTGTTTTTCAGCTTCGATGATAACGATTCGAGTTGAATCATCAACTTCAGCAGACTGCAATCCAAAACGTGAGCGGGTATCAATTACAGTAACGACATTACCACGTAAGTTAATGATGCCTAGTACATAATAGGGGGCACCAGGTACAGGAGCTATTTCAGTATAACGCAGCACTTCCTGCACTTGCATTACGTTGATACCATAAGTTTCATGGTCCAACTTAAAGGTAACCCATTGTAATACTGCATCATCTTTACTTGCAGCGACTGCTGCTACATTTCTTGTATCTTTCATGTTTACCTCAACCAATTGAGTCCTGACAACCTAAACCCGCATTAAGCATTTCAACTAAGGCTTGTACGTGCAAAATGCCACACATCTGTTCTTTCACTACACCTGCTAACCAAGGACGTTTACCCGCTTGACTACGCCAGTTGACTTGCGATTTATTAATTTTTACCGCATTGACCAAGGACTCACAAGTCAATCCCCAGTTACTGCCTTCTAATAATACAAGATATTGATAATTTACTGATTGCGCCAGTTTATCTGTGTATTTTTCTGGCATAACCCACGCACAAGTATCAACAATGTTCAATTGCTCCTCCCTATGCGTCTGTACACCAAGAAACCATGCGGGTCGACCAAAGATGTGGTTTATCCGCTCAACTTTTACTATTCCGCCTAAACTCACCAAAGGCACAGCCAATGTCAGCCCTGCTACTTTAAAGAATAGTACCTGAAACTCATCATCGAGCACTTCTTGCAAATCTTTTGTCACACTAGGAGGCGTAATGCCGACTTGTGTTTCTGGCACAACCACTGGCTCAACGATTTCATCAGCAACGGTTTCATTAACAACAGGCTGAGCTTTTGGTACTTCCACCACAACGGGTTGAACATCAATAGGTGGCGCTATCTCTACTGAAGGTGGTATCGGTTCTAACCTTGCAGTCTTTAGTACTGGCGCTAATAATTTCTCTAACGCTTGCTTATTCACTTGAGCTACAACCTGGCTTACCGGAGCAACAAACTCATGTTGTCTTGGCGCCGCTTTTGGCTGCAACTGCGCAGTAGGCGTTATGGCCTTCTCTACATTCTGCGGTGCGGCAGTGCGACCATTTTCAGCCAAAATAGCCGCATCGAGCAATGCTGCCTCCGTTTGATTAACGGCAACATTTTGATTTGAGTCTGCTTTTACAATGCTTTGAGGGGAAACAATCTGGTTTGGACTGTCGTCTTCCTGTAGCAATAATGCGAAAAAATCAAAAACAGTTTCATCAACCGATTTTGACATGGCCAAACTCCCCAACTAATAAGAAATCTAATAATCTTTCATAGGCTTTAACGCCGCGGCAACCACTCGCATAATGCGATGCTGGTAAATGTGCCAAACTGGCATCTCTAAACTTAGTGTCTACTGGAATAACGTCTTTCCACAAAGTATCACTGTATTCGGCACCAAGAACTTGCAAAGCCGCAGGTGATGCTTTGGTGCGTTTATCGTACATGGTTGGCACAACAGTGTAACTGTAACGCGTCTTCTTAGATCGCCCCATTAACTCCATTGTTTTAATCATCCGCTCTAGCCCTTTAATGGCAAGAAACTCCGTCTGCACAGGAATAATGATATGCTGACTTGCCGCAAGCGCATTGACCATTAATACCCCGAGTACGGGTGGGCAATCAACGATAGCAACATCATAATCATCAGCAACCAGTGCTAATAAATTACGTAGTACTAATCCCATTCCTTCTTGATGACCTAAGGCTCTGTCTAAGGTAGCCAATGCCATAGTTGCAGGCAATAAATCCAAACCATCGACTAAGGTTGGCACAACATGGGATAAAACGAGTTCCTTAGAAAGGTTTTTATGGGCAAGAAAAACATCAAACAACGAGCCTGGAACCTCTTCAGAATCAATACCTAAGTAATAACCTAACGAAGCATGTGGATCGGTATCTATCATAAGAACACGCTTGCCACGCTTAGCTAATGTTCCCGCTAAACTCGCTACCGTCGTGGTTTTACCTACGCCACCTTTTTGATTCGCTATGGTCCAGACTTTCAAGAAGTGACCCCTACCTATACTGGTTAATATGCTAATGAACTAGAAAATTGTGAGTTCACAAATTCTAAAAATTACTGCTCTTTTCTGGTCGTGACTCGAATGCCGCCATTGGGCAAACTAATCACTTTGACACCATCGGCATTCTCAGATATCACCACGGGCAGCATCTCTGCATTTTGGGGGGCAATTGTCTGAGAAACAGCTTTAACCTCTTTTTCTGGCGCTTGAAGCTGTTTAGGAATAGAGGATTCCAGATTAGTTTTTTCCTTCGCCGTATCTATTTCAGTATCTGGTTCGCCCAGCAAAGGCGGAATGCTATTTTGTACCGGCTCAGGACCAATCGCTACAGCCTTCTGCTCACCAGGAGCCGCTAATTGCAACATTGCTTTAGTCTGATCTGGATGAGACGCTAACCAAGTTGCAATAGCCTCAGCCTGTTCGTCAGGTACCATTAACAGCACCTGAGTCGATTCCAAACGTTTTACATCCGCCTGCAGCAAACTATTCTTACGTTTGTAATCAAGGCTTAAGGCACCAAGAACCAAAATGGCTATGCCCATCAACAAAATGATGAGCACACTATTTGTGCTCATCGGATATTGGTTTTTAGACACGAACAGACTCTTTTAAAATACATTCGGCCATGTTGTCTAAGGCTATCGACTGGGTGGCAATCCCTGCACTCGCAACGGCTTGTGGCATACCATAAACCACACAACTGGCTTCATCTTGCGCCCAAATGGTTGCGCCTACAGCTTTCAACATACGTGCGCCTTCTCTGCCATCCGCCCCCATGCCAGTTAATACAACAGCAAGCACATCACCACTAAAGGCTTTAGAAGCAGAAGCAAAGGTGATATCCACACAGGGCTTATAATTCATATCAGCACTGCCTGTGATAACTTTTAATCGGCCACTTGCTCCAGTACGTTCAACCATCATTTGCATACCACCTGGCGCTAAATATGCGCAACCCGGTTTAAGAAGATCGCCATTAGCGGCCTCTTTCACTTCAATCTTACATAAGCCATTTAAACGACTCGCAAATGCAGGGGTAAAGGCAGCAGGCATATGCTGGATTAATAAAATAGGATGCGGATAGTTTGCCGGAAACTGCGTGAGTATTTTTTGCAGCGCAACCGGACCACCAGTAGATGTACCGATCAGCAATAATTTATACTGTTTACCACTTGCACGAATCGTCGTTGCCGTTGAGGTTCTAACAGGAGCTGCGACAGGCGTATGAGCCGATATACTCGTTGTACCTAAAACGCTACCTGTTGGACGCACGCTAGGTGTTGGCGCGACCACAGGACGTGCAATCGGACGAAACATTCTGCGTCGTCCCAATGCCTTAACTCTTTGTTGCAACAATAAAATGGCATCATCTTTGTTGGTCGCAATATCTTCAAAACGTTTAGGCAGAAAATCTAATGCACCAGCATCTAAAGCGTCTAACGTTGCTTTAGCGCCATCATGGGTTAAAGAAGAAAACATCAAGATCGGAGTCGGACACTTAGCCATGATCTCACGAACAGCAGTAATACCATCCATGACAGGCATCTCAATATCCATAGTGATAACTTGGGGATTAAGCTCAGCAGCCAACTTCACCGCTTCGGCCCCATTTGAGGCCGTCGCGATAACTTCCAGTTCAGGATCTTGATTGACTATTTCACTAACACGTCGTCTGAAAAAACTTGAGTCATCAACGACTAATACTTTAATGGCCATTCCATTCCTTAGCTTGGAAACTAATTCTTACTTTTCGCATAATGCTTTAGCAATCCAGGAACATCTAAGATCAGTGCAATACCACCATCCGATGTAATTGTCGCACCAGCCATCCCAGGTGTGCCATGTAACATAGCGCCAAGAGGTTTAATAACGACCTCTTCTTGCCCTATTAAGGCATCCACTACAAAACCAATTTGCATCATGCCTAATTGCACGATAACCACATGACCATGCTTTTTATCGCCATGTTTAAAGGTCGTTTTGTTTCTATGTAGCCAGTGTTCCAAATAGAACAAAGGTACGGCCTTATTACGTACTATGACAGTCAGTTGCCCATCAACAATATTAGTTTTTGTGAGATCGAGATGGAAAATCTCATTCACGCTAGATAGAGGTAATGCAAACACTTGTTTAGCGACATCGACCATTAAGGTAGGCATAATCGCCAGTGTTAGCGGTACTTTAATCTCAAGTATCGTTCCCTTACCTTTCATGGAATCAATATGTACAGTGCCATTCAGCTGGGTGATACGAGTTTTTACCACGTCCATCCCAACACCACGGCCTGAAATATCTGAAATCTCAACTTTAGTTGAAAAACCTGGTGCAAAAATCAAATTATAGGCTTCGCTGTCTGTCATCCGCGAAGCAGAATCTTCATCGAGCACACCACGGTTTATGGCAATTTTTTTGAGTTTTTCAGGATCCATGCCTGCGCCATCGTCTTCGATTTTCAGCAGTATATGGTCGCCTTCCTGGCTTGCAGATAAGGTAATCGTTCCCGTTCTTGGCTTACCACTGGCTTCACGCTCGTTTGGCATCTCGATACCATGGTCCACAGAGTTACGCACTAAGTGGACGAGTGGATCGGCAAGCGCTTCAACGAGGTTTTTATCTAAGTCAGTTTCTTCACCGACCATGATCAAATCAATTTCTTTGTTTAGTGTACGAGCAAGATCACGTACCACCCGAGGGAAACGACCAAACACTTTCTTGATCGGTTGCATACGGGTTTTCATCACAGCGCCTTGCAAATCGGCAGTAACGAGATCTAAGTTCGCGAGAGCTTTCGACATCTCCTCATCATCACGGCTGATGCCTAAGCTCACCAATCGATTACGCACTAACACTAACTCACCCACCATATTCATGATCTGGTCGAGTCGTGCAGTATCTACACGTACCGTTGTTTCACCCTGAGGCACATTCGCAGAGCTAGCCTTAGCAGGTGCTTTATCGACAACCGCAATTTCCACCTTAGGTTTTGCAGCAACGACTGGGGCAGGAGCTGGTACTGCGGCTTTTACTGGCGCAGGAGCATGTGGTGCAGCAGTAGGTGCTACAGTCGAAACAGGGGGCGTAGGCGCTTTTACTTCAGCTTTCGCAGGTGCTCCGCCTTTCCCATGGAGTTCATCGAGTAATCGCTCAAACTCATCATCGGTAATTTCATCAGCATCTACAATCGGTTGAGGCGCAGGTGTTGCCACAACCTTAGGCTTAACAGGCACTTCAGCCTCAGCTTTAAATTTACCTGAGCCATGAAGTTCATCCAGTAACGCCTCGAACTCATCATCAGTGATGTCATCACCTGATGTTGAAGGTGTTTTAATTGGTGCAGCAGGCTTGACAGCAACAGGCTCAGATACAAATGTGGTAGCAGCGACCGCTGGTCCCTTTCCTGAACCATGAAGCGCATCCAATAAAGCTTCAAATTCAGCATCATTGATATCATCGATACTTGAAGACGTATTTTCAATGGAAGATGAGTTATCACTTATGTCAGCAGGGATTTCTTGAAGGGTAGGAGTATCAATAATGACTTCAACAACAGGTTCTGGCTCTACAACCTTGACAGAAGCGACTTCAGATGGCAAAGGCGCACCTGAACTGAGCATTTTAAGTCTCGCTAACAAACCTGAGTCGGCGGGATCTTGTTGCTCGCCCTGCTGGGTTTGCGCAAACATGGTATTAATTGCATCAACAGCCTGCAAAATAATATCCATCAACTCTGCGTTAACGCTACGCTTGCCTGTCCGCAATAAATCGAAGGTATTCTCAGCCTCATGACAAACATCAACCATGGGAGTTAAGCTAAGAAAGCCAGCACCACCTTTAACGGTATGAAAACCTCGGAAAATGGCGTTCAGCAAGTTAGTATCATCAGGATTATTTTCAAGCGCAACGAGTTGCTCTTGCAGAAGCTCTAAAATTTCACCGGCTTCGATTAAAAAGTCCTGGAGTATCTCTTCATCTACATCAAAGGCCATCAAATTGACTCCCAGTTAGAAACCCAGACTCGATAGAAGATCATCCACTTCGTCTTGACCCGTTACCACATCTTGACGAAGCTCGGCATTCATTATCGGGCCTTCTGCTTCAATATTATTTTTCTGAGCAATCTGACTTTCAATCATAGGTTGCTCACCAAATACCGTCAGCATAGAAACCAGATTACTTTCTACTTCCATTACTAGATCAATAACACGACGTATTATTTGTCCTGTTAAGTCTTGAAAATCTTGCGCCATCAAAATTTGATTAAGCAATTCACGTAATCGAGTCGAGTCATTTGCACTACGAGACATAAGGTCTTGTACATCGTGACAAAGGCCCTTAAATTCAGTCAGCGCTATCTCGCGTCGCATTAATCTGTCCCAAGATGGCATGACATTTTGAATATTTACGGTCACGGCATTAGCCAAAGGTAAACATTCTTCAACCGCATCCATGGTTTTATTTGCAGCTTGTTCGGTCATGTCAATAACGTAATTTAAACGTTGCTTGGCATCGGGGATCTCTGTATTGGCTAATTCAGCAAGACGATTATCAACTTGAAAATCCATCAGCGCACTATGAAGTTGCCGAGTTAATTTACCTACTTCTTCGAATAATTCTCGTTGCAGTGGAGCAGCAAGCTCCCGAAATAAATCATCTGCCTGACTTTGCTCACCTGCACTTAATAATTCAACTAAATGCTGAGCTTGCTCGAGCGTGATGAGCCCTGATGTTTGTGACTTCATAGCTCATCCTTGCTCAAGCGAGTCGTTCGAATATTTTATCTAACTTCTCTTTCAGCGTTGCAGCGGTAAAAGGCTTAACCACATAACCATTCACTCCCGCTTGAGCGGCAGCAATAATCTGTTCACGTTTTGCTTCAGCAGTTACCATTAATACGGGTAAATGCTTTAGCGAATCATCAGCGCGAATTGCTTTTAACAGATCGATTCCTTGCATACCAGGCATATTCCAATCTGTAACAACAAAATCAAAATCCCCCTTTTGCAACATCGGCAGGGCTGTTGAGCCATCGTCTGCTTCTTGGGTGTTATTAAACCCCAAGTCTCGCAACAAGTTCTTGATGATACGCCTCATTGTCGAAAAATCGTCAACAATGAGAATCTTCATATTCTTGTCCAAGGTTTCCTCCGGTGAGCTGACATTCTGTGCTCGATTAATAATTATACTTATGTCCAGTGCTTGAGTTTAGCTTTCAATCGCAACATTGCCTGACTTAATATCTGGCTAACCCGCGATTCACTGACTTCAAGAATGGCGCCAATCTCTTTTAAATTCAATGCTTCATCGTAGTACAGGGATAACACTAATGCATCTCTTTCAGGCAATAATTTAATTGCCTCAACCAGAGCAGAATGAAATTGGTTCTCAGCTAATGCTTCAAATGAATCATCATCGGACCGATCACTCACTGTAAGTATATCCTGAGATACGCCTAAATCTTCTATCCCTATGATTTTTCCGACAGAAACATCGTTAAGAATATGATGGTACTCATCGAGCGTCATATCAAGTTTTTCTGCAATTTCTGTGTCGCGTGCATCACGGCCCAGTTCTTGCTCTAACTCATCAATAGCGTGTGCAACCTTACGATTGTTACGATGAACGGAACGAGGGACCCAGTCGCCACGACGAATTTCATCTAACATGGCTCCACGTATGCGTATGCCGGCGAAGGTTTCAAATTTCGCACCCTTGCCACCATCAAACTTGGATGATGCTTCTAGTAACCCCATCATCCCAGCTTGGAGTAAATCATCTAACTGCACAGATGCAGGTAGTCTGGCGAGTAAATGATGCGCAATTCTTTTAACCAACGGAGCATACTGTTCAACGATCGACGATTTATTGTCTAAACAAGTATACGCAGCGGCTTTATTCACTCGTTTTTTCCTCTTGAAAATCTGGTCGTTGTACTAAACGCTCAACGAAAAACTCCAAATGCCCACCAGGTTGCTGCGGCACAGGCCAGCTCAAAATTTTATTTGCCAATCCTTGATACGCAATCGCCGCTGGTGATTTAGGATAAGCTTCAACCACCAATTTTTGTTTACGAACAGATTTACGTAAGTTTTCGTCAAATGGAATCGTGGCGACTAATTCAAGTGCGACATCTAAAAATCTGTCGGTCACTTTACTGAGTTTAGCAAATAATTCCATACCTTCGCGTAAACTACGCACCATATTGGCAACTATTTTAAAACGGAACACACCATGCTCACGGCTGAGAATTTTAATCAGGGCGTAGGCATCGGTAATCGAAGTGGGTTCATCACAAACAACGACTAACACATCCTGCGAAGCACGTGAGAAACTGAGCACCATATCTGAGATCCCAGCCGCAGTATCTACGACTAGAATATCAAACTGAGTCCGCATCTCACTAAATGCACGGATTAATCCAGCATGTTGCGCAGGGCTTAATTCCACCATCCCCTGTGTTCCTGAGGTGGCAGGTACTATGCCTATCCCCTTAGGACCACGCACGATAATATCGTCAAGCTCTGCATCACCAGAGAGAACATGAGAGAGGTTACGCTCGGCACGAATACCCAGCATGACGTCGACGTTTGCTAAGCCAAGGTCAGCGTCAAGTACCAAGACACGCTTGCCTTTTTCGGCTAATGCCACAGCAGTATTAATAGAAACGCTGGTTTTACCCACGCCTCCTTTACCACCAGTGACCGCGATTACTTTCACTTTTTCGTTATAGGGTTGATTCATCATACGTAAACCACTTGCTTGATCCAGGGTCATAAATCTACTCAAATGCACAGGCCATATTATCTGACCACGCTGTGTCTTGTAATGATTGTTGTTCTGTACTATCTAACGCTGCGAGTGCCTGCTGGGCTAAATCTAGGGTATCCGCAACTTTCATATCTTCAGGAACTCTTTGTCCATCAGTAATATAACTTAATGGTAATCCGTTTTGGATCAACACACTTAATGCCCCTGCTAACGACACAGATTCATCGAGTTTTGTGAGAACGACACCAGATAGGGGAATGCGTTTAAAATGATTGACTGCATCTTGCAGCACACGGCGCTGCCCTGTCGCAGACAGTACCAGATAACTGCGGATAGGTATCCTGCTATTTGCAGTTAAATTATCAAGTTGCTGGTAAAGGCGCATATCTCGCTGTCCCATGCCAGCCGTATCTATCAATACTAGCTTGCGATTCCTAAACTGATAGAGAATTTGCTCTAATTCATTTAGATCATGAGCTTGCTTTACTGGGCAGCCCATTATTTTGCCATAAGTTGCTAATTGCTCATAGGCTCCGATGCGATAATGATCTGTGGTAATTAAAGCAACATGTTCAGCACCATGATGTGCCGCAAAACGGGCAGCAAGTTTAGCTAATGACGTTGTTTTACCAACGCCAGTAGGACCAACTAATGCAACTACCCCGCCCTGTTTCACAATGTCATCACCCTGATTGTCAAGCATATTAGCGAGACTTTGTGGTAATGCTCTGACTAATTCAGCTGGCGTATAATGCTGGCTCAGCGCGGCTAATTTATTCGCAACCGCAGGGGAGAATTCAGCCTCAAGCAATTTGGCTTCGAGCATAGCACCAACGGGATCGATGCGTTTTTTATGTTCCGTCATCAAGGAGGATACTTGATGTGTCAGTAAATTACGCAGTGATGCTAATTCATCACGCATAGCCTCAATATCAGCACTTTGTTTCTGTGATGTTTGTGGCTTTTTATCAAATGAGGAAGGTGCTTCACGACGTTCTGGTTTCACAGCAGTAGGGGCTTGTAAGCCCTTAGCCCATGCTGGTAACTCGGCATCAACTTGCTGATGTGACATTTGTTGATTCAAACGGCTTTGCTGCTTCTCAAGTAAGGCTTGTAATGAGTCTGCTGGTGCGGCTGGCTTAGCGCGAGTTTCTACACGAACTGGCTGCTTAGCACCTAGGGACACGAGATCGTCGCTCACGTCCATAAAGGTCGGTGCTGGCGCAGTGGCTGCAGTTTTCGATTTAGGTTCGTCATAGTCAACGGCAGCGACAATTTCGATGCCACCGTTCACTTTTTTATTTGACATAATGACGGCATCTGAGCCGAGTGTTTCTTTCACTTGGGCCAGTGCGGCGCGCATGTCTTTGGCAAAAAATCGTTTAATCTTCACTTATGCGTCCTCTACTGGCCGACTGCAGATACGATACGTATTTGCTTCTCATCAGGTATTTCTTGGTATGAAATGACTCTGAGATTAGGAATAGTATGTTTAACAAAGCGTGACAGCGTCGCGCGTAACATACCTGACGTCAACAATATGGCGGGTTGTCCGACCATTTCTTGCTTTTGAGCCGCATCGGCAAGGGACTGCTGCATGCGTTCTGCAAGACCGGGTTCAATATTAGGACCATCGCCACCGGTTGCTTGCATTGACTGATGCAACATCTGTTCCAACTCTGGCGCCAAAGTAATGACGGGGATTTCGAGCTCTGGGCCTGAGATTTCCTGAACTATCATACGTTTCAAAGCGATACGTACAGCGGCAGTCAAGACTTCAGTGTCATTGCTCTTAGTGCCATATTCTAACAAAGTTTGCACTATAGTACGCAAGTCTCTAACTGAAACCCCTTCATTTAATAGGTTCTGCATCACTTTTACGACATGTCCTAGTGGCATGATATCTGGAATAAAGCCATCAACCAGCTTAGGTGAGTGTTTCGCAAGCATATCCATCAGTTGTTGCACTTCTTCGTAGCCTAACAACTTAGCGGCATTATTTGTGAGTAATTGACTAATATGAGTTGCAACAACAGTGGCGGCATCGACGACGGTATAACCTAATGTTTGTGCGTGCTCACGTAACTCAGGAGCGATCCATACCGCTTCTAGGCCAAAAGCGGGATCGCGCGTTTCGATACCATCGAGTTTGCCATAGACTTGACCAGGATTAATCGCCAATTCGCAATCATGACGAATATCTGCCTCTCCGACGACGACGCCCATTAATGAAATGCGATACGCATTAGGCGATAAATCTAAGTTATCGCGAATATGCACCGCGGGCACTAAGAAGCCTAGTTCCTGAGACAACTTTTTACGCACGCCTTTAATGCGGCTTAGTAACTCGCCACCTTGGCCCTTGTCTACCAGAGGGATCAAACGATATCCAACCTCAAGACCAATAGTATCAACATGATGTACATCGTCCCAACCTAGCTCTTTAGGCTCTTTATCTTGTCTTTCTATTGGACCCGATTTCACTTGTTCTAGCGCTTTAAGACGTTTGTTTTCATTTCGTTTATAAACAAAATAAGCTGCACCAGCAGTCATAAAGGCAAAGCTTAAAAACGCCATGTGCGGCATACCAGGAACAATACCCATTACAAACAGGACTCCGGCGGCGATACCCAATGACTTATGACTGTCAAACATCTGACTCATCATCATTTGGCCCATATCACCTGACTCGTTTTGACGAGTCACCATCAAGGCTGCGGCGATTGACAATAATAGACCAGGGATCTGCGCCACTAAACCATCACCGATAGTCAGTAAGGTATAAATTTCAACCGCTTCCGAGAAACTTAAGCCATGCTGCACAATCCCTATGATAAAACCACCTACGATGTTGATCACTAAGATCATGATACCGGCAATCGCATCCCCTTTAACGAATTTGGACGCACCGTCCATCGCACCATAGAAATCGGCTTCACGGGTCACTTCGGCACGGCGTATTCTCGCTTGGTCTTGATTTAAGGTTCCAGCATTTAAGTCAGCATCGATTGCCATTTGCTTACCAGGCATAGCATCCAAGGTAAAGCGGGCACTGACTTCTGCGATACGACCTGCACCTTTAGTCACCACCGCAAAGTTGATGATAATCAAAATGATAAAGACCACTAGACCAACGGCATAGTTACCACCGATCACCACAGAACCGAAGGCTTCAATCACCTTACCCGCGGCATCACCGCCATTATGACCCTCAAGTAAAACCACACGAGTAGAGGCAACGTTGAGCGCAAGGCGTAATAACGTCGCCACCAGTAACACAGTTGGGAAGGCAGCAAAATCTAAGGGTCTATCGGTATAAATAGCCACCAGCAATACGATGAGAGCTAACGCAATGTTGAATGAAAAGAGTATGTCTAATAGAAATGGAGGGATGGGTAAAACAATCATGGCCAATGCAGCAAGCACAACCACCGGCGTGCCAATGCCTTTAAAAGTGCTGAGCCTAATTTGTTTTACTTGACCAAGAGTCGCTTTAACATCCATTCGCTATAACCTAAACTTTGACGTGTCATAGCATAAAGCAAAAAACGCGCCAACAAGATTGAAGCCATTAATGAAGGAAAGATATGTACTGTGACTGATTGATATACATAAAATTAGCCATAAAAAACAAATGAACTCGACATCATCAGCTTTACCAATGACTACCATCAGAGGCTAGTGGTTAGTGGTTAGTATTTAGTATTTCAATTCATCAGGTATAGGTTGATTGAGTGGGACAGGAATAGGTTTACGACCGCGTCCTTTTTGATATTGGCGCAGCTGGAATACATAAGCCAAAATCTGTGCGACAGCAGTAAACAAACCTTCAGGGATCTGCTGATCTAACTTAGTCGTATGGTAAATCGCCCTTGCAAGTGGTGGGGCCGAAACAATCGCAATATTGTGCGCGCGGGCAATCTCACGTATTTTAAAAGCCACATCATCAACACCTTTCGCTATCACAAAGGGAGCCGCAGAGCGCTGCACATCGTATTTAATCGCAACAGCAAAATGCTCAGGGTTAACGACAATCACATCGGCATTTGGCACTTCAGCCATCATACGCCTTTGTGCTAGTTCACGTTGCATCTGCCGTATATGCCCTTTCACCTCAGGTTTACCCTCAGTGTCTTTATATTCATCTTTTACTTCTTGTTTGGTCATCTTAAGTTGCTTGTTGTGATTCCAAATTTGGAACGGCACATCGATGACGACAATAAACAAAATCGAGGAACATAACAGGATAAACATCCAAACCAACAAATCTAATGCATGGTAAACATTACCTGGAAGATGGTCGCTAGACAGCAACATAATGTCATTGAAATAGAAGCTTAATAAAAAATAAGCAGAAAACGCTACTACCGAAAATTTTGCAATACCTTTGGTGAGTTCAACCAGAGCCTGTACGCCAAACATACGTTTAAAACCAGCAAGGGGACTCATTTTACTGGCTTTTGGCATCATAGCTTGGGTCGAAAAATTGATCCCTCCAAGAGAGACGTTACCGATAAACGCAACAACCACAATCAGTAGCATAATTTTAGCCATGGGCCAGGCTATTTCACTCACAACAACGCCCCACACTTTGAACATTTCATTCGTATCAAAAATTTGCGCCCTATCCATGGTAAATACAATTTCAAACACCCGAGTTAGGCTAATGGCCAAACTTGGGCCTAGCATATAAAACCCACATGCTGCCGAAATTAATACCGCTGCAGTTCCAAGTTCTTTCGAACGTGCAATCTGTCCTTTTGTTCGCGCCTGTTCTAGACGCCTCCCCGTGGGTTCCTCTGTACGTTCATCACTTGACTCTTCAGCCATGGGCTTCTCCTAATCCCATCATATCAAGCCATCAGCGTTACATTGGAGCGCTAACATATCGCAAAGCAGCACTTGAGCCGTCGACCATACTTCATCGAAGTGTGCCATTACCGGTGTTAGGGTTAACCACAGAATAAACAGTCCACCAATCATAGTGATCGGAAAACCAATAGAGAAAATATTCAATTGCGGCGCGGCGCGGGTCATGACCCCGAAGGACAAGTTGACTAATAACAAGGCGATAATCGCAGATATCGACATAGTGAGTGCCGCACCAAACATATACGACCCCCAATCAGCCAGCGATCGATAACTTGTCAGTGTTAAGCCTTGATTAGAAATCGGCAAAGTTTCAAAGCTTGCCACTAGCATACGGATCATCAAAAGATGGCCGTCCACTGCTAAGAAAATCAATGTCGCCAATAAAAGAAAAAAGTTACCAATAACGGGTGTTTGTTGGCCAGAACCAGGGTCAACCATAGAGGCAAAGCCTAAACTGGTCTGCATACCAATGATCTGTCCAGTGAGCACAAAGACTTGCATCACCATTTGAGTCACAAACCCCATGGCAACACCGATAATAATTTGCTGCGCCGTGATGAATACTGCGCTTAACGAAAATAAATCCACATTTTGAGTTGGAGGAAGAACAGGTGCTATCGCAAAGGTAATTGCCATCGCCAATAATAAACGCACTCGAGTTGGTGTCGTTGCCGCCCCAAATACTACCATGACCATCAACATGCTCGCGACGCGAAACAATGGCCAAATATAAGCGGCAATGGTTTGCATTAAGGTATCGAGCAGCAGCTCCATCGCGTTAGCCTATCACTTGAGGAATGCGATTCACCATCTCGATGAAAAAGTCCATCAGGGTTTCAACTAACCAATGTCCCATAAACATTAGGCCAAAAAGTGTCACTAACAAACGCGGAAGGAAACTTAAGGTCTGCTCGTTAATAGAAGTCGCCGCTTGAAACACAGCAACGATCAACCCAATTCCCAGCCCAGGCAACACAATAGCAGACACCATCATGACGATAACAGCGAGAGCTTCACGAAAAATATCAATTAGCGCCTCAGGACTCATGTGTTTACTCTCCCTTGGCTATCCGAAACTATTCGCTAATGTCCCGAGGACTAAGCTCCAACCATCTACGAGCACAAACAACATGATCTTAAACGGCAGCGACACTATCATGGGAGATAACATCATCATACCCATAGCCATCAAGATACTCGCCACCACTAAATCGAGTACTAAAAAAGGCACAAATAGCATAAAGCCAATCTGAAATGCGGTTTTTAACTCACTGGTAATGAAAGCGGGCACTAACACACTCATGGGTGCTTCTTCGGGAGACTTAATATCCTTATAGCCAGAAATCTCAATAAAGGTCTTTAAATCCGTCGTTCTTACTTGGCCCAACATAAAGCCTCTCAGCGGCTCTTTCCCTTTATCAAACGCTTGCTGCAAGGTTAATTGCTCATCGATATAAGGCTTCACCCCTTCATCATAAATCCGGTCGAATACCGGTGCCATGATAAAAAAAGTCATGAACAAACTCATGCCAATTAAGACTTGATTAGATGGAGTCTGTTGTAATCCAATGGCTTGGCGTAATATCGACAGGACAATGATAATCCGCGTGAAAGAGGTCAACATGATGAGCATCGCAGGTAAAAAACTCAGCGATGTCATCAGCAGTAAAATCTGCATTGTGACCGAATATTCCGTTGAGCCGTCTGGCGCCGTTGTTACTGTTACAGCAGGTAAGACGCCATCTGCGGCCCATGCTGACGGCATCAATAGCAGCATAACTAACCCAACTAACGCGAGGATACGTGTTGTCATTGTTTTAATTTCGCCTGGCGTAATCGACTCGCAAACGAATCAGCTTCTAGATGGATAGGTTCAGCTAACTTATCAATCAAACTCACCTGCTGCGAGCTAACCCCAAGCAAATATTGCTGTTCGCCCACCTGAACCAAGACTAAACGCTCTTTTTGACCGAGGGAAGTCACAGCAATGGTCTTTAGTACGCCATTGGTCGTGGGGACTAAATTAAACCTTCTCAGTAAATAAGCTAACGCGAAAATTAATAATAAAACCAGAATCAAGCCACCTAACATACTTGCTAAGGTCGCAACTTGAGAAGGTTCTGCCATTTTTGTAGCAGCAGGCGCTATTGAAGCAATATTCGCTGCGCCTTCCCCACCGAGGCTATCTGCGCTCGCTTGAACCGCTACCACTAAACTCTGTATTACCGATGTGCTCATTTAAAGTTCCAACGACTTTTACATCTCGTATTATTTAAGCTTTTTAATTCGCTCAGTTTGACTGATCACATCCGTTAAGCGAATACCGAATTTATCGTTTACCACCACCACTTCACCGTGAGCGATAAGCGTGCCATTGACCATCACATCTAACGGTTCACCTGCGACTCTATCTAACTCAACCACAGAACCTTGGTTAAGTTGTAATAAGTTTCGAATACTAATATAGCTACGGCCCACTTCCATCGAAATGGTGACAGGAATATCTAAAATTGTATCTAACTTAGCCGCTTCAGCCTTAGAAATAGGTCTTGAATCATCAACCAGCTCATCGAGTTCAATTGCGTTGGCTTCTTCTAACGCTTGTTCTGCCATTGCTGCAGCCCAATCATCCGTATCGTCTGTGCTCATCTTACTTCACCTTATAATTCTGATATATCACGAGATTTACCCTTACGCGTCACCAATTGCAGCTCAGATTTAACTGTCTCTGGCCGAGGGATTTTCTCACATATTTTAAGCGCTAGGTTATCTCTAGAACGGCCCATTTTACAACGATATGTCGGTAAATCCTCGATTTTCATCATGATAAACTCGGGTAACTCAATCGGAATAATATCGCCCGCTTTAAAATTCATGACCTCTTTGAGCGTTAATTCATGTTCAACAATATTGGCATCGAACCCGACCTTCACATCCATGATTTCATCGTGTAATGCCTGTGACCAACGCATATCAGTATCTTGCTTGTCACTTTGCACACCCGCATCGAGTAACTCTCGGATAGGTTCAATCATGGAGTAAGGCATAGTGATATGAAAATCACCACCGCCTCCATCGACTTCAATATGGAATGAATTAATCACCACAACTTCGGTAGGACTAACAATGTTCGCCATGGCGGGATTGACTTCAGAGTCCAAATAATCAAACTCAACATCCATTACGGGCGCCCAAGCATCTTTATAATCTTCAAATATAATCTTAAGCAGTAACTGCACGATTCGTCTTTCTGTCGGCGTAAATTCTCGCCCTTCAATCTTGGCATGGAAACGCCCATCGCCACCAAAGAAGTTATCCACTAGGATAAATACCAGTCGCGCTTCCATGGTGATCAATGCTGTGCCTTTGAGTGGGCTAAAACGCACCATATTCAAGCTAGTTGGAACAAAAAGCGTATGTACGTACTCACCAAACTTGAGCATCTGTACACCGTTGATCGACACTTCGGCCGCTCGGCGCATCATATTAAACATGCTGATGCGCAAATGGCGCGCAAAACGCTCATTCACGATTTCCAGCGTCGGCATACGCCCACGAACTATTCGATCTTGGGAAGAGAAATCGTAGGAACGGGCATCTTCTCCAACAGCGTCAATTTCGTCATCATCAACGTCATCAACCCCGTGCAATAGCGCATCAATTTCGTCTTGGCTTAATAAATCACTCACTATATTGCCTTCGCCTCTTTTGGTGCTGAAGTTAAAGGATTATTGCATTACAAAACCTGTAAATAGTACTTTCTCGACAACCTTACGCCCAGTTACTGACTGTAGAGTATTTTGCACACTCAAAAGTGCTAACTGCCGTAACTCATCTTTCCCCGCTTGCGTGCTGAGCTTTTGCACATCTGCACCACTAAAGGTCGTTAAAAGCGCATCTTCAATCAGCGGAATATGTTTTTGTGTTAGCACATCATCATCGGTACCACGCACCATAAGCTGCACTTTAATCTCAACTAAACGAGCCCTATCAGGCCCTGGTAAGTTGAATAAGAAAGGACGCGGCATAGGCACGTATGATGCGGTAGCCACTACTCCTGATACTGGGGCTTCAACCTGAACTGCACCATCGGCAGCTACGGCGGGAACCTCTTCGGTACCGCTTCCCATAAAGAACCAGACGCCGCCACCGATTAACAGCGCGACTAAAACGCCTACACCAGCAAAAATAAATAGTTTCTTCTTACTCTTAGGCTCTTCAGTACTTTCAAGTTCTAACGATTCTTCCTTAGCCATCACTATTCTCTTTAATTTAGGCGGAAACTCATTACAGTTTTATTTGAAACGTAATTATGTCAGTCATTGCTATAGGTTACCTGCTTAAGCGTAATAATCTATACCTGAAGTTACACTAATCGCTTGATTTAAACCTAAATGTAACTCTTCTGCCGAGATTTCATCCATATCAGCCGCATTTGAACTGCCGCCATCACCGAAACTACCTTCCCGACGCTCACCTTGATCGCCTTGAGAAACATGGCTGTCAGCCAACTGCATCCCTTGCTCTTGCAATAACTCACGTAATCTTGGCATAGCTTGTTCAACCAGATCACGCGTTTGCGGCTGAGTAACATGGAACTGTACTTGGGTTTGGTCGCCATGCACTTGGATCTTTACCAACATATGCCCAAGCTCAGGGGGATCGAGCCGGATTTCCGCATGTTGGATGCCTTGACTCACCATAGTAATCAATTGCTGCTTCATCACAGGTGAAAATCGTTGGATCATCTCCTGCATTTGGTTTTGCTGTTCTACTCCTTGACGCAATGACAGCTGAACTTGCATGGTTTCTTGGCGATTTAATTGTGACATCGAGAATGTCTGTATGGATGATGTCGACTTAAGTTCTGAGAAAGTATTACTACTATCATCCATAAAACTTTCGTCTCTGGGAATATCCATCGCAACCGTCAATTTAGCATCTTTCAGTAATAGGTTAGCAGCCAAATCGGAATTGGGGCTCCCATCAAGATCACTTTCTGTTACAGATGTTGTATCTAATGGTTCAGATGAAATTGAAGAGCCTAAGGCATTCAGGTCGAAAGTATTTCCCGAGGTCGCGATATTACCCGTATTGGGACTATTCACTGTCGAGCTGCTAGTCGTTGCTTTTGCCGCAGTGTTGGTTGCCGACTTTATCGTTGCACTGTTCGCTAAGCCCGCTTGATTAATCACAGCATTAAGTGTGACCTCATTCTCAACTAAAGACTCATCTATACTCACCCCGACTTCAGTGGCAGAGACAAGCTCAGTGTCTTCTGAAGGTAATTCTGAAGCGTCATCGGTCAAATTTGGATCAATCACAGCATCACTATCCGCTGACGCTTCAAGTATATTTGGGTCTATGGGGAGAATATGTACGAGTGACTTATCAGTCAAAGATGATGGTTTCACGTCATCTGCGATTGAAATTGCTGCCATATCTGGACTAGTAGAAACTAACTTTTGTAATTCAGCAGAAAAACCCGCTTCATCGGCATCCATATCTGATGCCAGTTCAATCTCAGCAAAAACAGTAGAAACAGTAGAAACAGTAGAAACAGTAGAAACAGTAGATGCCAATGCTAAATCAGCAGAAATAGTAGGTGCCAATGTTGAATTATCAGAAACAGTAGGTGCCAATGCTGAATCAGCAGAAACAGTAGAAACAGTAGAGGCCAATGCTGAATCAGTAGAAACAGTAGAAACAGTAGAAACAGTAGATGCCAATGCTAAATCAGCAGA
Source organism: Shewanella sp. SM23 (assembly GCF_025654295.1). NCBI lineage: Bacteria > Pseudomonadati > Pseudomonadota > Gammaproteobacteria > Alteromonadales > Shewanellaceae > Shewanella > Shewanella sp. SM23. Next base: position 318,012 of record NZ_JAKKRM010000003.1, read on the forward strand.
AATAGTAGATGCCAATGTTGAATTATCAGAAACAGTAGATGCCAATGCTAAATCAGCAGAAATAGTAGATGCCAATGTTGAATTATCAGAAACAGTAGATGCCAATGCTGCGGCGGTTAATAAAGCTGATGAAGTATCAATATTTTCTTCAGCATTTAAAAATGCTAGCGGCAAACTATCTCCATCTGATGCCGTTTTCTTCATATCATTTGCCATGCTAATTTGGGCAAAAATGAGATTTACGTCGGCGTCATCAGTTGATATATCGTCATATTTTACTTTATCAGCAGAGGTAACCTGCACAGTATCATCAGTGTTAGCAATGGTTTTTTTAGACGCAGAAATAGAAAATGAGCTAGCGGTGACTGACGCAAGTGTAGATGAAAAGTCTTCATTATTAGACTCTTGGGAAGATGTCTTAGCGGAATTGGCCGCAGAGTTGCCTGTTTTACTTAACAGGATATTGGTCATTTGTTGCATAAGTGCTCCCAAACATCACCCAGCAAAAAAAGAAATGGCTAGGTAGAAACGTCAATTAAACACTGCGGTTGCAGGGTCATGGACTAAATCAAAGCAAATAAGATGCCAAAACATCAGATTTTACGACAGCATATCGAAAAGAATTAACACTGAGAGGTGCCGAATTGATGCTTATGCCATCAATACAAAAAAACTAAAGAGCCTATCCGGCTAGCGAGCAGTAAAGATGCCTATCATTTCACTAACGTTGATGACGGCGATAAAATTGCTGGGAAGCAAATTCATCGGTCATTTTTTGCTCCCTTTTTTGTTCAACCACTTGACGCTTCTTCTCTTTACTGGCTAAGAGTAATTCTACTGCCTTACGTTTTTTTTGCTTTTCCAACCAATGTTGTTGTCGATATTCTTTTTGCTTTTCACCGTCGGCTACGACGCGATTTTGCTGGATAATAGCGTCATCGATCTGACGAATAAAACGGTGAAACTGGTGATAGTGACTAGCACTGATGGCTTGACCTTGCTGGGATTGCATTTGCTTCATGTATTCTAAGCGATAGTTATTCAGAGCACTGAGTTGATTCAACCGTTTTTGACACTCTAACTGCGCAGATTTTAACAATAAAGCCGCTTGTTCTTCGGCATCATTGGCAAGCTTTAACACTAACAACAAGGGATCGGCGTTAGCCATACTAGACCTCAATTAATTCGATGACGCCATTATTTGCACTGTGCAGCAAGTTGCCCAAGCATGACTTGGCTATCGGCAAAGCTAAATGCATCACGCATGGTTTGTCGCAAAAAAGCATTCATTGCTGGCTGCAGTCGTATCGCATTATCAATGCGAGGATCGCTTCCTTGGGCATAGGCCCCAATAGAAATCAAATCTCGATTTTGCTGATACAAAGAATAGGTTTGTTTCACGCGGCGCATCGCCTCCAAATGTTCATTGGAGATCACCATAGGTGCGACTCGGCTAATAGAAGCTTCAATATCAATTGCAGGATAGTGCCCCGAATCCGCAAGCGAACGTGACAAGACAATGTGACCATCAAGGATCGCCCGCGAAGCATCGGCAATGGGATCCTGTTGATCGTCTCCTTCCGTCAACACAGTATAAAATGCCGTAATTGAACCTTGCCCAGGGCCACCGTTTCCGGCGCGCTCAACTAAACGTGGCAATTTTGCAAACACAGAAGGCGGATAACCTTTAGTCGCAGGCGGTTCACCCACAGCCAAAGCAATTTCACGCTGCGCTTGGGCGTAGCGCGTTAAACTGTCCATAAGCAATAAAACATTATAGCCTAAATCGCGGAAGTATTCGGCAATACGAGTCGAGGTTTCACAGGCGCGAAGGCGCATCAAAGGCGATGTATCCGCAGGCGCAGCAACAACGACCGAACGCGCTCGACCTTTCTCACCAAGAATTTCCTCAATAAACTCTTTCACTTCCCGGCCACGCTCACCCACTAGCCCAACCACAATAATGTCGGCGGTAGTACCGCGAGTCATCATACCTAAGAGCACACTCTTACCAACACCTGAGCCCGCAAACAAGCCCATACGTTGGCCTTTGCCCACGGTCAGCATAGCGTTGATAGCGCGAACGCCAACGTCCAGCGGTTCAGTAATGGCACGGCGAGATAAAGGATTAATGGCAGCGCTATGTCTTGGCGCTTGTTGGTCGGTTTGCAACGCGCCTAAACCATCTAAAGGCACGCCGTTACCATCGAGTACGCGTCCTAGTAGGGATAAACCAACATTGAGTCCAGTTTGTTCCCCCAAAGGCACAACCCGCGCACCGGGCAATACACCACGTAATTCTTCAATGGGCATTAAATATAATAGTTCGCCATCAAACCCGACCACCTCGGCGATTAACTCGCCCGCCATAGTTTCGATCGAACATAAACTGCCCACAGGCGCACGGCAACCGCTTGCTTCTAAGGTTAAGCCGACAACACGCACCAGTTGACCACTGGCCACTGCGCGAAATGGCGGCACCTTACCCTGATGATGATTAAGCCTATTCAGCAGTTGATGTTGGCGATTTTGCATCTGATTTTGCCTCTAATTGCTCACCTGTGTTTGAGGCAGATTGTATATCCTCAGCATGTTGAGAAACCGTATCGACAACCTGATCATCAAGCTCTGATCCCACAGCCTCAGAAGCAGCAACGTGTTTAGCGGTATCTTCAACCTCTATCGCCTCTTGCAATTGACGCTGCTTGTCACTTAAGTGAGCATGTTGGTTCCGTAAGGACTCAAATACAGCATCGATACGCGATGCGAGGGTCAAATCGACTAAAGAACGATGACTACTGAGAATACAGTCACCTGGGCTTAAGGAAGGGTCAACTTCAAGTTCCCACTTACTTCGGGTCAGTTGAGCGCTGGAATAAAGTTGTTCGACTAAAATAACATCATCAGGATGCAAGCGGATTGTGACCGTTTGCTCTTTTATCGGCAGCGATTCTATACCTAAACGCAATGCCGAAAGCACTTGTTCTGGATGAGTTTTTAATTCGTGGCCAATGACAGATTTCGCTAATGTCATACTCAGGTTCAGTAGCGAAAGTTCAATATCGCCATCGAGTAATTGCAATGGTTTTTCAAATTGGGCTAATAAGGTTTCAAAACGCGAGAGCAATATTTTTGCTTGGGCTAAACCGGTTTCTAATCCTTGCTCATGCCCTTGGGCGAGCCCTTCAGTATGGCCCTGCTCTAACCCTTCTAAACGCCCTTTTTCTAGCCCTTGCTCATACCCTTGCTGCTTACCCTCGCTAAAGCCTTCTTCTTCGGCTTGGGCGCGAATGTCTTCAATCTCAGCCATAGTCGGTGGAGAAACACTTTCCACAGTAGTCGACTTAGCGGCTTGATGATTAGAATGGCCGAACAGATTTGAGATAGAATCATCATCGGCTTCAGTCACATCTGGCAGCGCCCAGTGACTAAATTCGACATCTCCTTCGCTCAAGACCTTATTCAACAATTTATTATCGCTCGGATTAGAGGAACTCATCGCCACCACCGCCGCCTAACATGATTTCGCCGCTGTCACTTAAGCGACGAGCAATAGACAGGATTTCTTTTTGGGCGACTTCCACTTCACTGATGCGGATTGGGCCCATGGCTTCAAGATCATCACGCAACAATTCAGCGGCACGTTTTGACATGTTACCCAAGATTTTTTCTTTCAGCTGATCATCTGTGCCTTTGAGCGCCTTCATCAGTACATCTTGCTGCACTTCACGCAACAGGGCTTGAATACCGCGGTCATCGACATCGATTAAGTTTTCAAATACAAACATCAAATCTTGGATTTGCTGCGCCATTTCTTCATCAGACTCGCGCATGGTTTCCATCAACTGGCTTTCGATACCCGTGTCTAAGTAGTTCATTATGTTGGCAGCCGCTTTTAAGCCACCCATTTTCGCGGCCTGGGCGCCACCTTGACCGGCGAACTGTTTCTCCATGATGTCGTTCAACTCTTGCAGTGCGGCAGGCTGTACTTCTTCAAGATTTGCAATACGCATCATCAAGTCTAAGCGGGTATTCTCAGGGAATTGACCAAAAATTTCCGCCGCTTGATCGGGTTCTAAATAAGACAGCACAATGGTTTGGATCTGTGGATGTTCGTTTTGAATAATGGTCGCCACTTGGCGTGCATCCATCCACTTCAACGAGTCCAAACCTTTAGCGCCACTGCCCATGATAATCTGTTCAATCAGATTACCCGCTTTATCTTCACCCAACGCAGCGGTTAAGGCTTTACGGACAAACTCTTCGCTGTTGAAACCAATTGAAGAATACTTTTGAATATCATCAAGAAACAGCTTATGTACCCCGATAACTTTTTCCTGACCAAACTCATCCATTGCCGCCATGGCCATACCCACTTTTTGCACTTGCTTCGGCTCTAAGTGTTTTAAAATGGATGCAGCATCAGCCTCACTCAAACTGAGGAGTAAGATAGCGGTCTTTTCAACGCCACTAATATCTTTGATATTAAAGGCCGGTGCGGCCGCAGGAGCCACTTCTTTCGTTTTATTCTCAGCCATTGTCTTGTAACCAGTTTTTCACGACTTGAGTAGAGAGCTCAGGCTCATTCGCCACGAGCGCACGGATAGCTTTAATCATATCATCATCTTTGTGAAGATTAGGGATATGAATTGAGCCATCGTCAGCATAACTGTATTCCGCCTCTTGAGTATTGAGCATCCCTAGCGTATCAGCCGCATATTGGTCCTCAATTTCGGCTAATTCATTACCTAATCTGCCATCCTCAGGCATATTCACACTGTCAGGATAGATCAAGCGTTTCAGCATAGGACGTACCACAGCTAGAATCAGCACCAAAATCACTAGCGCACCAATCCCAAGCTTAATCGCACGCCAAAACCAAGGTTGCTCCCAAAGTTCAGGTGCGGGTAAATCTTCAACCAATTGATCCATAAAGGGAACGGTTACCACTTCCAGCACATCACCCCGTTGTGAACTAAAACCAACCGCGCCTTCAAGCAAACGACGGATATTAGTCAGTTCTTGTTCGGTACGGGCAACACGGGCTACTTGACCATTTTCTCCAGCGGCACCAGGTTTAAAGTCCACCGCGACTGACACACTAATACGGCGCACTGCACCAACTTGCTGGCGGGTATGGCTAATGGTGGTATCTAATTCAAAGTTACGGGTCGCTTCGCGGTGCGAATTACCTGCGGTGACAGACTCGGTCGCTTTAGTCGCATCTTCTGGAATATTTGACTCCATTGGCGGTTGATTGGATAACGCGCCAGGGATCCCACCAGAAGAGCCGCCAGTGGTGTTATTTTCAACTGTCATTTCACTGCGCAGTGCCGGTAAATCAGGGTTAAAACGCTTTGATGTTTGCTCAACAGCAGTAAAATCCATACTGACGTCGACTTGAGAGGTAAAATTATCAGGACCTAGAATTGGCACCAGAATCGATTCAATCTTAGTGCGATATTCAGCTTCTTTTTGCTGTACTAATTCAAGTTCACGCCGAGCCGTCGCAGACGCGCCATCTTGGCTACCCGAGTTCAATAAACGGCCGTTAGAGTCAGTTACCGTCACCCTTGATGGTTCTAAACCTTGTACTGCAGAAGCAACAATATCGACGATAGCATCGACTTCACCTTGGCCTAAACCACCGCGACGGGTATTGATCACCACAGTTGCACTCGGTTTAGAGGCATTGCGGGCGAAGACGTTTTCTTTAGGTAACGCAAGAATGACTTTGGCACGGCTGACACTTTGTAGTTGCTCAATCGCACGGGCGAGGTTTTCTTCTTGGCTATGCTTAAGACGAGCTTGTTCCATGCGTTGGCTGACACCAAAGCCACTGTCTTTATTCAAAAAATCTTGGTTGGCTGCAGGACTGTCGATACCAGCACGGCTCAACATCATTTTGACTTCTTGATATTTATCTTCAGGAACTTTGATAACGTCCACGTCGATTTGGTACTTAACTTTATTTTTATCAAGTACATCTAGCACTTGAACCATTTCCTGAGTTTCCATTTTACCCAATGGACGATACTCTGGCTCCTGCGCCCACAGCATGACAAATACCGCCAAGGCTAAACAAATCGCTAAGGCTAAAATCATAGTCACTTGGCGCATCATATCGACACCGCCAAGATTTCCCATCATTCCTGACTTATGTTCTTGCTGGACACCTTGGTCAGCTAAACCAGAATTGGATCCGACAATCATTTCTGTACTCACGATTCGTACCTGCTAATTGGGTTATTCACTGGCCTAGACAGGCATGCTCATTATTTCTTTGTAGGCTTCGACAAGCTTATTACGCACTTGCACTGTCGCCTCGAAAGCAACACTCGCTTTCTCACGGGCAATCACAGTGTCTGATAAAGAAACGGTAGTATCACCCATCTCTAAACGTGTCGCGAGGTTTGACGATGCGGACTGTAAGCCGCTGACATTGCCGACGGCTTGCGATAGCAACTGACCGAAGTCTGCACCACTGGTGTTATTCACTTGCTGCATGATATTTGGCTGAACGCCAAACGACGGCGTTATTTCGCCTTGGAGTTTCTGCATTTCCTGCAGGAATGAATTTGCGCCTATTTGCATGCTGAGCTCCCAGTCGTCGAATTCTTGACGATCAAAATACCGATAACGGGACAATGCAAAATAACGGCCAAGTTTTCAGATGGTCGTGATTGATAATAAATTGACGGGATAAGAAGATGCCAATATCTAAGGATTTTGGATGAAATGGGCCACTTTTGCGGTTGTGTTTTTTAATAAATACAGCCTCACACTCAATGTGGAGGCTGCGGGATGATAACTTGAATTTATAGACTAATTTGGCAGTTGGATCCCCATATCACGCATCCTTGCCATCTTGTATCTTAGGGTTCGTGCGCTAATTCCTAGCTTTTCGGCGACTAACTTACGACTTCCTTGGCATTGATTAAGGGTCTCTAAAATAATCACATGTTCTTGAGCTTTGAGCTCTTCACCTAAACCGTCTGGCTCAGAAGAAAATGGGTCTAGATCTTCACCGCTTAAAATCACATCCTGCGCATCGATAATAATGTCATTGGCAGTGATCAATTGACCGGCTCTTAATATCAAAGCACGCTGGATCACATTGTCGAGTTCACGTACGTTCCCAGGCCAGCGATGACTCAATAAACGTCGACGCGCATTCTCATCCAACTCAGGCACATCGGCAACATTCAATGCCTTAGCATGTTTAGCCAGTAAATGACGCGCAAGAGGTAAAATATCTGCAGGACGTTGACTTAACGCAGGCCAAGCTAAAGGAAATACGTTAATTCGATAGTAGAGATCTTCCCTAAATCCGCCAGCTGCGACCACTGCCTTTAAATCACGATTGGATGTGGCAAGCACGCGCACATCGAGCTTAATGGTTTTACGGCCACCTAAACGCTCAACTTCACGCTCTTGCAAAACCCGCAACAACTTAGCTTGTAAGCCTAAATCCATCTCAGAGATTTCATCGAGCAGCAAAGTGCCACCTTGAGCCTGCTCAAATTTCCCCGGACACGCTTGATAAGCCCCTGTAAATGCACCCTTTTCATAACCAAAAAGGGTGGCTTCGAGCATGTTCTCAGGAATAGCGGCACAGTTAATGGCCACAAAGGCTTGATTAGCACGGCTACTGTGTTGATGAATATAACGGGCCAAAACCTCTTTACCCGAACCGCTAGGACCTAAGATCATGACAGAGGCATCGGAGGCGGCAACCCGTTGAGCAAGTGCTAATAAGGCTAAACTTTTTTCATCAGCGACGACGGGCTGATCCACATTTTGTTTTAATGGCAAATAGCGTGAGACTTGATTGAGTAACACTTCTGGTGCAAAAGGTTTGGCTAAATAATCAACAGCGCCTAATTTTATAGCGTTCACCGCGCTACCAATAGTCGCGTAGGCCGTCATCAACAGCACTGGCAACTTAGGATGATGCTGCTGCAGGTAGTTCAATAAACCTAAACCACCAATACCTTGCATCTGCACATCGCTAATAACTAAATCAAACTGATGTTGTTTCAAGGCTAAAATAGCGTCTTCACCGGAGGCAACATCAACACACTCATACTGAGCCAGCATTAAGGTATCAAACAAGGCTTCACGTAATGAAGCATCATCCTCAACGAGCAATAACTTTGCTTCAGACATGGGTAATCTCCAAAGGTAATATCACCGCGGATTTAGCCCGTGGGAATACTAAAGACACAGTACAGCCTTTATTCGGTACACAACTGAGTTGCAGTTGCCCCCCATGATTGCGCACCACAGATTGCACAACGGCTAACCCAAGCCCAGTTCCCTGCGACTTAGTCGTAAAGAAAGGTTCAAATACCTTCTGCTGCATAGTGGCGTCTAAGCCTTTACCATTATCGATGACGTCCAATAATAACCGTTCGCCCTCTTCCTTCGCTTGGATACGAATTTCAGTTGCTCCGGCTTCTATGCTGTTCATGACTAAATTATTAATCGCCGAGCTTAATGCATTGGAATTAGCTAACATCGAGCTGCTTGATGCATCATCAAATGACAAGTCACAGCCTTGCTTTGCCGCTATCGGCTCACAATTTGCCAAAACATTGTCGATAACCTCAGCCAATGAGATTAGATCTCCAAGTTCATCCTGACGACCTTTCGCCATCAATAGCATGTCGTTAACCTGCCGCTCGAGTTCATTGAGTCTATCAACAAGTTTTTGTTGGAATTTCGCTTTAGCGGCATCGGATAACTTCGGACTCGCAAGGTTTGAAGCGTATAACAAAGCGGCAGATAAAGGCGTGCGCACCTGATGAGCCAAAGTTGCTACCATCTTGCCCAGTGCAGATAAACGTTGTAAATGGGAGATATTTTTCTGTAATAACCGAGTTTCAGTCAGATCAGTTAGCACAATTAATTGACCAGGCTCTGGCGTCAATGGCGTAATCGCTAATTTAACGCGGCGGCCATTACGCAGTGACACTTCGTGGCCATCATCGTCCTGCGGCGCAAAGGCACTGTGAATCACATCAATCCAGCGAACACCACACAAGGAGCGCTCAAGTAACTCAACTGCAACCGGATTTGCATCCGTGACTATACCGTCGCCATTGATAATCACCACGCCGGATGGCATAGCCTGTAAAATATGCTCCATTCGATTGGACATATTCGCGGCCTCACGCAGTTGGTTCCATTGTTTGCTAGTGTGCTTGAATGACTCAATTTGCGCTAGTGGGTTGGCTGACATAGTCACTCCGTCAAAAAATTGCTTATGACGGGGTGACTGCAGTATCTATGCCAAATTGGAAATTGAACTTTAGAGGTTAAAACAACTTATATAACAATAAAATAGAAAACTAATCTTTGGTCATTCCGTACTTACGCATTTTTTCTACAAGCGTTGTACGGCGTATTCCAAGCATTTCAGCAGCGCGAGCTACGACATTATCTTGTAGCTCTAGCGCCTGACGTATCATGTCTATTTCTAGTTCTGCTAACAAATCCTTAAGGTTCACACCTTCAGGCGGCAACTCACTAGGGAAACGCGTTTCAGGGATTTCAACCGGCTCTTCATCGCTAAAGATAGAAGCTAAAGCATCACGTTCCTGTTGCTCTTCACTCATCTCTACACAATATTCGGGCACATCGATATGGCGATATTTGACAGGTAAATCGTTAACATCGACCAATCCACCCGGATATAAAATGGTGAGGCGTTCGACTAAATTAGACAGCTCGCGCACGTTGCCCGACCAAGCATGTTCTTTCAGCGACTCTATCGCACGCTGCGTAAAACGCACCTTACCACGGCCTTCGTTATAGACTCGGCTAACTAACTCTTGTAATAGCAAAGGCACATCGTCCTTGCGATCACACAACGCGGGCATTTCAATCGGGAATACGTTTAGGCGGTAATAAAGATCCTCACGGAACTCATTAACGCTGATCATGGTTTCTAAATCTCTATGTGTCGCAGCAACTACGCGTACATCAGCATTAATAGTCTTAGTACCACCAACGCGCTCAAATACCCGCTCTTGCAGCACACGGAGTAATTTAACTTGCATTTGTAGTGGCATGTCTCCTATTTCATCGAGAAATAGTGTACCACCTTCAGCTAATTCAAAACGGCCTTTACGAGAACAGATTGCCCCCGTAAATGACCCCTTTTCATGACCAAATAGCTCACTCTCTAATAACTCAGGCGGTATAGCACCACAGTTAACAGGGATAAATGGACCGTCACGGCGCTCAGACAAATAATGGATATTACGGGCGACCACTTCTTTACCTGTACCTGATTGACCCAGAACAAGCACGGTTGCCTCAGATGTTGCTACTTGATTTATCAAGTGCCTCACATTCGCAATACCATCACTGCGTCCCACTAAGCTTCGGAATAACTTTGTTTGATTCGCACTAGTAGGGACTTGAGGCCGTTTAACTTGACCGAATACTTGGCAAAAGTGTAATAATTCAGTGAGCTGAGGATACGTTAAAGGTTCTTCTATATGTCCAAGAATATTAGACACTTGCAGATTGTCAACATTGCCAAGCAACAGCATAGGTTGCCATGGATGTTGACCTGCGATGTTTTTAAGCCCATCAGCATCCATAACATCAGTTAGGATAACTAAAGCTCGAAAACGGGTATCTTGGAGGCTAGCACTTAATTTTTCGGTGTCAATTTGTACAAATTGCTCACCTAAAAAATCCAAAATGCAACACAGGCGATTTAATCGCTCTGATGGAGGGCCGATAAGTAAAATTCGTTGATCTGTTTGCATCATTCAGTAGGCCGTAAAGCTCTAATATGTATTAATTCGCATTAATTATTTATGATTAGTTGCTGTAAAAGCTTAACAAATTCAATGTAACAATCTGTGCCACCATCACTACTTGTGATGAATATTGTATTATCAGCAGACGAGAAGCAAGCCTCAGATGAGGTTTATGCCAAACTGAATTGATTTTAGTTCATTTACATCATGATTCTAGTCTAAAACGTCAATACTTTGACTTTTAGCCAAAAAAAGACGCAACCAGTGCGTCTATTTTTAATCACGAAATAAGATATTAACCCGCTTCAGAATGTGCAGAAATATTATGTTTATCTGCAGGAATTGCATCCCAACCTTCTTTGATAGTACGTAAAATATCACATACATCATCAATCGCTTTCACATCATTATTTAGGTTAGCTTCAGAAATTCTACGCAACATAAAGTCATATAAATCACTCAAATTTCTAGCTATCTGGCCACCAGCATCCATATCTAAGCTATTGTTTAAACCAGTAATAATTCCAATAGCTTTGCCAATGTACATACCTTTATTAGACAAGTCATTTTGTTCAATCGCAAGACGACTTTGTGCTAAACGTTGTAGTGCCCCCGCAAACATAAGCTGAATAATACGATGTGGTGACGCAACAGTAATTTCACTCTCTAAAGACACCTTACGATACGATTGCAGTGATCCTCTCATAAACACCTACCTGTTTAAATCTATAGTCTCATAAACACTAATCTGGCGCTTATTCTTATTACCTGCATGTAATAATGCTTGCCTATCTGCCATAACAACACTTGCTTTACTTGTGTACTCTTGAGTAAGTTCAAGCTGATGTTGAAGATAATCAACATCTGTCATATTAGCATCAGCCACTAATACATTGAGTAAAATTTGACGCTCTCCAACCAGTACTTGCAAGTTCGACACCAACTCGTCAGATTGAGACTCTTCAGCAGAAAGCTGAGTCAGTTTATTTAAAATTTCACTCAAAAGGACATTAAGCTCATCGAGTTGTTTCACTTATACTCCCCTTACTCATTTATAATTTCACTATCGTTTTTTAACAGCTCCAGGAAGCGAATTCAAACGATCAACAAGACCACTGCTCTGCTGATTTAGTTTTCCAACGACTAGATCCATTGCATTAAATTGCTTTGTTAAACGGGCTGTTAGTTGATCCATCTTAAGCGTGAAAGCTTCTCTTCTATCAGTAAGCTGGCTTTGTTGATTAGTATATCCGGTTTGACGTGAGGCAATTAATCCTCGAGACTTGACATAACTATCAGCAAGATCATTAAAGCGATTAGCAAGCCCTTTATCTGGTGTCGAGAATAATGCCTCAACACTGGCCATATCTTCAGAGATGACTTTATTAAGTTTAGTGTCATCGACAGACAACTTACCATATCTATCTGTTTTTATACCAATATCATATAATGCTATCGAACTGCCACTATCAGTTGGCACTCTTTCACTCGATATACTTCGGAGTTGCGATTCTATAGAACGGATCATAGAGTCGCCCTGTAATGCAGCTGCTGTTTTTTTCTCTTTATCATAGGATGACATTTTATCAACTGCAGTCGCTAAACTATTGTAGGCATCGACAAAAGCTTTCACATTTGTCTTTACTGCATCATCATCTTGTTCAATTTTTAACGTAGTCGTCTTAGAAACATCGGCATCAGTTAAGTTTAACGTCACACCTGTAATTGCATTTTTAACTTCATTAGTTTGCGAGGTAACTTTCTGATTATCGATATAAACAACTGCATTTTTAGCATCTTGAAGCGTGGAGATATTACCAGCACCGAACATATCATTTAGTCCAGTTCCAGTCGTGTCATTAGCTGTAATACTAATTTGATTGTCTTCACCTGACTTATCTGAACTAAAAACCAATCGACTGCCTGCATCACTGGTAATAACAGTTGCAGTTACGCCCGCATTATCTGGGGATTCATTAACTTTTTTAGCAATCGCAGCAAGTGAATCGGTAGCCGAAACATCAATGGAGAAATTCTTACCATTGATACCAAAATCAAGGCTCCCTTCACCTACAGGTAATGCAGGATCTGCAACATTTTTTCCAGCAATTTTATGATTTACCGCAAGTTGCTCAACTTTAATACCATAGCTACCCGCTTGTGCAGTTTTGTCTGTTGTTGCTGACAAATAAGTTTGATTACTAACAGAAACCTTACGCAGATTGAGGGCATCGCCAGTTTGAAGTTTTTTTAGGGCATCTTGAAACGTAGACAACGCACTTTTTAAGGTTCCCATGGCAGAAACTTTTGCTTTGATGCTGTCTTCTGTTTTATTAAACATCGCTTCTTTCGGTGTTTTTTCGGCATCAACTAAAACTTGCACAATTTCACTAATTTTAAGGCCAGATCCCATGCCTGTCGCTGTTAATGCCATATAGACCTCTCAATCAAACGTACTTACAAATATTTATGCTTCTGTTTTCATCAAAAGCCCTGTGACTTCTGATAGTTTTTCTGCCAAGGCTAATGCTTCTTCACTCGGCATTTGTCTAATCACATCACCAGTATCTCGGTCAAGTACAGTCACAACAGCTTGTCCAGAGTTCTCATCAACCTTAAATGCTAAACCTTTACGCATCATAGACATCATATCAGACAACTCTGTGGCAACTTGAGCCAGCTTACTCGGGTTCTGTTCATTTTTCGTTACATCTTGTTCCGCAGCTTGTTCAATAGCCGTATTTCGCTTTAACTCAGCATCTGGAGCAGATGCTTTTAGCGGCGTTTGAGCTAAATCAACCTTACTGTGAAGCATAGAAGGTGAACTTGCTATATTGATATCCATAGCCATACCTCAGCAAATTTAGTAATAACTTTAAATGGTTACATTAAAATTACCCTATAAAACTACATTAACCTTTAAAGTGGCAAAGGGAGATCCGTCACCGAACCTCCCTTATCACTTTCTCACTATTCTGCTTTAAACTACAGCAGTGACAAGGCCACTTGAGGTAACTGGTTGGCTTGGGCCAACATTGCAGAACCCGTTTGTTGCAACACTTGGTTCTTGGTCATTTGTGATGTTTCTTTCGCGAAATCCACATCAACAATTCGGCTCTTCGCATCAGCAACGTTTGCTTGAGTATTCGCACTGTTACTGATGTTGTGTGCTAAACGGTTTTGAATCGCACCGAGTTCTGCGCGTTGTGCGTCAATGGTCTTAATCGCTGCATCAATTTTTGCTAATGAAGATGCACGATTAGCTGAAGTCGCATTAGTTAATGAACCAACTGATAATGACGTTTTATTACTCGTTTTTACAGTAACTTTAATGTCTTCATCGTTTTGTGCACCCACTTGGAAACTCTTACCAGCTGAGAACCCACCTGCTAATAGTTTAGTCGTACCAAAAGCCGTTGTTTTGCCAATCTCATCGATTTCATTAGCTAACTGAGTCATCTCAGCTTTTAGTGCCGTTAAGTCCGCAGAGCTGTTTGCACCGTTTTCAGACTGAACCGTTAAATCGCGCATACGTTGCAACATGTTAGTTTGTTCTTGCATCGCACCTTCAGCAATTTGTGCGATTGAAATGGCATCATTGGCATTACGCATGCCCACATCCAAACCGCGTACTTGGCTGTTTAGACGGTTAGAAATCGCTAAACCTGCGGCGTCGTCTTTTGCGCTGTTAATACGTAGACCACTGGATAAACGTTCCATCGATGTGGCCAAACCGCCTGCAGAAGTGTTTAGGTTTTTTTGTGCTTTTAAAGATGTGACGTTAGTGTTTACTGTAATGGCCATGATCGTTTCCTCTTTATACCTGGCTTATTTAACTAGCCTGTCTACTTTAAGCCAGGCGGGTGTTAGTGGTTACAGTATATTTAACGGCAGCACCTTTTTTATCTTTAGCACTATTTTAAAAAAAATAATGACTTTTTAAAAAGTGCTAATTTTTCATATAGATAAATATTTACCTCACAAAACGTTTTGCCTACTCTTTTGCTGTAACACAAAAGAAGCAAGCAAAAATACTCGCAGTGTCAATATAATAAACTTGGATTAGCCAAGTAAAGATAAGGCTACTTGAGGCAACTGGTTCGCCTGTGCCAACATGGCTGAGCCTGTTTGTTGTAACACTTGGTTCTTTGTCATGACTGAGGTTTCTTTGGCAAAATCCACATCCACAATCCGACTCTTCGCATCGGCAACGTTCGCCTGAGTATTGGCGCTGTTACTAATGTTATGCGCTAGACGATTCTGTACCGCACCTAGGTCGGCACGTTGGGCATCAATCGTTTTGATTGCGGCATCAATTTTTGCTAATGAAGATGCGCGGTTAGCTGAAGTAGCATTATTTAATGAACCAACTGATAATGACGTTTTATTACTGGCTTTAACCGTAACTTTAATGTCTTCATCGTTTTGTGCACCAACTTGGAAGGTTTTTCCGGCGGAAAACGTCCCCGTCAGCAACTTGGTCGTACCAAAGGCAGTAGACTTACCGATTTCATCGATTTCAATTGCTAACTGATCCATTTCAGCCTTTAAAGCGCCCAAGTCAGCAGAGCTGTTAGCACCGTTTTCAGACTGAATGGTCAAATCACGCATACGCTGCAACATATTGGTTTGCTCTTGCATCGCACCTTCGGCGATTTGAGCAATTGAAATCGCATCATTAGCATTTCGCATCCCCACTTCTAGACCGCGCACTTGACTATTCAAACGGTTAGAAATGGCTAGACCAGCGGCATCGTCTTTTGCACTGTTAATGCGTAGACCACTGGATAAACGTTCCATTGAGGTTGCTAAACCGCTACTGGAAGTATTTAAATTCTTTTGTGCCTTCATTGAAGTCACGTTGGTATTTACTGTAATAGCCATGTTGAGTTCCTCTTCCTAGTTATACCGCCAAGGCTTGGAGCTTGGCTAAATTTTTAACAATTTATCTTACAGATGGATAGGTACTTGCTTTCTGTTAAATAAAGTCGAACAGGGAAACAGAACCCACCTTACTAAACACGCTAGAGACTGCGTTCAATGCAAGCTGTTGCTTTTCAAATTCCGTAATCGCTGATGCATAATCGAGATCTTCCAAGAGTGATAGCGCTGATGAGTTCACCACTTTCTCCTCGGTATGAGTCTCTTTGTAACTCTCGACAACTTTCAGATTATTCCCCGCCACACTTCTGGCAGAACTAATTTGATTGACGCCACTATCGATGTTATTCAATATCTGTGCCAACTGAGTTCGACCTTGGGGAGTGTTGGCAGAATTAGGGTCTTCAATTAAGGCAATCGCACTGCTGATCGTATCGAAAATACTGACTTCGGCCTGCGGCTCCATGGTGAAACTATCGCCAGCGCTGGGTTTTCCATCAATTTTAACTTCTATACCATTAAAACTAACGGGATTAGTGGCATCGAAGTTAGCTACGTTTGCGACAGGATTACTCGCAGAATCGAGCACTTGCAAGTTAGTACCGCCGGCACCATTACCTGTGAAGTTAAATGTATATGTATCAGCAACATAAGTTGCAGCATCAGAAATTTTTGCTGTTTTAACGCTAAACTCCCCCTGCTGGCTGGCCAAATAATTGACGCTATAATCACCAAATCCATTGGGTGCTTTCATAAACGCGCTATCGCCAGGGATGTTTGTCCCCATGGCAACACCCGTTTGTACTAAACTATTTTTGACGCCAGAGTCGCCGCTATACACTATTTTAGGCGGCGTCGAGTTATCAAAAGCAAAAGGTTCTTTATCGGTACTGAAACCAGAGAACATATAATTGCCAGATTCATCCTTACTATTGGCAATAGAGAGCAATTCTTCTAAGCTGCCTTTCATCTCTTCGGCAATCATTTGCCGCTCAGTTCCTGATAGTGTGCCGTTTATCGCTCGCATAACTTGCTCACGCATAGAGCCAGTTAAATCTTCAGCACTACCGAGTTTACTTTCTGCCACAGCAAGACGATTTGTCGCATAGTCAATATTTTTCATAAACTGATCGACTAGCGCATTTTTCTGATTCAGATTATCAATACCCTGTGACGCCACAGGATCATCACCAGCAGTATTGACTTTCTTACCACTGCTCAATTGGTCAAGAATTTTGCTGGTCGCCGTTTGCTTTTGCAGCACACTGGTAATGCTTTGATTAAAAATCTGCGCGGATGATAATCGCATAGTTAAATCTCCTAACGCACTGAGGATAATAAGGTGTCAAAAATCTGCTGTGCAGTCGTCATGATCCGCGCAGAGGCTTGATAGGCTTGCTGAAAACGCATTAAATTTGCTGCCTCTTCATCTAAGTTCACGCCCGACTCACTCTCTACTCGCGCATAAGCTTGTTGATACACCGCCTCTGCCGAACCAACACGCACTTCAGCCGCTTTCGTTTTACTGCCTACCTCGATCTTAGTGTTCTCGAACACATCAGCTAGGGTCAACTTTCCCCCATTCATCACCTTACTTTCGCTCAACTTAGCCATAGCGACAGCATTAGAGTTATCCCCCGCTGCGAAGGATAAATCGAAGATAAATCTGTCATTGCCTGCAGCCGCTTTGCTGTCAACTTCAAAGGTAAAACCAAAAGCGCTAATACTCGGAGGAGTATAAGGGGCTGCAGCCCCAAGGGATGTTCCCGCGGCGTCGAATGCTTCATAGGTTGGAGGCACAACTGTGGTATCGAGCTTTATCGTCAACTCACTGCCCGTTACAGGGAAATTTGCGGCATTGCGATTGCTAATTTGAGTCAGCTTCACTTGGGTATTGCCAGAGTTAGCGGCATTTGCGGTAATCTTTGGTGATGCGGCGGCAATGCCTTTAGGGTCTTTCATGACCACTTCAATGCCATTTGAAGCACCCGCTGTCGGGCGAATGGCAAAACGATCGCCAGACGCCATAGCGCCCGCTTTTATGTCAATTGAAAATCCAGATCCACCCGATAAAGTCGAGCCATTTAATATCAGTGGCGTAATTGCCCCCGTTTTCGAATCTCTCAGTTCATAAGTTGCAGGCGCGGTAAATGACAGTTCGTAGGCACCACCAGTTAATAAACTGGTGTCATCTATGGTGACGCCTAACGTTGCATTACCCGTATTACCAGAAAAACCTGCTGCACGGCCCAAAGACATCATAGGATCGTTGATATCTTTGAAGATATTGGTACCAACTTGCCCATTGAGGTCAATACCTTGTGCTTGCATTTTATTGAAGTTATCAGCCACGCCCAAGGCTAATTGATCGAGCTCATGACCCGCGGGAATTAACGTTTGATCACGATAATCAAAAATGGCCCCTAACTGACCGCCAAGTTTACTCGGATCAACAGTGACACTTTGCGAACCAATACTTGAAGTCAATTGGAGCTCATTCGGAAATGGATCACCCGCTTGGATTCCCATCGTCATAGCAATTTCACCAGAAACCAACATCACTGAGCCACCAAGCATTACGCTCTTAGCACCATTTTCTAATGGAATAACATTCACTTGAGCGTACTGGCTTAACTCTTGAACAAGTGCATCTTGCTTATCAAGCAACTGCGCATCCTGATTCGGCGACTTCATTAACTCTAGGTTTAAATTTGCCAGTTCTGTACTGATCTCATTGATACGCTTAGTCATACCTGTGATCTGGTCATTGGTCTGATTAAGCTGGCCATTCAAATACGACTGCATCTGATTAAGACTGCTGGCAACTTGCTGTGCGTTTGTTAGGGTCGAACTCCGAATACCCAAATCTGCAGGCAAATCAGCCACACTATTCAGCCCCGAAAACAGGTCATTTAAGCTTTGTGGCACAACTTTACCTACCTGTGAAAACAGCTGATCTAGCTCACTCAATTTACCGTAGCTGGCTTCGGCGGCGCTTAACGTTGTTTGGCCAATGCGTAACTCTCTTGCGGCATAGTCATTGTAGATACGCTTAACGTCATTAACGTAAGTTCCCGTGCCATAAAAACTACTACCAAAACGCTGCGATTCAAGAGTCGACTGGGTTGCCACTTGTCTGTGGTAACCAGCGGTATTGGCGTTAGCTATGTTATTACTGGTAACCCCCAGTTGCGACTGGGAGGCAAGCACCCCAGTTCGCGCTATATTCAGTAGATCAACGGCCATTAGTTGACACTCCTATGAACAAACAGGGTTGTAAGATTCATCATTTGTCTTCTCCTGGCAGAATTGATTTCAGTTCTTCACTGATCGACTGCATCACTTTAATCACTTTTTCAGCGTATCGAGGATCAGTGGCATAACCCGCATCCTGCAAAGCTCGGATGAATTGAGTAGGGGAAGCGGCCACTTTTTTCGCATCTTGATAACGTTCACCTTCGGCAATGAAGGACACAAAATCGTTAAAGCTATGCTCGAAATCACTATAAACTCGGAAGTCAGCTTTTTGCTGAACAGCAACACCGTGCTCAAATTCTAGGGTACTGACGTTAGCCTTATCGCCTAACCAACGACGATCAGCTTTAATGTTGAATAGGTTATGACTCGGCGCACCGTTATTGCCGCGGACAATTTTTTGTCCCCAGCCAGTTTCCAGTGCCGATTGCGCCAATAATACTTCTGGTTGGGTACCTAATGTTTTTGCGGCTTTTTCAGCATGTGGATATAAGGTCGCTAAAAATTCTTCTCGACTACCGAACCTGACAATTTTTTGGGTTTCCCTAAATGCTGCCGTCGGCAAAACTTGGCCGCTAATCACAGGTTCTACCACTGAAAGTGATTGTTCACTCCAGCTCGGCTTAGGCGTATCGATAGCCAGTGAACGATTAGGCGCATCAATGTCCATTGATGAATTTGCATCTTCAGCTCTATCCGGTTCAAATACAGGCCGAGCGATAGCAGCCGGCACACCATGATTTACAACTGTGGGTTCAACCACAGGAGCGGCTGAACTCTGCATAGGCACATTAAGCGCTTTATCGTCGTGGAGCATTTTCATGCCACCATCGTCACGCAATACCGATGCAGGCGTGAAATGACTTGTTTCGGGAGAGAGTTGCTGCACCATCATATCGGCAAGGCCCAATACACCTTTGTCAGATAAATCGACCGATAACTGCTGATCGCGCATCTGCTCGTAAAACTGAGTGTATTGGCTATTGAGTGGACTATCAGACTGAAAAACCGCATTGGCATCGCGCATACTTTTCATCAGCATTTGCACGAAAATACCTTCAAATTGTTGGGCGACCTTTTTCAAGGCGCCCTTCTCATCTTTCTGAGCCTGGGCGCGGAGTGAATCTAGCCCGCCCAGGTCAAGAAAATGTGATGAACTTGAAAGCTTTTCCATGATTTTCCCGACAGAAATTAGATGATGATAAGTTCACCATGCAAAGCTCCTGCCACTTTCAATGCTTCAAGTATTGCTAACACATCTGAAGGGGCTGCACCTACTAAGTTAACCGCTCTAACCAGCTCATCCAGCGTAGTGCCTGGATTAAACATAAACATACGGCGGTCACTTTCTGTCGCTGTAATCGTACTATTACTCGTGACGGTTGTTTGACCATTTGCCAACGCGTTAGGCTGCGAAACCTGTGTCGCCTCCGCAATAGTGACAGTCATGCCGCCATGGGTAATCGCCGCAGGGAGTAAGCGTACGTTTTGCCCAACCACTATGGTTCCAGTACGTGAATTAACGATCACTTTGGCAGATTCCTCTGCGGGAACAACATCAAGGTTTTCAAGTGTTGCTAAAAAGGAGACCCGTTGTGATACATCACGTGGAGCCGTTACCTGAACAGACGTCGCATCTAAAGGACGCGCCATATCAGGACCTAATAGATCATTGATCGCATCGGCCATGCGCTGCGCAGTAGAGAAATCCGAACGACGTAGGTTAAACGTCAAATAATCGCCAGTTGAAAATGGGGTTGCCACACTACGCTCAACAATCGCGCCATTGGGTATACGACCTACAGTTGGCGTATTTTGAATCACCTTTGAACCATCTAAACCATCGGCACTAAAACCACTCACCACTAAACTACCTTGGGCTATGGCATACACATTACCGTCTACCCCTTTCAAAAAGGTCTGTAATAAGGTGCCACCGCGTAAGCTTTTGGCTTCACCTAAGCTAGATACCGTCACGTCAAGATCTTGACCAGGTTTGATAAAGGCGGGCATATCCGCGTGTACGGCTACCACTGCAACGTTTTTAATTTTCGGTTTGACGTTGTCAGGAAGATTAATCCCAAAGTTTTTGAGCATAGTCATAAAGGTCTGCTCGGTATAACTGGTTTTTTCCCCCGTTCCCGGCAAACCGACCACTAAGCCATAACCAATCAACTGGTTACTACGCACTCCTTGCACATTGGCAATATCTTTAATTCGTTCAGCCTGACTAGGTAGAGAAAACACTAGCATGGCAACGGCTAACACCAGTTTATATTTCATGATACGACTCCTTAGAAGGGCCACCAGTCGCTCATAAAGAACTGGCTTAACCAGCCCACTTTTTGAGCATCTGCGAAAGTGCCTGTGCCACTGTATTGGATACGGGCATTAGCCATTCGCGTTGAATCGACAGTGTTATCGGGTTTAATGTCCTGCGAGCGAACGAGACCAGTGACACGAATAAACTCATCACCATTATTGATTGAAATCCATTTTTCACCACGGATCACTAAACTGCCGTTGTTCAACACTTGCATCACGTTTGCCGAGATGCTGCCATCTAGACTATTGCTCTGATCCGCATCCGATTCACGCTTAGTGTTCATACTATCTTTGTAACGCAAATCAATTGGCACTCCGCCAATGGACACATTACTACCACCTGCAAAGATGGGATCTAAGCTCATATCTGAGCCTTTTTTGATCTGATTGCCTGCACTCTTCTTAGCTTGAGTCGATTCCTTCAATACGATAGTGATAATGTCGCCAACTTTGTGGGCGCGTATATCCGAATACAAACTAGATGCTTGACTGTCTTGATAAATAGAGCCAGTTGCGGCAATTTTGGTCGGCGGCGCCTCTGGGTATACCGGCGCGTAAAAGGGATCATCCGCAAGGGGTTTCTTTTGCGTCGAGCTACAGGCTGCAAGCAATAACGCGACGGCCAACACAAGATATCTAGCCATGATGTTTGCCTCTATAAATTCTGAGTCACATAAGACAGCATCTGATCTACCGCTGAAATCACTTTGGAGTTCATCTCGTAAATACGCTGACTTTCGATAAGGTTAACCAGTTCCTCGGTCACGTTAACATTAGAGGTTTCTAAGGCGCCTTGACGAATCGCTCCCATGCCATCTAACGAAGCGGTACCTTGAATTGGCGTGCCGCTCGCACCGGTTTCCGTATATAAGTTTTGTCCCATAGGATCTAGACCCGATGGATTAATAAAATCCGTCATAGTCAACTGACCCACGACTTGGTTCTCAGCGGTACCCGGCGTTTTTACTGAAACTTCACCCTCTGCTGAAACGGTAATACTGGTCGCATTATCAGGAATAGTGATCGCGGGTTGTAGCAAATAGCCAGAACCTGGCGTCACAATCTGACCCGTATCGTCTAAGGTAAACTGACCATTTCGAGTATAAGCAGTGGTTCCATCAGGGAGCTGGATTTCAAAAAATCCAGGACCTTCAATCATGAGATCCAGTGAGTTATCCGTCGTCAGCATGTTACCCTGAGTAAACATTTTTTGAGTGGCGACGACTTTCGTACCCGCACCGATGTTTAATCCGTTGGGTAACTTAGTGTTAGAAGCACTAACACCACCCGCTTGGTTAACTGTTTGATAGAGTAAATCTTCAAATACTGCGCGGCTTTTTTTGTAGCCCACAGTGCTAGCGTTCGCTACGTTGTTTGAAATCACTGAAATATCAGTTTGCTGTGCGTCTAAGCCAGTTTTACTAATCCATAACGCCGGATGCATAATCTATCTCCTAACTAATACGCATTAATGAAGATGAAGCGCGATCATTCTCTTCCGCGGTTTTCATCATCTTGACTTGCAATTCAAACTGCCGCTGAAGATCAATTAAAGACACCATTTCATCAACAGGGTTAACATTACTGCCCTCTACGGCGCCACTTTCAACTGCGACGAAAGGGTCAGCTGGTGCAGGTTCACCTGACATTTGTCGAAATAATCCATCTTCACCACGCATCATCTGCGCATTGCCGGGATTGACTAACTTCAATCTCGCCACTTCTTCTATTACTTCAGCAGTCGCCCCTTGAGGGCGAACAGACACTATGCCATCCTGTGAAATTGACACTTTATCAATAGGTAATGGCAGCACTATCGGGCCAGCGTCCCCCATCACGGGATTGCCTCTGTCGTTATACAACATGCCCGTCGCATCGAAACTGAGACTACCGGAACGGGTATAAGCTTCACTGCCATCTTTCGCCTGAACGGCAAACCAGCCATCACCTTTAATGGCAACATCGAGATCCCGTCCAGTGGTTTTAATCGGACCAGAGCGAAAATTAGCTGACGGAGATTCTGTCATCGCAAACACCCTTGAAGGCAACCCTTCACCGAAGGCTTGCATCGATCTGGCCTGCGCCATATCTGATTTAAAACCATCGGTATTAGCATTGGCTAAGTTGTTCGCACGGAGTGCCAGCTCATTCATATTTTGCTTAGCGCCACTCATGGCGACATAAAGGAATTTGTCCACAGACTGCTCCGTCAAATTTTCTACATGACGATATCAAAGCAAGCATCGTGCCAATAAAAATTGATTTTAATTTACTGATAAAATTGAAGAATAAAGAAATGAAGTGAGTTGACGGCAGGATAAAGGCTAAGTGTTGCCACTGGCGGCAACACTTAGTTAAATAAAGTAATGATTAGCGGATTTGTAATACGGTTTGTTGCAGCGTGTTATTCACTTCAAGGGTACGGGAGTTCGCTTGGAAGTTACGCTGCGCCGAAATTAAATCGACCAGTTCAGTCGTTAAATCAATGTTAGATTGCTCTAACGCCGATGAACTGATGCTACCAAAAGTTCCACTATTTGCCTCACCCGCTAACGCTGGACCAGAGTTCAAACTAGCCTTCCACGACGTATTACCCACTTGCGTTAAACCTTGTTCGTTAGCAAAACGAACTAAAGCAACCCGTGCTAAAGGCACGGTTGAACCATTAGAATAACTCGCGGTCACTAAACCATCTTCACCGATTTCAACGTTAGTTAAGCGACCTACAGTTGTACCATCTTGCGTCAACTCAGTTGCACCAAAAGGAGCCG
This sequence comes from Shewanella sp. SM23, assembly GCF_025654295.1. Taxonomy (NCBI): domain Bacteria; kingdom Pseudomonadati; phylum Pseudomonadota; class Gammaproteobacteria; order Alteromonadales; family Shewanellaceae; genus Shewanella; species Shewanella sp. SM23. The sequence goes on from NZ_JAKKRM010000003.1 coordinate 342,022, forward strand.
CATATTGCGTTGGGGCATTAAACTTCACAGTCAAATCTTGAGTACCATCGGCACCAGCCCCTAAAACACCCGCACCACTGACGCCCAAAGCCTCAGTCTTGACTATAGCAGGATCACTACCAGTGTAGACACCAACAGAATTAAACTTGAGGACAGAGCCTTTCCAACCACCAGCAGTTTGAGCCGTGCCCGTTGCATCAGGTGTACCATCTCCTGTGGTATCTGTTTGATAAGTACCAGCAGGACCAGCTAGATCGACTTGTTTTCCATCAACAGCATAGTAAGCCACCCAATTGTTCTCACCATTGTACGAACCATCTTTGGGCTTAACAAAATAAGTGGTCATAATATGTGGCTCACCGAGTGAGTCATAAATTGTCATTGATGTAACGTTATTGTAGGTTTTTGCATCTAAAGGATCGAATGCCGCGGGGTCGAGTGCACTTTCCTTAGCATTTAAGTTCATTTGTAAAGTAACATTCTCAGTCTTTACAGGGCTACCTGCAGTGTCTGGTATTTGTACCGGCTTAGCCGTCGTTAAACTCACTGATGTTGAGTTCCCATCTTTATCCACTGGGAAAGTTTGCAAATAATTACCAGCAGAATCAACCATGTAATTATTTTTATCGACCTTAAATGCTCCAGCACGGGTAAACGAGTGGTCTAATGTACCCAGTTCAGAGGCAGTAACAAAAAAGCCACCACCTTTAATCGCCATATCAAGGGAGTTATTCGTCAACTGTAAGCTACCTTGATGGAATTGCTGTGCCACTTGACTCGTAGCAACACCACCACCGACAGCAGTTTTAGCATTTGAAAAAATAGAATTAGCGTAAACATCCGCAAATTCAGCACGGGACTCTTTAAAGCCAATGGTGTTCGCATTAGCAATGTTATTCGCCGTAGTGTTTAAATCTTTCTGCGCGGCAGAAATGCCACTCAATGCAATGTTAAACGACATAATTCACCTCTACACTTGACTCAATTCATTTATGAGCAACTTACGCTCAATTCGGATACTGCAAAAATTCTTTTATGCAAACTTAGGTTTCAGACACAGCTAACACATCGGTTAACTTGATGCCCATACCGCCTCTCAAGTTAAGAATCGCGCCAGTACTGGCCGTACCGAGAGAAACGCTGGTCACATGAGCATAGGTCGAGACTGGCAATTCTTGGGATTTCCCATCCACTAAACCACTCGCCTTGATCGTATAGTTACCTGTGGTTACAGGGTTTCCATCTTTATCGAGGCCATCCCAGTTAACATCGACATTGCCCCCCTTACTGCCATCAACTTTAAAGGTGGTCACAACTTGGCCTTTCTCATCCTCAACACGTACAGTAACTTCAGGAATTTTAGCTGGCGTGCTAATCACACCTTTTATTGTTGGGCTTTCAGCTGAAATGTTACCTGTATCAGTTGGGATCAACACCTTGCGACCAACAAGTCCTGATGCCTGTAATGCTTGGCTTGATGTCATAACACCGTTTAAATTAACGATTTCCTTATTCAACTTAGTAATACCATCAACCGTCGAGAATGATGCCATCTGCGCAATCATTTGGTCGTTGTCGACGGGCTTAAAGGGATCTTGCATCGATAACTGTTGGCTTAATAACGAGAAAAAGTCATCTTGAGTTAACTGCTGGCTTTTTGCTTCCGGTACTATTGACTCTTTTGGCAAACGTATGCCATCAAGAAACGGATTACCCGTTGAGCTGGTTGATGAATTCGTCGTAACGGCATTTGGCTGACTCTTATTTTGAGCCGTCTGCGCCGACGCTTGGTTAATTTGATTAATGAGGCTCACAGCTTACCTCCTAAGTAACACATGTTATTTACCCATCCCAAGTGTTTGTTGCAGCATAGACTTAGCTGCTTCAGCGACTTGAACATTCATTTGATATGAGCGCGAAGCAGAAATCATATCTGCCATTTCTTCCATGACATTAACATTCGGTTTATAAATAAAGCCGTCCGCATCCGCCATTGGATGATCGGGCGAGTATTCTTTCAGTAGTGGTTTATCACTTTCTACAATGCCTTTTACAGCTACACCTTGAGAGGCTTGTTGCTGACTTTGGGCCTTAGCCATTTCGGCTTCAAAAATGGGATGACGAGAACGATAGGTCTTATCTACACTACTCGAGACGGAATCCGCGTTGGCTATGTTGCTCGCGGTGGTGTTTAGCCTGACCGATTGAGCAGACATTCCCGAGCCAGCAACATCAAATATGCTAAATAAACTCATGATTAATCCCCTCTCAACGCTTTCTTCATGCCACTAAACTTACTGTCTAAAAAACCTAGCGACATTTGATATTCAAGTGCATTTTGCATGAATGCCGATTGTTCCTGTTGGATATCAACAGTATTACCATCACCGGTATCGGGTTGATTTGGCACACGGAACTTAACAAATTGCCCAGTCAACTCCGCAAGCCCAAAATGCTTATCTGGCTCTTGCATTTCAAGACTATTTCGCTGCTGCTGTTGGCCTCGAGCGGCCTGCATTGCCGCAGAAAAATCAACATCGCGGGCTTTGTAATGTGGCGTATCTGCGTTAGCGATATTGCTTGAAATGACTTCAGCCCGCTGCGCTCTAATACCGAGAGTGTATTGATGCACACCCAGTGCATTATCAAAATTGATCGCCATAAAATTGCCTCCTCGTGTTCTCACGAAAATAAAGCAATTCATGTGCCAACATCAGGAAAATTTTGAGAATAACAACAAGGATGAGCAAGTGATGGGTAAAAAATTACCGACAATTGTCGGTAATTTTCTTTAGAGCGGCTGAGTTAAGTCTTTTTCTGGTAATAAATGCCAGGGTTACAACGAACCATATCAAACTCGTCCGTTAAACCAGCGATAGATTCTGATGCACCGAGAAATAAAATCCCTTTGGGATTGAGAGCGGCAGCGAATTGCCGCAAAATTTTTGCCTTTGCCTCTGGTGCAAAATAAATCAGCACATTGCGGCAAAAGATAATGTCGAACTTGCCAAGCAGACTATAACTCTCGAGTAAATTATGCGCTCTAAAGTTCACCAACCGCTTCACATTGTCCTTTAACTTCATATTGCCTGAAGGTAATGCATCAAAAAACTGACGCTTACGTTCTTCAGATAAACCACGCGCTAATGCCAAACTATCGTACTCGGCATTTTTGCAACGTTCCAACATGGAAGGAGATAAATCCGTTGCTTGAATAGAAGCACTACCAGCCAAGGCACCAGGCTTCTTCTGTTGATACTCAAGAATAGTCATAGCCAATGAGTATGGCTCTTGGCCTGACGAGCAAGCCGCAGACCAAATTTTAAGCGGACGCCCCAGACGACTGTATTCAGGTAGTAGGACATTATTCAACAACTCAAATGGATAACGATCACGGAACCAAAGGGTTTCATTGGTCGTCATAGCATCGATCACTTCAGCTCTGAGCGCACGCTCAGTAGGCTTCATCGAATGCTTAACCACATCAGATAAGGATGGCAGGTTATATTTGCCCATCAAAGGAGCAAGACGACTGCGCACAAGATATTGCTTATTTTCACCCAGTACGATGCCGCTGTGTTGCTCTAAGAACAACCTAAATTGATTATATTCAGCCTCAGCGAGTGATTTATTTGGCACATTCACATCCTAAATCCTATAGCAAGCACCAAAATCAGTGCGAAACCATCATGTTATAAAGTCGAGATTATAGCGTAAAGCGTATCTAGGTACTAACCTACAGCAATTACAAACTTAAATGCTTATTCACAGCAGCGGCCAGTTCGTCAGGATTAAACTTAGCGATAAAGTCATTAGCCCCCACTTTTTGAACCATTGCCTGATTGAATACACCACTTAACGAAGTATGCAGTACCACTTTAATATGCTTAAGCTTAGGATCATCTCGGATTTCAGCAGTCAGGGTGTAGCCATCCATTTCAGGCATCTCAATATCAGAGATGATGAGGGGGATCTCATCGGCCACATTATCCATCTCTTTGGCGATCTCTTTAAGCTTGTCTAATGCTTCACGACCATCTTTTGCGGTATCAATTTGTAAATTCAATGACTCGAGTGAACGAATAATTTGTTTACGCGCCACGGCAGAATCATCAATAACCATAATATGGTAATGCTGAGTTCTGTCGAGGGTCAGTTTTTCATTGGCTTCTTCACTGATAGCCGTTTTAACCGGTGAAATCTCATCTAAGATTTTTTCCACATCGAGAATTTCAACTAATTCACCTTCAATTTCAGTCACAGCTGTCAGATAAGAATAACGGCCAGCACCTTGCGGCGGAGGCATAATCGCTTCCCAATTCATGTTGATTATCCGCTCAACAGAACTGACCAAGAAGCCTTGAACACTGCGGTTATATTCAGAAATAATGATGAAACAGTTTTCAGTGCTTGCTAAAGGTTTTCCCCCTGTTGCCGCACTCAAATCAATCACTGAAATGGTTGTTCCACGAATATGAGCAACACCCTTCACATAAGGATTAAGTTTAGGCAAAGTGGTCAGTGGTGGACACTGCAGTACTTCTTTCACCTTAAACACGTTAATCCCAAACCGTTGACGACCGTTTAATTTAAAAAGCAGCAATTCTAAACGGTTTTGTCCAACGAGCTGGGTTCGTTTGTTGACTGAATCAAGAATACTCGACATAACTCTGCCTTGTTGTTCTGTTTATGTTCGGCCCTATAACTCAGTTGAGTATAGGCATATTAATTGCTTACGTCTTATCTATCGATAAACATAGTCGAAACTGAGTCAATCTTCTGACAGTGATGCAAATTATTATTACAGTGGTCAGCTTCGAACTTAATAAAAGTATAGGTGCATTCTGGCGTTACAAGCTAGTCTCTTCATTATGAAAGTAAATTTAGTCTGTTTTTTTAGTCTTTTCACCCTCTTCATGCCCGCTTTTGCGAGTGCAGAGCCTATTGTCCCCACCGTATCGGCAATCTCAGAATTAGCTAAAGCGCTTATTTCAGAAAAAATATCCGTTCCAGAAAATGCCAAAGTAAATATTTCGCCACAGATGGTTGACGCAAGAATGCTGCCGTCACAATGTTCGTCTCCAATGAAAGTTGAACTGGCTAGCGATAGGGAAATTAGCCGTAATAACACCTTAAAAGTCAGCTGCGATACACAAGACTTAGCTTACCCTTGGCAAATCTATATCTCGGTTCGGGTGGATATCTTATTCCCCGTTGTTGTCTCAACCGAAATCTTAGCACCAGGCGAACTCATCTCTCCTAGTCAAGTAGAAGTCCGTTACATTGAACAAAATAGCTTGAGAGGTGCCGAATTCGATGACCCGAGTAAATTGGCTGGCGTGCGAGTAAAACGACGAGTAGCAAAAGATAATCCCATATTAAGCAACAACTTATGCTTCGTTTGTAAAAATGATTCGGTATCTATCTACGTTCGTTCTGGCTCATTCGAGCTCAAAACAGTAGGCGAAGCCCTACAAGATGGCAATAAAGGTGATCGGATCAGAGTCAAAAATAGCAGTTCAAACAAAGAACTAGATGCTATAGTCACAGGCATTGGCGAAGTTGAAGTAAGAATGTAAAATAATCTAAAGCTTTTTTGTAAGCTGCCGATACCCCAGTTAAGAAATCCCGTACACACGACGCTGGAGCCTAAAATGGCAATTGATATTAGCAAACTCAACACTGCAACGACTGCGCAAGTTCGTTCAGGCGCAACGAAAACGAGCAGCGATCAATCTGCTCAAGTTGCTACAAAATCGACAACACCACAGAGAAGCGACTCAGTGGTCATTACGGCCCAGGCACAACAACTTCAAGGAGCTCAGACTAAAATGGCTAGCCTTCCTGAAGTTGATCAAAAGAAAGTAGCAGAAATCAAACAAGCTATTGCCGAAGGTCGCTATAAAATTGACCCTGAAAAGTTGGCTGCCAATATTGCAAGTTTTGAAGCCGAACTTAATGACTTAAATAAAGAGTAACTATGACTGAAATAGCTAAACTGGTAGATCTACAACACGCCCATTTGGCTGTTCTTAAGCAAATCATACTCAAGGAAAAAGGCGCTTTGGTTGACCAAAACGCCGATTTACTGCTTTCCCTTGCTAACGAAAAATCGCAATGTCTGAAAGAACTAAAGAATAATGATGATATTCTGGCAAAACACAGTGATAAATCGCTACTCACTCAGCAAGTCGAACTCGTGCATAAAATGGCTGAGATCAAAGACGCATTGACTGAATGCAAAGAATTAAACGAACAAAATGCCAGTTTAATTGAGATGAATTTAGCGAGTTTAAATCGCTTTGCTCAAGCTTTACAAGCCAGCAGAAACGCCTCCAGCCTCACCTATAACGATAAAGGCAAGACCTCGACTATCTCAAGTTTAGGCAATGATTTAAAGGCCTAACAAGCGCATCACTCCCACTTAGCATTCCCTTTTCTAAGCTCTGATTAGATATTAATGTCTTGTACAAAAAGAAAAGCCGCGTAAATACGCGGCTCAATACATGCTGTTGAACATACTCTCAAAAACGCTAGAAATACGTCACTTCCTTCACTCGTTGTGGACGGCTCTGTTGTTGATAAAGCGCCCAAACCTGTGAAAAATCAAGTTCTAACTCAGTGACATAATGCTCGCCTGCGGGATAACTCTTAACGACTCGTGCGCCGCGGATCACGCCAGAAACTGACGCTTTGACATTATCGTCCGTCAACATCCAATCACTGACACTGCTGTTTGCCGTTATTTTCTGCCCATAAACTTGTTCCGCTAATTCACGATAAGCCACAATTTTTGATGCCTGCATAGCCATCAACACTCTTTGTGATTGCTCTTTAGCCGGTTGAGTCGCTAACGGCGCATATCCTATAGCCGTTAACTTAGGAAAACTCGGTGGCGGCACATCTTCCCATTGCACATATCTATCTTTAGCAGCGCAGCCAGTTAGCATTAGCCCCGTGATAAGTAATAAAAGGTAGTGTTTCATTTTCCATCTCCTAAGACACGCACTTCATTCATGCCTGGACTCGCCTGACGATATAAGATGCCATTTTGTGACACAATTTGCTCCGAAGGCTGCATGTAGTTTGCCAACTCTTTTTGAGTCACAAAAGTTTGAGATGCCGATACCACGCGATTGTTACTAATGTTCACAATCCGAGTATTGATCGCCATACCATTGGTTACTACGCTCATAGTCGAAACGACAAGATGCTCAACAGGAAGATCTTTCGACAATTTTTGCCAATCTCGCGTCAAAATAAAATCCCCGTCAGATGTGACTCTCAAGCCATCAGCTAAGTTTAAATCCACCACATTAAACTGAAAGCTATGGAGCGACGTCATTAATCCTTGCTGTAACTGTTGCGCTAACGCATTAGTGCCATTCAAATCACCCACTAATACTGGTGTTGCAACTACGATAGGTTGATCAGAACGCAAAGCATCATTTTGCTTAACAAGCTCAGTCACTATTCGCTGTGCTAAATGGTTAATCACTGCCGTTGGCGGCAACCCATTGCCATCCACTAAACTCGGTTTGGGCGGCGTAACCGGTTTAGCTACACATCCACCTAACATTATCAATGTTAAGGGAATAATCACACGCTTTAGCATTGGATTTACCTCATCTATGGGTGCATTGGCAGTCAAGTGACTCACTTTCTAAGCTTCAAATTTTTAATGAGTAACAAAAACCAGCAATCTTTGGACCAATATTAACCTCAGTCCGACAATATTCTTCTATTACGCAGTATATCGACTGTAACAATGGAAACTTTATCAAAAGTTCTCATACTCAGGCACGAAATTTGCTTTATTGACATATTAGATTAAGAGTCAGAAAACTGGCTCGATTGGTAATATCGCCATTAGCTTAGCGATAAGGATTGAATTGATGCACATACCAGGTTCAGCTTCGCTCATCATTTTGAGCCTTTTACTACTTTCTTTGCCCACCAGAGCCGAATGGATAGAAGCCAGCGGAGAAGCAACTATTATCAATGGTAATACAGCTCAAGCAAGGGAAGAAGCAATTAATCAAGCAGTTAGCTATGCGACATTAAGCACAGGTATTCAAATCTCCAGTGAGCAACAAACCTCTAATGGTAACCTCACACAAAATAACTTTGCGATAAATCGCAACGCCCAAGCCATAAACATTCAACTCGTTAGTGAACAAATTCAGGGAAATAAAATATATGTATCCCTACGCCTCGATCTAAATGATGATCCAACACAACAGTGTCCTAATGGCCAATTAAAGGCCGCTATTTTAATACCTCAAACACAAATAAAAGATCGTTCTCAGCTTAGATATGGACAACTTTCAGGCTTTGAAGAGGTCATTTCAGAGGCGTTAGGGAACACTATAGAAGATTACTCTTCAACTGGCTTTAGTCACATCCATGCTAACGAGCGACTCGATATTGAACAAGACCTAGTGGATATTCGCGGTTATCGACTCCCAAGCTGGCTCAGTGAAATTACCGACAGCCAATATATTCTTCAACCGCAGATCATTGATATATCGATAGAGCCTGTACAACCCACCTTCTTAGGATTTTGGGATGAAGCTCCGCTAAGGCAATTTCAATTCAAACTCAGCCTCTATCATGGGATCAGTGGCGAAGAGGTCTGGAGCAAAAGCTACAGCACATCAGCCCCATGGGAATTTGAAGAACAGGCTATCATTGCTCCCAACAGTAATAGATTCTGGCGTTCCTCCTATGGAAAAAGTATTACTCAATTAATATTGCAAGCTACCCGAGATTTAGACAGCACACTTAATTGCAGGCCATTACTTGGCCAAGTCGTTAGCCGACAAGCAGACAGGATTATATTAAATCTAGGCCGTAAACATGGCATTCGTGTCGGTGATAAATTCCAAGTAGTATTACAACAAAACTTACCCGATAGACTCAATGAAATGCGCGCCGTCGCGACCAAAAGTCGTGCAACGGTAAAAATTGAGCAAGTAAGCGAAGAAAGCGCCACCGCAGTACTTGTAGACCAAAATGCCGCCTACAATGTACAGATAAACGACATAGCGCTTAAGATTTAAGCAACTAAATCATAAGCCTTTTAATCAAAGATAAAACCAGTATAATCACTGTCGTCTCTTCATAGCTCAACAGGATAGAGCAGCCGCCTCCTAAGCGGCCGATCGGGGTTCGAGTCCCTGTGGAGAGACCATAAGTCACTTTTTATATATAAAATTCAGTAATTTACGAAAAGCAAAAAATCCTGTGCCGCCTATGTGCCGCCATAGGAATGACGTTTTTTAGAATTTTTTTTCGTAACATTTTCAAAAATCCCCGTTTTGCCCTGTTCATCTCAGTTATAGACTTTTCGCTTCATTTCTAATAGTTTTCTTATAGCCATAAAACTAGAAAATGGACATTTAACGAATGGAATCTTTCGACCTCAAACACCATGAAAAAAAAGATAACTGTGAAAAGGTCAAGAAAAATGAAACCTCAGGCATCCTCTACCAAGAACAAAATCCAAACCTAGATTTACTTGGTAAATTTGTAGTTTCAATCGCCAACTATGATTGGCTGGAGGAATTGTATAAACGCTACATTTCCGACGGCCCTGAACCTAGCATAGACACCTACTCGGAAAAATTAATTGATGTTCTATCTGGTGTTGAAAACATTCTCATCGAAATAGAACAAATTAATGAGTACATTGCATCACAATATTTCTCAACTCTTGAAGAAGCACCTATCGTCAAACTAGAGCATGATCAAAGTAAAATATTACATTTCGAATCGGCCGAAACATTGGCTGAAGCATTTAGTAATTTTGAAAACATTAGTGACTTTGTTGAAGTCTTTTCAATGATTCCAACTGATGCAGCCGATCTCCTTCAAGCAGCACTTTCGTGTGAAATGGCAGGCCATCTAAAATCAGCAAAAATCTTAAAAAGAGAATTTACTCATCGAATGTTCCACAAAGGCAATGAACTTTACCTATTGATAATGATGAGTCTAACTGAAGCAATTGGCCGTAAAAACATGGTCAAACAAGCAGGGAAAAATGGGAACGATTCTAAACATAAAATTAATAGATTAGTTAAGCAGCAAGCGATTGAACTCTACTTACAAGGGAGTTATCACAACCCCCGCCACGCAGCAAAAGTGTTACTCCCCTCAGTAACAAAAATTGCGTCAAATCTCGGCTCAAATCTAGAGTGGAAAAATAACGGTTTTGAACGTCTTTATGGCTGGCTACGAGCAGCTAACACAACACAAAGCATGTAGTTCTCGCTGCGAGAGATTATGTTTTCGCTGCGAGCAATATAGTTCTCGCAGCTAGCACCGCATACACCCTAACCCCTCACGATTATCTTAACTCCTGACAAATCTACTTTAATCAGGAGTTACCATGAACGATCTATTACTCAGCCCGACCGAGGTCGCCGAATTTCTCGGCGTCACCATCGGCACCCTATCCGTTTGGCGTTGCACTGGCCGCTATCCTTTACGCTTCGTTAAAATTGGCCGCAGCGTTAAGTACCGCCAAAGTGATGTTGAATCCTTCATTAACGGGAGGGTTTATGATCACACTCTATAAATTTGCCCTAGCTATTTGCATCATCATTCAATTAGCGGTGATCGACCATAACCTTCAAGTAAATTTGAAGTCCATTAGGTTACATAACGAGTCTAAGTACCCGTTAACGGGTACACAGGCCAAAACCGAGGAACCGAACCCGTTAACGAACACCGAACCCGTTAACGGGGACAACCAAGACGTCCCGCAATTAAAGCCTAGTGAACCATTACATAACGGGGAGGCTAAATCATGATGACCTCCCCTACTTTATGCATGCCCAAGCTCACCGATGAACAACAGGAGTTCGCCCAATGGCTCTTACAGGGCAATAGCCTTTTCCTGTGCTCAGAAATTTGCAGCGACTTTGGCAAAGTTGACGGTATTGAAACCTTTAACGGCCACTTTCAAAAACGCACGCTATTTAGATTAAAGCGTGAAGGACTACTCACTGAAACCACGATTTTTGAGATGGGCATTCGTTGGCAAAAGCTATCGCTTAACGAGCGAGGTAAGCAATTACTGACTAACAGCGAGGTAAAAGCACATGCTTAATGTTCATGAACACGATAAGCAATGGCTAGACAGTAAACTCTACGGCCTGCCCTCACCTCATCGTATAGCGATTATGCGGCAATATCGTAGCAAGCCAAACCGCCGCGAGGCCAATTTGAGCGTGCTACACCTGACTAAACGAATTGCCGCCGTTATGGGTAAGGACAAACATTTCTACCATGTGAATATTGAGCAGCAAGATATAAGCGCAAAGGCAAAGCAACACGCCCGCCGCTGTATACAGATCACAGCGCAAGCAGAAGGTAAGGGATTACTCACTATCTACAACACGCTATTACATTACATGGCGTGCTATAGCATTAAGCCGCCAAAACTGAGCGAGACAATTATCAACCACCTTAAGTTGGACACACTTGATGACGTTGAGCTTGCCCAAGTCTATGGCGTACTCGCCCGCGCTGGCGATGAGATTTGGTGGAAACGGAAATTAAGAAAACAGCGCAATCTGCAAATTGAAACCATTTCACGGGAACTCAATTTGGTCAGTAAACAAAAAGGCATTTATGCCAGTAACATTACCGTCAGCAATTTTCAGACCCAATGGCAGAGCAATCAACAGCTTTTAGAAAACACCATAGCCACCAACGAACACGGCTATAGTGCAAGTCTTGCCGAATTATCCAAACTCAATGTCTCTAATCCCGCCATTCGCAAGGCCGAGTTGATGGTTCGCATCCGTGGCTTTGAAGATTATGCCAAAGAGATGGACTATAGCGCCCTATTCTTAACTATGACTACACCGTCTAAATACCATCGCTGTTTTGCCAGAACGGGCGATAAAAATCCCAATTGGAACGGCGCAACCCCACTCGATGCCCAAGAATACTTAAATCGCACCTTTGCCCGCATTCGTGCCGCCCTTGCCCGTGAACAAGTCACCCCTTTCGGTTTTCGGGTAGCAGAGCCACACCATGACGGCACCCCACACTGGCACTTACTGTTATTTGTCCCAAGTGAGCAACAGCAAACCTTAGTCGATACCTTCACACACTATTGCTTAGAGGAAGATGGTGATGAGCAAGGCGCAAAGGAGCGCCGCTTTAAAGTGGAATATATCGATCCCGCTATTGGTTCAGGAACGGGTTACATCATGAAGTACATTAATAAAAACATCGATGGTGAAGGGATTGAATACGACAGCTACGGCAAAGATGCCACCACCTCAGCAATACGGATAAAAGTATGGGCGTCCTGTTGGGGCATACGGCAGTTTCAACAAATCGGTGGCGTTGGTGTAACCCCTTGGCGCGAATTAAGACGCCTAGACGCAATTAAAGATCCGTCACTTGATTGGATTGAGGCTATTCGCCAAGCAGCCGACAGCAGCAACTGGACTTTATACACTCAGCTTATGGGCGGCGTGTTTTGTAAACGTGTCGAGCAAACCATTCGTCCGCTATATATAACCCAAACCTGTGCGCGCCAAGCTAGTACCATCAACAGTGGAGCGACTAACACACAAAGCAAGCCAATTGCCGCATTAATCCAACAACAATCCCGAAATGCATTGCAGGAATGCGGGAATAGCCCGAAAGAATGCGGAAATCATGCCGAAAATTCCGAGAATCTATTGCAGGGCGATTTCAGGAACATGCAGGAACCATCTCGGGAATTTCAGGACTACGATTCAGGAATGCAAGAAATCATTTCAGGAACTGTTGCAAGGGCTCTGGAATTAGCCTCAGGGTTAGATACGGGATTAACTTCGAGATTAGATGCAGGAGTTGCAGGAGCAAATCCCGAAATTGCCCCAGAACACTATCAGCCACTCAAAACCAATCGCTATGGGGATGCAGCACTAACCCAGCTAAAGGGGATTGTCTCTTTCGGCGTTGAGATCATCACCCGCGTCCATACATGGGCGCTAGCAACTAAGTCTCAGGTTCAGAAAAAAGATTTTTGCTCTCACTTGGAGTTCTGTCAATAACTGTACAAGTTATTAAATTTAATGGTAATCTATCTTAGTGCATCAGTTGAAAGGGAAGTAAATTTCGTGTCGATACAATCAATAAGAATAAAAAACATACTTTCATTTGAAGATCTTGAAATAAAAAGTCTAAGTGATATCAATTGTATCGTAGGGAAAAACAATGTAGGTAAATCGAACTTACTAAAAACTATTAAATACTTTTATGACTCTCTAGCCAATAAAACCACTGAATCTTTACCACTTCAATCCAACTATACTTTAAAAGGTTCAATATCTCTAACTTTTGACACAACAAGAATACATCTCATATCAAAAAAGAACCCTAACAACCATTACTTCTCATTTATTTCAAGAAAAATAATCCCTAATGATAGAAGAGGTATTTTCTCAATAAACAAATACGACCACAAAAAGACATTTTTTACACTTACCTTATACATTTACAATGACAACTCTAAAAAGTGGTCAACTAATGACAGACAAGTACACAATCTAATTCTATACCTTTACCCATTCTTCTACATTGAACCGAGAAGAATGAATCTTTATGAGTGGGATGATTTATGGGATTTAATTTCAACAATTAAATCCTTTAACTTATCGACAATAGATAATGAAAAAGTTATAAATTTCTTTAATGACTCTATAAATCAAAATTCAATTGATGAATACAAAAATTTTGTAACCCAGTTAGAAAACATTATTACAGTAAAAAAGCTAACACCTAAAGAAAAAATACTTACATATGTAAAATCTGGGTTAACAGGCCACTCATTTGAGATTGATAGTCTAGCACTAAAAACACAATCTGACGGAACTAATTCGTATCATTTTATTAATATATTTCTAAAAATTCTAATATCACTATCCAAACGAGAATATATAACGCCATTTATTTTTATTGATGAACCTGAAATTGGTCTCCATCCAAAAATGAATGAGCAACTAATAAAAAACATTCATAGTTACTATAACTATAAAAAAAATACCGCAACGACAATACCACCAAAAATATTCATAACCTCTCACTCACCAATAATAATAAAACAAATTATTAAAAACTTTAGAGAAAAGCAAAACATTTATTGTTTTCGGAAAAATAAAAGCTCTCCAACAGAGTTGTACCTACTTAACTCTGATTACAAAAATGAAAGCTTTATAAATATCCTAAGCGAAAATGAAGCCAGATTATTTTTCAGCGATTTCATTTTATTTGTAGAAGGCGAAACTGAATTAGAAGCTTTTGGAAATATAAAACTAGCAAATCATTTCCAAGAATTACAAAAAATCGACATTTACAAATGTAGCAGCAATGTAATTGGCGAAAGAATAAACCCTTCATTTAGTAATTCTGCAATACCATACCTTTTTTTATTTGATGCAGATAAAGCCTGGGACATTTCATATAAAAGCAATAAAACTTTCTTAAATATAAAAAGTAATGGCGAATATTTCAAACTTGACAAAAAGACATTGGAAAAACAGAGAGAAAACTATAGTAAAGGATATAACTTTAAGTATCAATTAATGAGAGAAACCATAGACAACATAATAGAATCCATTGGGATTGAGTTAAAAATAAACTTAACAAAACAAATTATATTAACTCCAACATTCCACAACACTATAAGCGAACTTAAAACCTATCTAAGAAGTAAAAGCATATATATTAACAACACAACATTCGAAGAATGTTTGATATCATACGACAGTAGAGAAGTATTCTATGAATGGATAAAACACGAGTATTCAGTTGACATTACCCCTATTATTTCTAGGTTTAAAGCTAGCAAGGTAATAGATGAACATCTACTAATAGATTACATGAGAGTTTTATTCAATGGAAAAACTAAAATTTTAAACAATAAAAAACCTTTCAACAACGAAACCAGCAAAACAACTAAAAAAGCTAGGTTTCTACTACAAAAACTAAATAAGTTCTTGAATATAACCACACCAGACAAAGCTGACGGGTGGGTAACAAAATATATTGATTTCTCGATAAATTTCATAGAGGAAAAAGTAGCAAAAAAAGAAGATTTTCAAAAACAATTTAAAGTTTATTTTCCTGAATTATATGATATAATCAAACAGCTCCAATCCGATAGTTAGTGGGAATTGTTGGTCTTGCACCAATGATTTGAGGGCTTGCCCCTCCTAGCCCAAATAAGCTACTTCAGCATGTTGCGATATTATGCTATCTGAGGGCACACCTTCGGTGTAATGCTGTTCTTTTGTATCGGATTGGAGCTTTCATTAATGAAAAAGTTTAGTAGAGATTTTTTTTCACAAAAAATATTAGGTACACAATTAAAGTTATTTGATGATTTCGAACGGAATGTACGTGAACATCACTTTAGAAAAGAAGACTTATTCTCAATAACAACTAATAGTAACCACTTTTTTATTAATCAAAAGATTAATCGAATTCTACTAAAACAACTTCCTATAAACTCATCTGCCTGTGGTTTTGTAGAAAATAAATCTTATCTTGATTTTTTAGAACCTCACAAATTTGGATATTACTTCTTACGACTTGACATTAAGAGTTTTTTTCATTCCATAAAAACATCTGAGATTAAATCACTCTTGAGTCCTTTTTTTTCCAACACAAAAGAAAATCGGAAATTTTCAGAGCTAGAAATTGCTTTCCTAGCCGTTACACACAAAGTTTCTGCAAATCACAAAAACACAAATATAAGAGACAAAGAAATATTACCCATTGGGTTCCCAACATCCCCAGCAATATCAAATTTAATTTTCAGAAAAGTTGACTTGCTAATTGAGAAATACTGTGACAATAAAAATATTATTTACACAAGATATGCCGATGACATGCTTTTCTCATCTAGCACAAATCCTTTTGTTCACAATAATTCTTTTGAAAATGAGATATCAATACTTGTATCCTTGCTATCATTAAAACTCAATAAAAGCAAAAGAGTGACAAGCACAAACACAATATCACTTAACGGATATGTAATTAAGAATAAAAAACCAAGGAGGATTTTCCTATCTAAAGAGATAAGTATATCAGAAGGAAAAATATGGCTTTCAAATAAAAAATTAAAGAAGATAAACAAATTTATATACGAAATCAACAAGGGAACCCCTCACGAAATAATCATGAAAGACTTATATAACATTTCAAAGCTGAATTTTAAAAATAAGTTTGGTTATTACAATGAGATTTTTTTTAAAAAATATATCAAAGATCAAATTACAAACAAACTAAACGGATATCGTTCTTATTTACTTTCATTCGTAACTTATAATGAAAATAAGCATTGTATTGAAAAAAACTATCTAGAAAAAATAATTAAGATAATTAACAAAATAGAATCTATATCTATATAGCTTAATTATAAAAATATATAGAATTATAATTGATCGACCTCAAATTTTTCAATATAGATTATACGCACATAATTTTAGATTGTGTAAATTGCCCCAACAAAATTACTTACGGAAAGAAAATCTCTTGTGACAACTAAAGCAATACTTAAGTCATTTCAGTTTTAAATCAATGCCAGAACGAAGTGACAAGGCATTGATTTAATTGAAAAACATGGTGATTTATTACTATTTAAGACTCAACATTGACTTTACCTCATCTTTTGCACAAAAACACAGGAAAGATTAAAAAATACGAATTATACAAAGAGATTAAAACATGTTTTGACGATTTTTCAGACAAAAAAATCCCCCAGCAATATGCATTGCATATAGCTATTTATCGAGCAGATAACCTCACTTTAAGATGGTTTATTTACACTCCATACGCATTTGGCCACCTAAATGCCTATATCGTTCAAGATAGATATATTGAAATATAAGAGAAAATTGATTTATTCAGGTATATTGAAAAATATTCAAATATATCTAGACGTTATGAATATGTAAAATTAATAGGTTTTAATGTGTACTAGCTTAAGTTGGATATCATTGAAAACAACTCTCTTCTTTCATTACTAGAGAGCAGCTCTATTTCCCTCACCAGCTTATCCACCTTAGACTCTTGCACAAACGTCCCCAGTAAAGGCGCAGTGGTGATCTCTAGCTCTGCCCTGACATTCTCAACATCTAAATGAGCATAGGTGCTGGTTGTGATACAGGCTATTTTTATATATTTGCCTAACGGCAGAGGACTATGGCGGAGTAACTTATTGGTAGTTTGAATATTACCACAGCGCATCACTTAGAGATGCACAAAGACTGATAGCCACTTATTGTTCTGCATTGCTTCAAAAATCAATAATGAGTAGACTTTACTCAACCAACTGTTTAAAAAGAATTTAGAACGCATGGATCAGCTACTATTACGCTCTGCGGACTACGAAAATTTTGTTTATGGTCTTCTATCTCATCCTGAATCGCACCTATCAAAGCGCACAGAAGGAGCACGCATCCTGTGTGCTGTTTCGATGGAACATGCTCAGAGCATTAAGATCCTAATGCACTCACATGCCTTTACCTCCGCTTTAGGACTATTAAGACTTCAGTACGAATCTCTAGTAAGGGCACATTGGCTTATTTTTGCCGCATCAGACAACATGGTTGATAAATTACTTGCAGAGCTTAACAGCGACTCAGCTCAGGCAGGAAATTCAATACCTATGGTTGGAGACATGATGAAATCAATGGAGGGAAAAGCGCCTCCAAATGCTCTTCAGCCGTTACTTGAATTTAAAGACAACTCTTACAAGCCGCTCAGTTCTTACATACATGGCGGCATCCACGCTATCAGTCGTAAGAGTAAAGGATATCCAATCCCATTACTTGAAAATGTACTTAAAAACTCTAATCAGCTTTGTGGAATCACAGGGTACTTTTGGGCACAAATGACTCAGAATCCGTTAGTTACTGCACATGCAATGCACTCTTTTAAGAAATATCAGGATTGTTTTAACTATACACTGTAATTTAATTTGGAATTAAAAATGGAATACATTGATATTGTTACAAAATTGATTGGAGGACTGGCTGCTATTTTTGGTATAGCGTTAACTTTATCTCATCTTTTCGCACAAAAAAGCACAGGTAGGCTTAAGAAGTTCGAAATTTATAAAGAAATTAAAACATACCTTGACGAACCATCTGACAAAAACTTTCCTGTAATCTGCGTAGCATTTAGTTGTTTAATAAGTAGAAACCTCACATTGGATGAAAGTAAATGGTTCATTAATACACCCCACGCATTTAATCATCTGAAAGCTTATAGTGATCAAGCAAGATATATCGAAATCTCAGAAAAAAAAGACTCTTTCAGATATGTAGAAAAATATTCAAGAAATTCAGCAAGACTTTATGAGCACATAAAACTAATAGGTGCATACATATTATCAGCAAGCATCGGAATCATTATTATGATGGTAACACATTCTAAATCTGATAATTTTTTCATTTCGTTTATGGGTTATTTATTTGGTGGAGTATTTATTTTTCTAGGTATTGTAGCATTACTTCAAGATGGTCATTTAAGTAGTGCAAGATCAACAATTAAGCATAAATTCAAACCGTTCAATCGAGTAACGAATAAAAGTAAAAAATCCTCAATTTAATCTAATAAGCAGCTCTTTCCTTTCTTCAAGAGAGAGCTGTTCAATTTCCCTCACCAGCTTATCCACCTTAGACTCTTGCACAAATGTCCCCAGTAAATGCGCCGTAGTGATCCCGAGCTCTGCCCGCACGTTCTCAACATCTAAATGAGCATAGGTGCTGGCGGTGATACTGATATCGCTATGCCCTAAAAGCTTACTAGTGGTTTGAATATTGCCACCGCGCATTACGCTCCAACTGGCGATGGTTCGGCGTAAATCATGGATAGTGACATTATCCTCTTTCGCAGTTGCTGACTTTTCAGGACTCCGCAGCCCTGCCCGCTCTGTGATGCGATACCAAAAACTCCCCTTCCCTGCATTCTCGGTAATATGCCCCGAGTGACTACGCTCAGCAGGGAACACATATTTAACGCCGTGAGCGGCTTCATGGCTTCGGCGTTCGAGAATTGCCATCACCTCTTTGGTTAACGGCACCGCATGGGGCTTTTTCGATTTAATCTTGCTGGTCGGAATAATCCACACGCCGCGCTGGTGATCTATCTCGCGCCACTCCATGCTAAACACACAGCTTTTACGCTGCCCAGTTAACAGTAATAGCATGACTACATCACGGTAAAGCGGCGCTTCAAATTCCAATGACTCGAGTAATGCCCGCACCTCATGCTGATTCAAAATCCGCTCACGCTTCACCGCCGCCAATTTTTTGATGCGGCCAAAGGGATTAATGGCTTGCTCGTTAAACATCGACTTGAGCAAGGTCAGGCATTTATTGCGAACAGCGGCAGAGTTTTTAGTAATGATCAGCTTAAGCAGATTTTCGGCTTCGACAGTGGTGATACTCTCAACGGGCAAATGGGCAATGCGCGGCTGAATATGGTTCTTCCATGTGGATTGAATATCCTTAAGGGAATTGAGTCGCCGTTCACCCGTTTTGATTTTGACCATAAACTCAGCTTCGAAGGAATCAAACAATTGTTGAACGCTGATAGACAAGGCTTCTTTGCGCTCAGCTTCAAGCTTGGCAAGGCGTTTCGCTTCGTTCGGATTCACCCCTTCTGCTAAGTCTACGGCAATATGCTTGGCCTGTTTGCGGGCGTTCTCTATGGTTAAATGCGGGAACTCCCCGATCGTTACAGTGACGTCTTTACCTAAATGCTTGCGGCGAAAGCGAAAAACCTTTTTTCCCGATGGAAAAACATCTAAGATTAAGCCATTAATTGAGTCTCGATGGCCGAAATCCGCAATTCTGAAGCGTTTTTGACCGATTTCGAGCTGTTCGAAAGCACGTTTTGTGAAGCTTGTTTCAATGCTCATAATGACTTAGCCTTAAATCCTGTGCCGCCTATGTGCCACCATAGGGATTAATTTAGACTAAAATACAGTAATTTTGGTTAATGTCAAAATCGCACAAAACACACTTAAAAGCATGTTTTATAATGATTTATTAATTTTAGATAATTTTCATTAATGTCGCGAACTGTCTCCTGTGGAGAGACCAGATAGTGACCTTGGTGATATCAAACTCCCAGAAATCTTCCGGAGAAACGGAATGACCGAGCTATTTGCGTCTAATCTCAATATTATCGTTAAGCGTTGGCCTATCGTAGCTGCTGCGATTAAAAACCAAACCATCAATGAATTAGATGCTCACCTTATCAACAGTCGTAATCAAACTATCAGTGTTAATGGTATTCAGCTCAGTAGTCGTCATGACCGCATCGCCGAAGCACGGCTCTTTATCAGTACATTACCTGCAGATGCAACTCACGTAACCGTCTACGGTGTCGGTATGGGAGATGTACCAAGTTTACTTATCGATAATCCACAGTATCTTTCAATTGATGTTTGCATTTTAAACCTCAGCGTTTTTGCCCTCCTCATCAGTTACACAGATCAAAGCGAATGGTTAAAGCATCCAAAAGTTAGTTTAAAGGAACATGCAAATAAAACCTTAGTTTATCCCTATATTGCGATTACGCCAGAGTTAATTTTGACCAGTAATGAGAATGCCATTACTCGAGATTTGCTCGTCTACGAACTCAACCGCAATTTTGCGAATCAAAAACACACGGTTGATGAAACGTCATTGGCAAGAATTAATGCCAATATTCCCAGTGTATTAAACGATCCTGATGCTGCACTACTCTTAAATACCCATAGAAATTCACACTGTATTGTCATAGGTTCGGGCCCTACCCTCGAGGATCACTATTCATATTTATTCGAATTAGCGCAACAGCCAGTATCATTGAGACAACTGATTATTGCAGTTGATACCTCATTTAAGGCTTTACTTCAGCACGATATACTACCTGATATTATTTTGAGTATAGATCCTAAGATCCGTCCAGACCATTTCCCCATGGAACAGACAAGGCATGTCACCTTAGTCTACTTTCCCAAAATTAATCCTCTGATCCTCGCACAATGGCAGGGCCCCAAGTATTGTGCTTATTCGAGTAGCTCTCTCTATGATGATTTAGCGAAGAAAATTCCTAAGAAGCGATTATTTACCAATGGCAGTGTCGTTCATCCGGCCGTCGATCTCGCCGTGTATTTAGGGGCCTACCAAATATCCCTATTTGGTTGTGATTTCTGTTATGCCAATAATAAAACCCATGCATTTTGGCCTGATGGGGCTCTGGGGCCCAAAGTCAATAATGCAAAGCATTGGCTCATTAACGGTCATGGTGAAAGAGTGCCAACTGATTTAAATTTTAGGGGATATTTGCGCAGTCTTGAACACTATATTCAATCAAAACATAATGTTAAGTTTTATCAATCGAGTTTGGATGGAGCAAGGATCCATGGCGCTCAGTATAAGGCATTTATCAAATGACAAATGATCTTGTTTATTCACTTATTGCAAAACTTATCGCTACCGCCCATAAATTTAGACTTGGGCGAGAGGCTGAAGCTTCACAGCAATTCCGTGAATGTCTCAATCTCTTAGAGCCGATACTAAAGAGTGCGCCTCAAGCCGATGAAATCACCCTTATGCTCCCCGCAATATTAGCGGCACAGGAGCGTTATGATTGGCTAGCACTAGCAGATTATTTAGAATATGAACTGCCTAGCATGCTACAAGGCAACTAACGACCTGAAAAAGGACTAGAGTATAGCGGAGATTGTAAAAATATAGTGACTAGTCCTGATATAGGCTAGCTTTACCCTGTAACAGCAGATTTTTCAGCATAGGGATATCCAGTGCCAGCTCAGTCAAAAGGCGCCCCTCAGCCTCCATCTGCTGATACTGAGTCAGATCCTCCACAGTATCAATTTCCAGCCAGCCGCCTTTGCAATAGGCCGGTTTAATACGCCAGCCCTGCTCTATCATCAGTTGCAGCAAACTGGTCATAAACATCTGGCTTTTAGTTTTACCGTCATAAAGTCTGTCTTCCGGCAAACTACGATAACACTGAATAAAATCGGCAAGGCGGCTGGCTGAGATTTTAATCAAACCCGTATACTGCGCACTGATATCATCCAGCGAAGATGCTTTTTTGCCTAATTCCAGCAGGTACCCCTCTTTGACTTTAAAACTCTCAGCGTCGGATAAAGGGTCATCCATTCTGCAGCTCCAGAGTTTAAACCAGTTTAAATCAGCCACTACAGCAGCATCAGCTTCTGTGGCCAGTAACTGCTCTATCAATTGCGGTTGATACAAAATGTCGGAATAACAAATCAACAGATCCTCATTGCCTGCCATAAAGTCTTCGGCACAAAACAAGCTGTACACCATATTGGTGCTCAGATGTTCTGCGTTATAAAACTGCGGCAGCGGATAAGCAGCGAGTGTTTCAGCACAGTACCCGGTAACAACCGCAATTTGTTCAATACCACAATGGCGTAACACCGCCAGTTGGTAATCAAATAAAGGCACATCAGCAAAAGGCACCATGGCTTTAGGAGCAGACTGAGTAAAAGGTCGTAATCGGCTGCCTTGTCCGGCAGCAAGAATTAATGCTTTTGTTTTTACTTGGTTCATGAAGCAGAGCCCGAAAAAAAATCATGGATAAATTGCACATCCTGCGGATGAAACTCAGCTTCACGCTCCGGATGCCACATCCAGCCACACCAGGGTAAGCTGCGGTGCGCTATCGCCTCAATACTCTGATCCGCACTTTGTGCTGTCACCTGCCATTGCTGCAAGTCCGGCAGACAAGCCCAGCGGTGAAAGCTGTTTACAGAACGATTCTGCCCGGCAAAATTCAGCTGATGCCGCACCGCCACATGGCCACCAATCTGCTGCAACTGGCCACCTGTAGAGTGAGTCAGCAGTTGCATACCACGGCAAATCCCCAATACCGGCCACTGCTGTAGCCTGGCTAACTCCAGAAGTGTAGATTCCTGAGCATCCCGTTCAGGTGCATCACCGCCGTATGCCACCAGATCATTGCCACCACTCAGCACCACACCTGCGATAGTCAGCCCTGAAAAGCTTTCAGTCGTAAGTGGCAACAGATTTGGCACCGGCATGGCGATAAAACCAGCTTGCGCCAACAACAAAGCCCAGCGTTGATCCAGCATATCTCTGCGTTCTGTTGTTGCTGTATTGACTTCAACCCTTTGGCTGACCAGCACCAGCTTCACTGCAACACCCTGACCAGCCGTTGGCTGCAATCCAACTCCAGTGTTCTGGCCTGCTCACATTGGCGATATAGCTTTTCACCTGCGCCAATAATGGCCGGCATATTCAGCTCTGCAGCCCTTATGGCCATATGAGAATTCACTCCGCCATATTTGGTAATAAAACCAATAATGCCCTGAGAGAAAATCCAGTCATAGCCTGGATCCGCACTTGGGATCAGTAAAATTTTGCCCGCTAAATCCTGACCTAAAGTACAGGACTGCACTTCACCGATACAGGACTGCAAAGTGATAAAGTTCGGCTCATCTGCACTTAAATGAAACTGGTAAATGTTTTGCTCAGAATGAATTAAGGCTGGCAACACCACAGATTCTGTTTGTTTAAACTGCTGTTTACCAGACGCTATGCTGCTGCGGATTAACTGGCCTGCATCCACTGTGCTGCTGTACATCTGCCGGATCACCGAATAATCCAGATAGGACATCTGATCCCGGTTTAACTGATGCTGTTCACCCCAATCCGCCAGCAATTTCAGCACCTGACTCAGACTGCGGGTAAAGACAAACTTGGCGTATTCACGGCCTTCAATGGCTTTTTTAAGAAAACTAAACAAGCTGATGATGGTGTGTTGCAGCTGATGTGAGTCTAAAGCACTTTGTAATTGCTCAAGCTGCTTTAATGACAAATGGAATTCATCCAGGCTTTTAGTGCCTACGGCGGCTGATTTGGCTAAATAAAATTCCTGCGCTTCATCGTAGCGTAAGCTGGTGATGTCGTAAGTGCCGGGGCGCAAATGGCCATAGAGTTCTAAAAAGCTGTCCGGCTCCATCTGCTGTTGATCTTTACCCAACGCAGAGCTGATGGTTTCCAGAGAATTCATAAAGCTGGCGTAATTTTGCTCTGACAAAATGCCCACTGTCACCATAGATTTCAGCATTTGTACTGCAATAAAACCAGCCCGGGCCAAACCGGCAAAAGGCAAAGTGCCATAACGTTTACAGTCTTCGATGATCCAGTAAATTTTATCAAAGACCGGTAAATCAGCGTCAAACAAGCTTTGTTGCCTTGTTTTTAGCATCTCTATTTTTTCGATATCTTTTAGCCACAAACCGTTTTCAGAATTGATAATTCTGTTGGTCAGGCCCCGTAATGATTGCTGCAATAACATCAGTTCATCATCGTCAAAGCCACGGGCTTTAAGTGATTCCAGCCGCTGGGGTAAATCCAGGGTGTAACAGGACAAAATGATTTCAAACTCCACTTTGTCATGTTGGGTCGGGTTTTTCACCAGTTGACTGATGTAATAATCCACCAGCTTGTCGGTCAGTTCATCGCCCAGATCTCCGGGCACAAAAGAGTTAAAACTCACCCTGACATCAATAAAAGGCACACCGGCAAAACTATGCAGCAGCGGAAAACTGCGCAGGTTTCTGTAACCGTAATTATCACGCTGGTAAGCCCAGATACTATCGGTCACCAGCTCTTTGTATAAACTCATAGCCAGTGGTCGTGGCCTGACACCAATAATTTCAGCCGGATTCCAGTCAGGCATCACACCAAATACAGTGCGCTCACCGCCTAAAAACGGATGACGGCGGTTTAACTGGCCAAACTTATGCGCCACCTGAGCCAGCACATCAGCCGACTCCGTTGCTGTTGGTGCCACAGACCAGTCTTTAACCAAAGGCCTGACTTGTAAAATAAAACAGTGGCCTTGCTGGTCAAAAGCAAACTCTATATCCAGATGGTCACAGTTAAACAGTAGTTCCAGCTCTTTTGCAGCCAGCAACAATTTGCCTAATGGCCCTTCGGGGTAATAAGACAAAGGACAACTTTTGGCGATATAGCAGGTTTCCAGTTCGGCTTTTTCGCCAGAGGTAACTAAGTCAGTACGACCCGACAGCGGATCATAATTAATCACCCAATAGTGTCCCAAAGTAGAAGGGTCACGAGTGAAAATCACACCGCTGAGGGCCACATCCAGTAATTGGGGCTGGATCAGCAGTTGTTCATCTACAGCGGATGGGCCATAAGACCGGGCCACGGTTTGCATAGCGTCACAACAAGCCAACCATCCCCGCACATGCAATACAGAGTCATAATGCCCTGCCAGAGAATGCTCAAAGCTGTCTTCATTTTGTGCACTGCTTCGCACCACCAGATCAGTATCCAGCCATTGCCGTTTCTCCAGTTCTGAGCGCAGCAGCTGAAGTGATTCAGGCTGCTGCAATACAGCCGTGTTGGCAACCAGTTGGGGCAATACGCTGGCATGCTGTAGCTGACCTTCCAGGTTGGCTAACGTCTGTGCCTTAGTACCAAACAACAACCCCATAATAGCCCCTTTATGCTTTCAGCTGCGCGGCCCACAACCTGGTGGTGTAGGGGATTTGAATATGATCAGTGCCTAAAGCCAGCAGAAATTTTTCAATATCTTCAATCACCAGTTCAAATAAGTCGCCAGCCTGACGGGCAAGAGTGGCATGTGAGCGCCAGGCTTCAACTACAGATGCAATATCCTGCTGATGCACTACATGGCCTTCAATATAATGAACGGCGTTAAACAAGCCGCTTTGCTCCATCACTTCGGTTTGATCTTCACGGCGCACTCCATAACCATAACCTTCAACACGGGTACGGATCAGGGCTTCAATTTCAGACTGAATTGGGTCTGTTAAATCGCGGTGATTCCACATAGCTGCAAACCAGCCTTGTGGTTTGGCAATACGTTTTACTTCCAACAAAGCTTTTGGTCTGTCACAGACGTTAAAAGAGGAGCCAAAAGTAACAATATCAAACACGCCAGACTGTTGTCCTGTTGCTTCACCTACCCCTTCAAACCAGATTGCATTCATGCCTTCAGTACGTTTAATTCCGCGGCTTCGCATTGCATCGTTCGGTTCAACGGCATTGACTTGTAAACCACGTTTTAATAAATGCAAAGTCAAATGTGCAACACCAGCACCGACATCACAGGCATGTTTTCCCGCCGCCAAGCCAGCCAGAGCAAAGAGTTGGTCGATAGCGTCATCGGCATAGTCAGGACGCTTTAAATAGGCTTCCGCAAGTTCAGTGTAATTCCACTCAGTTTTCATTATTTAACTCCACAATCTTTGACTTTAATTCATTGATCAGCTGCTTCAGACTTTTCTCCACCTCGTCCTCCGGCATAGGGCATATCCGGATATCTGGTTTCAAAGGCGCCTCATAGCTGGCATTTATACCCAATACATTGTTCACTTCGCCACGCATAGCGCCGCTGTAGAGGCCATGCTTGTCTCTGCTTATTAAGACTTCTATCGGCACATCAATAAAAATCTCCAGATAATTTGTAATATTTTCTCTGTTCCATTGCCGCACGTCTTCAAACATTGAGACAGTTGAAACAATAACATTTGCCCCTTGCGAACAAAGCAACCGTGCCAGCCGGGCGTACTGATACGACAAATTTTTGCGTTGCTCTGACTGATGCAAAGTTGTACTGCCAAATACCTCACGTAATTCATCGCCATCAAGCAACAAAAATTGCCTGCCCACCAGACTTTTAATTTGTTTCTGCAACAGCTGCGCCAGTGTTGTTTTTCCTGAACCAGGCAAGCCTGTTACCCAAAGACACAGACCTGTATTAGCATTATTTTGTATTACATCAGTCATTATTTAATCCACATTTTCAGCTGCACCGCCCCGATTCTAAACGCCACCAGCCTGGTAAATCATATCCACCAAGGATGGCTTTAACTGTATCTTTAAAATAGCTCACTGTATTGCCATCATTAAACAACACTTTTTCAGTCTGCAGCTCTATCCGTTCCCTATAATGGCCTGGAGCCTGCAACATATTCCGTACTGTACTGACCAGCATCTGAACATCCGAAACACAAGCGCCAAAAGCCGGTCTGTCCTTAATGGAAGAAAAATTACCGTATTTTTCCATTAGTTTCTGATTATCTGGGGCGTAAAACACTACAGGTCTGCGACAGGTTAACGCAAAGGTAAAAGCCGTCGATGAAGTGTCGGATACCATCAAAGCACTGCGCTGATAGGTTGCCATATAGCTGGAGCCGCCTAAATCCAGTTCACAACGGGATTGCTGGCAAAACGCCAGCGTATCCCGCAACGCCTGTGCTGCTTTGGCCGGTTTGCCCGATTGCAGATAGGCCAAATCTCCGGGATGAGGTCTGAATAAAATCCGGTACTGCGGGAAGTGTTTCTCAAGCGCAGCCAGAATTTGCACACCATGATAAAGCGAGTAACTCCACTGGCAATCCGGGATATCAAACATACTGGCGGTAGGTGCATAAATAATACAATCGACAGGCCCCTGATACTGCTGAAACTGGGCTCTGTTGCTGTCTAACCTCGGGTAACCGCCGGGGATCAACACCACCTGGTTTTTAAACTGACCCGCTATTAATTCCTGTTGCATCCGGTCAAAAGCAGGCTTTGAGGACGCAAAAATATAATGCCGCTCTGGCTGGGCTATATCAGCTTTACGGTCAAAGGGATCGTAATCATAAATCACATGCATACAGCTTAGTTTTGGTACAGCAGGATGCGCACAACGCCAGAAGCGGGATGAGATAGCCAGCGCTGAGCTGGTGTTTTGCTCACTTGCACTTAAAGATTGCAGCACTAAATTCACCGATTTTTCTTCGGCTTTATCTGGCTCGTCAGAAAAAGTGACCAGCTGATAGGTCTGAGCTAACTGCTGTGCTACAGGGTTTAAATGCTGACGATAAGCACCAGCCCTGCCATAAAAATGAAAACTGATTAAAGGACTGTCTGGCTGAGGAGCAGGCAATCGTTCTGACAAAGGACCCAAAATCCGCTGTTCCACAGTGGCCATATCCACTAAAGGAGGGCTTAAAAGCACTGGTTTGACCGGGTAATTCAGCTGAAACAAAGACTCTAACAAAACTAAAGCGGAGTCATGTTGCACATTGAGGATCTGTGAGCGCTGCACACCCGCTAAGGTTAATCTTTGTAATGCGGCCTGTTGATGGACTGCACTGGAAACCGCCAGAAAAACGACACAAGGAATCGCTGCGTCCAGTTCAGAAGCTTTGTACACCGGCAAATCGTGCCACGGGCTTTGCTGTTGCTCATCAATAACGCCGTCAACAGAGATCTCAAGCTGCAACAGGCAATGCAACACAGTCACGGCAAAAGACCCTGCGCCTGCAATATATACTTTGACTTCAGATCCCATTTTTTCTCTGTTTAGTTCCATCACGCCTTTGCTTTAGCTACCTTAGTAAAATCTGAATGTTAAAGCAATAAACAGGCCAGTACGATACAGTAAGACAGAAGCTAAAAATTCATCTGAGTGTGGGCTGACAGAGGTATAAGACAGTGCATAAAAAATCCATTATTTTATTTGGTGCCAGCGTCGGTGGACAACGGGCCTTATACTGGTACCAACAGCAAGCGGATACCACTGTGCTGGCAATAGCAGATAATGACGTCACTAAACAAGGCACTTTTATTGATCAGGTGCCGGTGATTAGCCCGGCACAAATCCAGCAGTACGACTGGAGTCAGATTGTAATTTGTAGCATGTATTTTCAGCCAATCCGCCAGCAGCTCATAGGGCAATATGGCATAGTAGCCAGTGCCATTTCCGTGGCATCAGCCACAGTATTGAAAGGATTACAGCCGCTACAACGAGGGCAGTTGTACCATCAGGCAAGGCAATTAATGTTGCAACTGACCAGCGTATTAAGCAAAAAAAACATTCCCTATTACATTGACCACGGCACTTTGCTGGGACTGGTCAGGGAAGGAGATTTATTGCCCTGGGATAATGATGTGGATATCGCCATTGACGCTGAGCATGCAGAAGCCGCATTTGAAGTGCTGCAATCTTTTCTCGCGGCCGACGCTCAGCACGCAACGCCATGGCAGGTCAGTTATCAGTCAGGTATATTTGATACAGCTGAAGGCCCACAGCAAGGCTGGCGTATTATTAAAGTGACGTTGCAAAGCGCGGGCATGTCTGCAGAGCATTTAGTGGACTTTATTATTAAGCATAAGGTTGGCCCTTTAAGATACTGGCTGGTTGGCACTACGACCTTGCAGGCTCCGGACGAATTAACCTCAGCACGGGTGAGTCTGGATTATCAGGGTCATGTCTTAACTATTCCGGCCAGCACTCAGCAGTATCTGACGCTGCTGTACGGGGACAACTGGCATATACCCAAACAAGACTGGAGCCATGCCAATTACAGCAATATCACAGAATAAGCCCTGACAAAAATGGGCATTTTTCTAAACTATTTCCTTTATTGGACGATAACGATGCAGCACCTGACTACCATGTTGCAACAGCCGGATCAGCTAAACGGCAAAGCACAGTTACAAAAGCCTGCTTTCTGGAAGGCTTGCCATCAGTATCAAAGAACCGCCCACCATAGCGCATTCGTTCTCTTATCCGCTGATCAGCCACTATGGCGTGCCTCAAAGACAGTAGCTTTAGTCTGCCAGCTATTATTGAACGGTTAAAAACACATGAAGTTGTGGTGGAAGATATGCAATTGCTAGAAAAGCTATACCATTGGTTTTTGCAGCTGCCACTTTATGCTGAACTCAGTCAGTATATTGACTGACAGCTGCTTTATCTGTTGCAGCCAGAGATGCTGGCACCAGGCGGTACAGACAATTTTGCCTTCGCATTAAATGCAAATTATATCAAGCTGTTATTGCAATATTCCGCACATTATGCAGATACAGCACAGATTAAAGTTACTAGCCGATAGACGACAAGAATCACGAGGAGTTTATATGCAGCCATTGTCGTATTACATTGCCGGAGCGGGGAGTTTTGCGTCCCTGACCTTGAAAATGCTCACCGATACGGGCGTTGTGGTACAGGGTTTTATTGACGAAATAGCTACAGGCACCAAAGAGAGCCTACCTATTTACAGCAGCGATCAAATAAAGGCCACAGTTCAAACCAGCAACACTTGTGTACTAATCGCAATTTCGCTGGAAAAACATCAAGAAGCCGCCCGCAACCGACTTATAGTTGCTGGGGTAAACCCGTTATTAATCCTGAATTTAGAGTCAGAAACGAGCCTGACGTTTTTGCGAACTTTACATCAGGAAGGCATCAAGCTGCCTGAATTGCTGCAAGTCCCATTAAGTGACATTCCCTCATTAGAACAACGCATAACCCAACTAAAATCAACCAAAGTAGTCGGAAAAAAAAGCCTAATCAGTTTTAATTTCTACGCAGGCGGATGTGCCGGAGGAGGTGGTTTTCGTCAGCACGTCAATCCTTTGGCGGAAAAGCTGACTAACCACTACGAAGTGATCAGTTACTCTGATGAAACTGATTTAGCGGGCGATAATTCTATTCAATTACATCTACAAAGTAATCTCTCTGCGGTACTCAATAACACTGCTGATCTAGCCATAACACCACACTTTATACCTTGTTCTGCGCCATCAGTCTGCAAAGTCACTTTTATGCATGTAATTTATGATTATTGTTTGTTTGAGGACGTTTTGTATAAATCCATTTCGCAACCAAAACGCCATTACATTTTCACCTCATCGCGCCCAGCTTTTAATGGCATGAAACAACTACTGTTAGATGGTGACTATAAAAATGAAGTCATCTTGATCCCTGGTGGTTATCCACGATTGGACTACAACAGACTAAAACTTCAGCAAATGGCTGAAGCATCAGATACTCTGGTATACGCCCCTACGGCCAGTGTTGAAATGCCGGACAAAACCGAGCTGACCTACTCTATTTATCAGGCATCCGCAATTCTTGAGGCTTTGGTTCAGGCATTTCCGTCCTATCGCATAGTGTTTCGTCCTCACCCTAAAGACTTGTCCAGAGTACGGGCAGGGAAAAATAGCCCAACAGCAGATGCTATACGTGCAGCAATAGAATATTGCCAGCATTCTCGCTGCGAGTTAGACAGCTCCAGAGGAGACTATCTGGCTAATTATGGCCGTGCTGCAGTGTTAATCTCAGACACTTCGTCAACTGCATTTACTTTTGCACTGACAACCAAACGCCCTGTAGTATTTTTTTCTCCAGGTAACCACTTATTGAAAGAACAACTGGGGCATTTTGATTATATTCAGGACCGCGAACACTTTGGCGTTACAGTGTCAGATGTCAACTCACTACTTTTAGCCATAGCTACCATGCTGGAGAATCCTGGCCAGTATGCTGAAAAAATATTACAGCACAGCAAACAGATCCTATTTAATGATGGGCGCAGCGAAGATTATTTTATCAACAATGTCAGTTATATTTTGAATAACAGCTGTCATCCTGACTGGTGGTACTTGCGGGATCATCAAAAGCAAATCGGCTGACTTGAACGTTGTATTACTCAGTAATATTAGGCCACTACAATCTTGGGCTTGAAATACTATTTAGGCCCAAGGCTGTAATTCTGACAGTGATCTCAGGTTATTTTATCTTTCTTAAATAACTGACACTGACCTGATCCAACACAAAAGATTTTTCAATGTATAATTGCTCTCCTTCCAAAAAATATTTCCACCACAAAACCAACATCGGATGAAAAATCTGCAGGAATTCAGGATTTTCATTACTGATATTGGCTGCCAGTTTAGCCATAATGCCAACCATATAGTTGGAGCTGCTATGCTGATTGGCACCACCAATTTTGCAAGCGCCGAATGACCTAACCTCAGAATGGATCAGCCTAGAGTACCAAGTTCAGTCTTTAACGGTTCCCGCCGATGCAAGGCAATATTTACAGTTGCTGTACGGAGAGGACTGGCATATTCCACGCAAGGATTGGAGCCATGCCAATTACAGCAATATCACAGAATAAAAAATAATGTCGCTGAATAACAGAGTTTCTAAACTATTTCCTTTATTGGACGATAACTTAACTTAGGTAGTAACATAGATCCACTCTCATTAAATGTTTAAACAGGGTTGCCAAAATTATCATGACAAAATCCGTCTATGTAGGTATGAGTGCCGATCTGGTTCATCCGGGTCATCTGAATATTTTAAAAAAAGCAGCTGAACTGGGTGACGTCACCGTAGGATTGCTGACCGATCAAGCCATTGCCAGTTATAAAAGAGTGCCTTTTATGACCTTTGAGCAACGCAAAATTGTGGTTGAAAATATCAAAGGCGTTTGCACAGTGATCCCTCAAACGACGCTGGATTACGTGCCCAATCTGAAACAATTAAAACCTGATTTTGTGGTGCACGGTGACGACTGGCAAGATGGCGTGCAGGCTAAAACCAGACAACGGGTGATTGATGCATTAGCTCAATGGGGCGGTAAACTGGTAGAAGTGCCATACACTCAGGGTATTTCCTCTACCCGCTTACATGCTGCCATGAAAGAAATTGGCACTACGCCTGATATTCGTCTGCGTTCGTTGCGCCGTATGTTGGCCGCTAAACCTCTGGTGCGTTTTTTAGATATTCATAACGCGCTGTCCGGTTTAATTATTGAAAATACCAAAGTGAACACCCCTGATGGCCCACAGGAATTTGATGGCATGTGGGGCAGCAGCCTGACCGACTCCACCGCCAAAGGTAAACCTGATATTGAAGCGGTAGACGTATCGTCCCGTATGGTGACCTTAAACGAAGTGTTGGAAGTAACCACTAAACCTATTATTTATGATGGTGACACCGGCGGCAAAACTGAACACTTTGTCTTTACCGTAAAAACACTTGAACGCCTTGGCGTGTCGGCCGTGATTATTGAAGATAAAACCGGTCTGAAGAAAAACTCTTTGTTTGGCACTGATGTTGAGCAAACTCAGGACAGTATTGAAAACTTCTGCGCCAAAATCCGCGCTGGTAAAAATGCTCAGGCCACCCGTGATTTTATGATTATCGCCCGGATTGAAAGCCTGATTTTAGGCATGGGTATTGATCATGCGATGGAACGAGCTGAAGCTTTTCTCGATGCAGGTGCCGACGGCATTATGATCCACAGCAGAGAAAAAACGCCGGATGAAGTTTTTGAATTTTGTAAAAAATACAACACGTTAGAGAATCGTAAAACTCTGGTGGCAGTGCCATCCAGTTACAACAAAGTCACTGAAAAACAGCTGAAAGACCATGGTGTTAACGTAGTGATTTATGCCAACCAGCTATTACGTAGCGCTTACCCTGCTATGGTCAAAACTGCCCAGTCTATCCTGACCCATAGCCGCTCTGCCGAAGCAGACGCCGATATGATGCCTATTCAACAAATTCTTGAGTTGATCCCGGGAGGGAAGTAGTGATCCAGCCAGATGCCTTTTCCCAGAGCTTAAAGCAGCACCAGATCGAGATGTTTTTTGGTGTGCCTGATTCGTTATTAGCGAATCTTTGCGCTTATGTCGACGATCAGCTGCCAGCCAGCCAGCACCGTATTACCGCCAACGAAGGCAATGCGCTGGCGATGGCCGCGGGTTATCACCTTGCATCAGGCAAAGTTGCAGCGGTTTATCTGCAAAACTCTGGTCTGGGTAATCTGGTGAACCCACTGACCTCATTGACCGACGCTGAAGTGTATAAAATTCCGGCTTTGCTGATTATCGGCTGGCGTGGTGAACCAGGCGTTAAAGATGAGCCTCAGCATATCAAACAAGGCCGCATCACCCCTGCTCTGCTGGATTTATTAAGTATTCCTTATTTTGTACTCGACTCTGCTTCTGACTATCAGCTGCAGGTACAACAGGCCGTTGAGTACACACAACGACATCAGTCCCCAGTTGCCTTACTGGTTCGTAAAGGTGCCTTCGCCGACTACCATTCAGGCAGAGCGGTGATTGCAGCTTCATCCATGAAACGTGAAGAAGCTCTGGCTGTGGTGCTGGACAACCTGTCCGGTGATGAAGCCGTAGTAAGCACCACCGGCAAAACCTCCAGAGAAGTCTTTGAGCTACGTAAACAACGTGGTGAAACTCAGCGTGATTTCTTAACTGTAGGTGCTATGGGGCATACTTCATCCATTGCATTAGGTGTGGCTATGGCGCAACCAGAGCGTGCTGTGGTCTGTATTGATGGTGATGGTTCAATGCTGATGCATCTGGGTGCTATGGCTATTATAGGCTCTGTTGCGCCAGCTAACTTATTGCATCTGGTATTAAACAATCAGTCGCACGAGTCTGTCGGTGGGCAACCTACTGTAGCTGGTGAAATTAATATAGGCGCTTTGGCGACCTCGCTAAATTATAAAAGCTATTTAAAAGCCAGCACAGCTGCAGAAGTTGCTGCGGCGATGCAACAAGCAAAACAGCTGACAGGCCCTGTATTACTGGAAGTGCTGATCGCTCAGGGCTCACGGGATGATCTGGGACGGCCGGACAGCACGGCAGAACAAAACAAAATCGCATTTATGAGGTATATTGATGCCGGCCTCTGAGTCCGATTTGCCCGTGCAGCAGCAAACTCTATTAGTTACTGGCCCTGGTGCATTTGCAGCATTAAGCAGTGAATGCCGTGGTTTAACAGTGTTGATTATCACCAGTGCTGGTTTTACTAAACGGGGTGTGGTTGCAGAGCTAACACAGCATTTAACCGAAGCGACAGAAGTTCTGCTGTTTGATGGCATCACTCCTAATCCTGAACTGGATGTATTAGACAAACTCACGGCACAATTTCGTCCGTTAAAACCACAGCTGCTGATTGCTTTGGGCGGCGGCAGCGCTTTGGATGCAGCGAAAGTACTGACACAAACGCTGGTGCAGCCGGAGCATGCTGATGGTTTGCTGAACCTGCATTTCAGACAAAAACAACCTCTGGACTGGTTGCCTTCACTGCCTTTAATTACTATTCCTACTACAGCAGGCACAGGTGCAGAAGTGACCCCTTTTGCCACCGTCTGGGATGCTGTGTTTCATAAAAAGTATTCGCTTGCTCATCCGGGCATGTATCCGGTTTTAACCTTATTACAACCAGAACTGACGCTAAGTCTGCCGTGGCAAGAAACTTTATATACAGCATTAGATACTGTGTCGCATAGTGTGGAAACCTTGTGGAATAAACACAACACGCCAATAAGCTGCGGCTACGCCATTCAGGCGCTGGAGCTGGTGATGCAGCATCTGACGACAGTGTTAAAACAGCCGGATCAGTTAAATGGCAGAGAGCAGTTACAGAAGGCCAGCTTTCTGGCGGGGCTTGCCATCAGCATCAACAGAACCGCCATCGCCCATTCGATTTCTTATCCGCTGACCAGCCATTATGCTGTGCCTCACGGCTTAGCCTGCAGTTTCAGTCTGCCTGCTATTATTGAATTGGTGTTGTCGAAGCAGGCTATACCACAAGATATACACCCCTTATTGCTCCGTTTGTCTGACTGGTTAGTGCAGTTGCCGCTTTACTCCGAACTGACACAATATCTGTCATGGCAACAGCTATCTGCGCTGGTGCCGGAAATGGTTAATCCCGGCCGAGCCGACAATTTTGTATTGCCAATGAATGAAGATGAGATCCACTTATTGCTGCAACGCGCACTACAACTGGCAGAGGCGGGTAATACATGAAAAAACTGGTACTTTTTGGTGCTGGTCAGGGAGCCAGAGCTTATATCAAACAGCTCTCAGCCACTGAACAGGTGATTGCCGTCTGTGATAATGATGTGACCAAGCATGGCAGCACCTTTGCCAATTATCCTGTGATCGGTCCCGCTCAATTAGCCAACTTACAATTTGACAGATTAGTGATCACTACCCAGTGGTTTCAGGAAGTACGCCAACAACTGATGCAGCAATATCAAATAGCCCCTGAGCTACTGCAGGTACCGGATAAACATCAGCTCAAATCGGCAGCCCCTTTTGCCGATGCAGCAACCCATCAGCTAGCCCGTGATATGTTGTGTACATTATCTGAGATGGCGGCACAAAGGCAGATCCGTTTAGTAGCAGACTTTGGCACCCTGCTGGGTTTAATACGCAATCAAGATATCCTGCCTTGGGATGATGACATTGATTTTGCCGTCGATGAGGCAGAACAAGCCGCGGTACTCGCCCTGTTAAAACAGTTTATTGAACAATATCAGGCGCCAGTACAATGGCAGCTAGATCAGCTAATTGATCAGCAGCACAGGGTCGCGAGTTACACCCTGAGGCATCAAAATCCGGATTATCAACCTTTTGAGATTTCGGTGTGTTTTAGGCGGAACGAACAAGGTAAGTCAGTGCATCTCGCGAGCCTTGGCCTATGGTATGCCCCAGCGGTACATTTTGAAGTGTGCGATGACATACAATGGCATGGCGCAACAATCAAGATACCTGCCGATACCAAAGATTATCTGGCTTTTGTATATGGGGCGGATTGGCAGCAAGAGAAAAAAACGATGGCCATAGGTGACTATGCCCACACCCAAAGCGTTTCTTTTGAACAAGTACAGCAAACTGGTTTACGTAGCGAAGCCATAGCATCAGACCGAATCGACAATACTCTATCACAGCCGCTCGGGTAACCCTCAGTCTTCACGTATAACAGTCATATTTAACGCCGCCTTGAACCCAACAATCTCTTTAACCTGAGATCGGTTTAACGAGCCATAACTGCAATAGCATTAAACTCCCCGTTAGTGAGGTTCAGTTGTGGCTTATTGTCTTTCAATTGATAGGCGATGAGTCCCGCAATCATATTCAGTATAAAACCATGCACACTGCGATGTCTTGAGTGTTCTATTTGAGAGATATTTTTTAACTGGTCGTTGATGGTTTCTATGATGAAACGTCTCGACAGCATCGCTCTATCCCACAACGACATCGCTTTTGCTTTCATATTCTTACGCACGTTCGTCACCAACTTCACGCCTTTCTCCAGCAATTCACTGGACAGCGCTTTACTGATATACCCTTTATCAGCATAGAGTTTATTCATGTCACTGTGCACCATC